>JAUSAB010000112.1 GCA_030653035.1 Desulfocapsaceae bacterium | reverse complement strand
ACGCGTTACTCACCCGTGCGCCACTCTACTCAGGACCGAAGTCCCTTTCGCGTTCGACTTGCATGTGTTAAGCACGCCGCCAGCGTTCGTTCTGAGCCAGGATCAAACTCTCCAGTTTAATATCCTGAACTGATTTCTCAGTTGTTTTTACTCAGTGACTGACTTCTCAGTTACTTCTTTACTGCCCAGTATCTCGCCGAAGCATAGATACCAGAGAATGCATAAATGCATTCATTGGGCCCGTTTGCTGTTTGCTGCTATTCAGTTTTCAAGGATCATCCCGGCCGTCTCATCCTCCCAGACTGCCGCGCAGCTCAAGGCCGCGACGAAGTTCGTAACTTAACCAAATCAAAACAACCTGTCAATAACTTTCTTACCCAAATCATTCGTTTTACTACCCTGACACTTCCTGCTTTCCCCGGATGGTTCGCATCAAATGTGACGCACCCGGCGACCGCGGCAAACTACTCAATCATGCAACCACTGTCAATCAAAAAAATGAGAAAAGTACTGCACACGTACTTCCGTATACTCTATCTTTCCTTATAGTCAAAGCTAACCCGGCAATGGACATCCCTGTCGGCACAGTTTTAGCGACTAGAACTATCGGATTTTATTTTTTTCACAGCCCTTGACTCTTCACCTCCAACACGACCAGTTTGCTGAATAAGATTAGGATCAATGCCATTCATTTCTTTTTCCACTCTTTTAATATTACCAAGAACCTTCTCTGTGATCTCCACATCGGGATATTTAACCAGAATATCTGACAAACATCTATGTGACTCAATTAATAATTTCTTCCTACTTTCCACATCAGTTGCCTTGGTGAAACGAATAAACAGATCTGCTGCTTTGCGCCGCTCAGCTTCAGCCGCAAGCAATGATGCTTCGGCAATCTTCTTGTCAGCCTTGGCTGAATACTCAGTTTCAAGCATAGGAGTAAAAATCTCGATAGCCTTATCATACTGCGCACCTTCCATTAAGCGTACGCCTTCATTCCATCGACCTTCCAACTCTTGCTTCTTTTTAAGTTTAACAGCCTCGCTCTCAACCTTCTCTGCGATTGTTGCATCACCCGTATTTGCAGACACCTGCGGTTGTGGTGCTGACAGAGGAGGGGTAATAATATTAGGCGTTGCCTCATGTTTGATGAATGCGCCCTGATCAGATTTTTTTTCGACAGGCTCATCTGTTGTCACCAACGCCTTCTTAGACCACTTATCCGCCTGTTCCCGAGCAGCAGTCCTGATAAGATCCACATTCGACGCCACAGGGGAGTAGGGATAAGCCTGAAGGAACTTGTCCGCTTGCCACACCACCGTATAACCATCCTTAGCAGGATTAAAACCAAGATATTTTTTTAATAGATCAGAGTAGTCCTTCAGCTCAGGCCCACCTTGCTCACCCCTTTTCAAGATAGAGCGTTGTAATATGGCCCAATCCTCAATACTGGCCATACTTTTATATTCTTTTGATATTTCAAGATATTGCGCCTCCGCATCCTGATAATTTCCCGAAGCAATATACAAATCAGCCAAATTTTTACGTAGCGAAAGAAGTTCCCCAGCTTGACCATCAGGACTCGTCATTTGATCAACCAACTGCCGAAACACCTTCACGGCCTCTTCTTCCTGCTGTAACGCCACCAAGGCCTTTCCATATAATATTCTGGTCTTCATTTGCACCCTGGCTGCCGTCGTCTCTGGCATCTGCTTCCAGACCTGCACCAATTCCTCAAATTCTCCATTTGCAGCATATTGCGCAATCACAGCCTCCGCAGAAGAGAGCTTGCCAGACTCTTCACCCTTTGCCCACCCCGCACCCTTAGATTTATCAGCCACCATTTGGCCACAGAATCCATCCAGAAAGGCAACATCGCTCTGTTGCAATTCATATACTTCCTTCGCACTTATTGTTCCATTTGTCGGCATGGACGCCTGACGCAAAAGAATATCATGTAGTCGATTATAGCCATTTAACACTTTTTGTAGGTCCCGAAAACAACCTACCATTTTTTCAGATTCATCAGCCGGGATTCGCAAAACAGCAGCCTGACTATCTCGCTCTTTCCAACGATCTATCTTTTTATTATACTCAGAAATCCTGCCAGTTACATACTCAACGGATGGCATAATCCGCGCCGTATCAGCCGCAACCACACCTGATCGTTCAGCCCCCCGCGGGAGATTCGCCCCTTGAACAGGAACTGATCCACTTGCACCATTTTCATTTTCTGGTGTAGCGGAAGGTTGAGAACGCTCAGACACAACCGGAGCGGCAGGATTTATCATCCTTTTTTGTTCATAAAGACACCCGCTCATTAGCATTGAACAACACATAACCAACAATACAGATTTTACTTGAATCATAATATATCTACTTATTTTTTTATAAAAAATAACAATCCAGAAAAAAGCCATAATCATCCGCTGAATAAACTTACTCTCAATATACGCAGATTGGTCATTTTCTGCAATCTCTCCCAAATCACCTACAAAGTCAAACAAATATCCTTACCCATAAAATATGGCTCCCACTATCTAAAGTCAGCATCAACTGAAGGCTCGTTAGCCTTCCAATAAGGTTGATACTGTCTTGCCGGCACAAATACGCCCGCATTGTCCAGTTCCCCAAAAGTCATAATCGAAGGGCTCAAGCGATTTTTCACATCCACTTCACTGACATGGGAAGGCAACACCCCTCCAAGGTCAGCTTGAACCGCCAGATTCAACTGACCTAACGACGGTCGCTGCAAAACAAGACCTGAAAAAGAAATTTCAACAGGATCAAGTTGTTTCGCATAGCCTTTTTCCTTTAACAACACACGAACCAATTCAGTCCAAGTGGGTAGAGCCCCCTCCGAGCCAGTAATTTTTGTTGAAGAACGGCGCATATCTTCATTGTCATCAAATCCCACATACACTCCAACCGCATACCCACCTTTAGCCACCACCCCCCCTCCCTGAGGTGCAAATCCTGGCAAATAGCCGAAGAATGAAGCATTAGTATAATTATTGGCAGTCCCTGTTTTTCCTAAAAGGGGAATCGATAGGTCAAAACCTGCAAATTTCTTACTGGCCTCTTCGTCTATTTCTGTTAACCGGACATTTTTATCAGCATAACGTCCTGTTCCAAATTTCACAATATTCTCAAGAATATGACCAACAACAAGCGATGTCTCGGGAGCCACAAGTCTGCTCCTTTTTCGCTTAGGCTGATAAAGGATCTCACCGTCAATGGATTCAATACGATCAATAATGGCAAGCAAATCACGAGAATCCTCCTCCTGCCCATCACTCAAGACCACTTCTCCCGTCACAATCCCCTCATACATCCGCACAAACTCAAGCAAAGTAACTACGTTAGAGCCAAGAGGAAAGGAAAGGACAGGATCAAGTTGACTTCTAACTCCAAGCTCCTTGGCAAATTTAATAAGATACTGAAGTCCAACCAATAATCTAAAATCTTTTACCGAGGATAAAACATCTAAATTATATAACGGCAACGCACTTAATCGCTTGAATTCAATATCAACCTGCTTACGGACCATGTCTATGGTCGCAGAAGACAACATCGAATCCAACAGCACATCAGACCAGAATTTTTCCTTCCCCGCACTATCCTGTTGCAGTAAAGACTCTTGCAACTGTTTTACATCAACCACCTGCAGGGCACCAGATTGCACCCTTTGAGTAAACGTATAGCGCTCATGTAACGAGTCATAATAAAGCGTTGCCTTGCCTTGATTCCCTCGAACTGTAAAAAAATCAGCAGAAGTCCATTGATCTTCTATTTCACGGCGATAAGAAAACATTTCCTGCTGCAAAGCAACAAGATCAAGATAACTCTGACCAGCCAAAAGAGACTTCCGTAAATAAATCTCCTGCCTCTCCGACTCCGTCACCCCCTTATCCTGTAAGAGTGCATCAAGGTTGGGCGAGGAACCTGAAGAAGCAGCTCCATAATGCAGGTTTTTCATGACTGCATATTCTGAAAGACGATTTTCAAAGATAAAATCCGTTTCCAGATTGGCAACAGCCTGATCAAAGGCTGCTTTTTCAAGTACTGCCCGGTTAATGATAATACCGTGCCGATCCCTGATTTTGGCCACATAAGTTTCGTAGGATTCCGTCTCCCCGGAAGGACTCTTGGGAGACAAACCAACATGGGCTGCAACCTCCTGAAACTGCTTCATACTTAAATGATCACAAAGATGATAAAGCAACCAGACAGAGGCCAGATTTTCTGAATGTACACCTGCCCAACTCATTGAGACCTGACTGTTTTCACTTTTATGATCAGGTCTGGGGAAATAAGGCTGTCCCTGATAAACAAAGACATCTCTCTTATTGCTTAACAGGTCCGTGGCATTCCAGCCAAGTTGCAGGGCTGCGGTATAGACAAAAGGTTTAAAGGCGGATCCCATGGTACGTTTGGCATAAATTGCCCGATTAAAAAATCTATTCTCTACACCACCAGCCATAGCCTTGATCATACCCTCTTGAAGAATCAAGGCCCCACCCTGAATTTTTGGAAATCTTTCCAACTCAAGCGCTACGGTACCATCAGAGGCAATATCTTGAACACTGACCCATGCGCGGTCCCCTTCCCGTAACTCGGGCAATAGTAATGGCAGATCTTTTACTCCGGCATCACTCCAACGACCTTGTTTCCACTTTACCTGAGCAGCAAGTAACCCCATAAGCCCTTGCTCCTGAATCACCCCAGCCCCTAAATTTCTTCCTAAATCAACCTGAATACGTACTGAATTTTTACCCTTCTCCGTGGTTTTTGTAATCCCTGTAATCGTCCCAAAAAGGAAGGCATGTTTTTTTAACAACATATCCCCAGCATAATCAGTTCCCTGCAATTCTTTTTGCACTTCGCCTCGGACATACCCCCGCAAGCGCACATCCAGACGGGAAAGCTCCTGACGAAGGGAGTAGAGGGTCTGTTTCTGCAACTCCTCATCAACAGTAGTGATCACCCGCAATCCTGAAGTGGCAAGATTATCTATTCCCTGAGCCCTTAACGCCTCAATAACATCCGGAGTAGAGACGGCATCAGTCACCATATCCATCACATAATCTTGAGCGTATCCTATTGTTCCTCGACGAAACACAAGCGTAGTGCTAATCGCTTCCTGGAATTGTGCATCAGTAATCTTTCCTGCTTCATGCATCTTTTCAAGAACATACCGAACCCGCACATTGGCTTTATTTTGAGCTACTACAGCCGCTTCGTCAGTTTTTTTAATAAACGGATTGTAATAGTTCGGTTTCTTCACACTCCCAGCAATAAAGGCGCTCTCCAGCAGTGACAATTCTCCAACCGGCTTGTTAAAATAATAACGTGCCGCTACTCCGAGACCATGCCCATTGCCACTGACATAAAATTGATTCGTGTAAAACTCAAAGATCTTCTCTTTTGGGTAATAGTATTCCAAGCGAAGAGCAAAAAGAAGTTCCTTGATTTTAGCCTGATATGATCGACTGCTCCTGTTAAAAAGATTTTTTGCAGTCTGTTGGGTCAAAGTGCTGCCACCCTGCACCACCCGACCCATCTGATAATTTCTAAAAGCAGCTCTCATAATTCCCAATGGATCAAAACCATAGTGGGAAAAAAAATTATTATCTTCAGATGCAACCAGAGCATTCACAAAATCCTTAGGAATCTGTTCATACGTCACATATTGTCGATGAGCCTGATCAAAAAAAGCGCCCAATCTCGTTTTCCCATCACTATAAAAAACAGGTGTTTCTTTCCCCAAAATACGCTGAATATTAGCAGGATCAATCTCATTTCCTGGATGCAAGACCACAAAGAAATAGAAAGCCCATCCAATCCCTGACGCACCAATAATCACCAATAAAGACAATAAATAAAATATTTTTCTCAACATAATAAATAGAACGGGTCAACTATGTTCTCTTTTTTCAACACTTTAAATAAATTAGTTTATAGACAAAATAAAAAAACACAAAAGAGGAGCTTCTTTTTAAGAAGTAAATTTCCCATATTATCTTATTTTTGTTGCAATTCAAAAGCACTTAGAGTTTAAATAATCAACTTAAACTTGGGTGCGAATGTACTGTGTTCCTCGTCAGAGTACAATAACGTTTTATTCTTCATCTGATTTTCGCGCGTCCACACACCTAAAAAAGTTTTACTACTTTATAGAACCCCTTATGACTCAGCTCCTTATACGATGTTTGAGCATATGTGCCTTGCTCTTGCCTGCCCTGTTTTTTTCTGCCTGTGCTGATGGTCAACATTCAGCAGAGTTGCGTCTCTCAGACAACCAGGAACTCGTAAGTGTTGCTCCACCTGACGCTGAAGATCCCGATCAAGATCTTACTACAGAATTAGAAGCACTTCGGCGTGCAGGTTCATGGACGACTGCTAATACCGCTTCTCAAAATAAAAACTTGCAACCCGATACGACCTGCTCCGATTTCCCCATTACCATCAATAATCAAGTACAAGTTTATCTTGATCTTTTCCAGAACCAACAAAGAAAAAGTTTTGCAGTCTGGTTGAGTCGTTCCGGCAAATATTTACCCTTGATGCGAAAAGAACTTAAAGAGGCAGGACTCCCTGAGGATCTTGCGTACTTGTCAATGATTGAGAGTGGATTTAATCAAAAGGCCTATTCTAAATCTGATGCATCAGGACTCTGGCAATTTATTCCGGGAACCGGTTCCCAATATAATCTAAAGACAGACAAATATCTCGACGAGCGACGCGATGCCGAAAAATCTACTAAAGCGGCAGTCAGCTTCCTTTCTAATCTTTATGATGAATTTGGCGACTGGCATCTTGCGGTGGCCGCTTATAATGCAGGGCCTGGCAAGATCAGTAAAGGGATTGAACGTTATAACACCAAAGATTTTTGGTCGCTGGCCCAATATGACTATTTGGCTATGGAAACCAAACGGTATGTCCCTAAACTTATTGCCTCTATCATCATTGCCAAAAACCCTGAACAATATGGTTTTACCGACATTCAAGTTGAAAGCCCTTACGCATATGAAACCCTTGAGGTTGGCCCAGGCCTTACACTGGATGCTATCGCCCTTATCAGCAGCTGTGACCGAAAAACCATTGATATTCTCAACCAGGAATTATCTACAGACAAAACTCCACTCAATCAAAGTTCCTACCACATTAAAATTCCCGTTGGCTCTCAAAAGATAGCCAGCAAAAACCTACCCAGGCTCCACCGTATTGTCACTACCGATTACAAAAGCCATACCATCGCCAAGGGAGAATCTCTATCCCAAGTGTGCAATCATTATGATGTCAATAAAACTACACTGCTCAAGGTCAACAATTTAAGAGATCAAAAGCTTGCGCCTGGTCAACGCCTACGCATTCCTTATCAAAACATTCGATATCACCTTCTACCGAAAGGAAGCGAGCAGACTATTGCCGCTGCCACTCAGGATAATCTCATTCTACACCGGATTCAAAAAGGTGAATCTATTTCACAAATATCTCGCAAATACAAAGTACCAGCCGAGCTCATCATTTCCTGGAACAATCTCATCCGTAACCCAAAACTACAAGCAGGGCAACAACTCTCTCTCTACATTGACCAGAAGGATAAAGGTTCTCAGCCTGCGGCAAAAGCTGATACCATTGTAGCCTCCAACTCTCCAAAAGATGACAAAGTTATCATTCTTGCCTCACAGATAAAGAAATTCCCGAAAGCGGTTGCAAATACTATGGTAACTGCCAGCAATACAGAACCATCGGACAAACCACAACACAGTTGGTATAAAGTGCAAGATGGTGACACACTCTGGACCATCGCCAAGGAACTAAAGCTGTCACCTCTGCAGATAAAACAATGGAATAATCTTCAATCTAACACGATCCATCCTGGAAAGCGTCTCAAGATCAAAGATGTTTAACCAAATTAATGGATAGACCGTGAAAAGAATCAGGACTATCTCGCTCAGACCTCTTTATTGATTTACTCAGCAATTCCTGTACTTATCTCCAGTTCCAAATAATATTTTTTCAATATTCCCCCCTAGTTCTCTTTACAATCAAGTGGTTTATACCCACTCAGATCAAAAAAGATATGAAGGAAAAATTTTTTATTAGCCTGGAAGAGAGTACTTGTCACCTCCAGATTTATACCAACATCCTTTTTTCTTTGTCATCAACTCTTATTGCAGGACTCTCTTGCTGATGTCACACCAACATTTTCCATCCAAAGAATACCCGGAAGATGTCCATCTTATCGAATACCACGATCGGACTATCCTGCTGGTGGGCACAGCCCATATCTCTCAGGAGTCAGTTGCGCTGGTTCGAGAGATTATTCAGCAAGAGCAACCTGATGGGGTTTGCATCGAACTTGACGAAAAACGCTACCAAGCCCTCACCGAAAAAAAACGCTGGCAGGCACTGGATCTGAAACAGATCATCAAGGACAAACAACTCTCAACCCTAATGGTCAATCTCCTGATGGCATCCTACCAAAAAAAGTTAGGTGCGAAATTAGGCGTGAAACCAGGAGCAGAATTACTCGCTGCCGCACAATCTGCCACAGAACAGAATATCCCCATTGCTTTATGTGACCGTGATGTTCGCATTACTCTACGTCGAGCTTGGAAATCAACGTCTTTATTTAAAAAAGGGTATCTATTGGCCACTCTTTTCGCCAGCCTCTTTAACGAAACAAAGATCAGTGAAGAAAAGATTGCCGAGCTCAAACAAAAAGATGTCCTCTCTGAGTTGATGGGGGAAATGGGCGAGATACTGCCCAATGTCAAAAAGGTGCTTATCGACGAACGAGATATCTACTTATCTGAAAGGATCAAGGCGACAACGGGACAACGTCTTGTCGCCGTAGTAGGAGCAGGCCATATAGCCGGGATTCAGAAACAGTTTCCCATTGACAACAGTGGGATGCTTGCCGACATCACGACCATCCCCCCTATTGCCAAAGGTTGGAAGATTGCAGGCTGGTCTTTTCCCCTCCTTGTTATCGGCTCCATTATTGGCATTGGCCTGCAAAAAGGAGAAGCAGTTGCAGAGGCCAGCATCCTCTACTGGATTTTGGCGCACAGTATTCCATCTGCCATTGGCGGCATGATAGCCCTTGCCCACCCTCTTACTATTTTAAGCGCTCTTGTTGTTGCCCCATTCACCAGCCTGACACCAGTAATAAAGGCCGGCTATGTGGCCGCCTTTATATAGATTATGATGGCACCTCCTCTAGTTAAGGAATTTGAAACAGTGGGAGATGACATGGGTACCGTATTCGGATGGTGGAAGAACAAACTGCTCCGGGTCTTTCTCGTCTTTATACTAACGAGTTTGGGATCTTCTTTGGGAACCTATATCAGTGGTTATAAAATTATCACAAACCTGATTCACTAATTCATTTATTAAAGGATAACAAAAACATGACTGCCCCAGATGACAAGATTGCCTTCATATTAACCGGAAAACAAAAAAAATTTCTCAAAGGACTTGGCCATCACCTCGACCCTTTAGTCTCTATAGGCAAAGAAGGATTAACCGAAAATGTAATCAAAGCAGCCAAACAGGAGTTAGCGGTCAGAGAATTGATCAAGATTAAGATCGCAAACAGCAGTAGTCTCAACAAGCAAGAAGCTGCAGAATTATTACCTGAGGCCACTGAAAGCACCCTTGTGCAGCTCATCGGCAAGACCCTGCTCCTCTATAAAGAAAACCCCAAGATAGACAAAGAACATCGGATCTCTTTGCCTCATTGAGACCGTCTGGTTTATTGCCTTTTCATCACTTCAAGGGCATAAGCTCAGTTGCCAAGGCCTGAGACGCAACCCTGAGCTGAAGGAAGCTATCGCCTACAACTTTCTTGGCAGCCTTCATAGCCAAATCAGGATGGTTATTGGTTGTACTGAGATGGGCCAGAACCACATATTGTAATTGATCATGAAGCAGAGATTGTAATAAAGAGGCAGCATCCTCATTAGCCAAATGACCATGATCAGAACGGACACGCTGTTGCAAGGCTTGTGAGTATGGGCCCTCCTTCAACATCTGGAGATCATGGTTAAATTCAAGAACCATCCCATTGCACCCCATAAGCCTCTGCCGCAACAGATGTGACACCTTGCCGGTATCGGTACAACAGGCAAGGTTCACCTTACCATCACCAATAATGAAGCCGACTGGATCCGCCGCATCGTGGGAAACCGCGAAGGTCCGAATCTGAAGCCCTTGCATCTCGATGGTGTCGCCAGTTGCAAACTCAGAATAACTGGAAAGCCCGCCCAAGACATGCTCTCCTCCCTTAAACGTGCCATAATTACTATAAACAGGAATCTGGAAACGCCTGGAGATGACCCCTACCCCATGGATATGATCTTGATGCTCATGGGTAACAAATACGGCATTCAGATTTTCAACCCTGCGACCGAGAGACTGAAGGCGGACGGCAATTTCTTTCCCGGAAAAACCAGCATCAATCAGAATCGCTGTTGATCCAGACTCGATATAGACACTGTTCCCCTTACTACCGCTGCCAAGAACAGAGAAATTCATGATTATTTCCCCGTATGGCCAAAACCGCCATCACCACGGCAGGTATGATCAAGCTTGGCCACAAGCTCAAACTGTGCCTGAACTACAGGCGCCAAAACAAGTTGAGCAATACGATCACCACGACTTATGATAAAGGGCTCTTTCCCCAGATTGATCAGGCCAATACAGACCTCACCACGATAATCGGCATCAATGGTCCCTGGACTATTGACCACAGTCACTCCGTGTCTGATCGCCATCCCACTTCGTGGACGTACCTGCAGTTCATATCCCTCAGGAATAGCGACAGAAAAACCTGAAGGAAAAAGATCAATCTGACCGGGATTCAAGACCACAGGCTCATCCACCGCGGCTGCCACATCCAGACCTGAAGCCTTTGCCGAGTGATAGCGTGGCAATTCAAGATCCTTGCTCTTCACAGGATCTATCCAACAAAATTGCACTATCATTTTCATCACCTATACTCTGACAATAATTATCCATAAAAAAAGGCCGCCTCAATAAGAGACGACCCATTTATAACTACTTTACAGAGCTAAGAAAATTACATCAAAGCCTTACGACTCAAACGAATTCGGCCTCGACTGTCAACCTCCAAGACCTTAACCTCAAGTTCGTCACCTTCTTTGACTACATCCGTCACCTTGTCAACACGTTTAACATCAAGTTCTGAGATGTGAACTAGGCCATCAGTACCGGGCATAATTTCAACAAAAGCACCAAAATCCTTGATGCTCTTGACGATCCCCTTATAAACCGCACCCACTTCAACTTCAGCAGTGATTTGTTTAACGCGTTCAACAAGCGCGTTGGCCTGAGCGGCATTATTACAAAACATCTTCACCATACCGGAATCATCTACTTCAATTTTGGCATCGTATTCAGCAGAAAGTGCCTTGATGATCTTGCCACCGGATCCAATAATGTCACGGATTTTGTCGGGATTGATTTTATGAGTATAGTACTTTGGTGCGAATTCAGACACATCTTTACGAGCCTGAGAAATCCCTTTCGCCATTTCGCCAAGAATGTGCATTCGTCCTTCCTTGGCCTGAGCCAAGGCCCGCCCCATGATATCCCGATCAACTCCGCCAATCTTGATATCCATCTGCAAAGAGGTGACGCCATCATCGGTGCCGACAACCTTGAAATCCATATCACCAAGATGATCTTCATCGCCAAGAATATCCGAGAGGATAATAACCTTATCACCCTCTTTGATCAGTCCCATCGCAATCCCGGAAACCGGCTTTTTAATAGGTATTCCCGCATCCATCATGGCCATACTGCCGCCACACACGGTGGCCATTGATGATGAACCGTTTGACTCCAATACTTCCGAAACCACACGGATTGAGTATGGAAAATCCTCTTCTGAGGGAAGCACAGCACTCAGGCCGCGCATGGCCAACGCGCCATGCCCTACATCACGCCGGGAAGGACCACCCATTCTTCGGGCCTCGCCAACAGAATAGGGAGGGAAATTATAGTGCAACATGAAACGATTTGCCTGCTCTCCACCCAGGGTTTCCACACGCTGCTGATCACGCTCACTACCCAAAGTAGCTGACACTAAGGCCTGGGTCTCACCACGGGTAAAAAGAGCAGAACCATGCGTTCTTGGCAGATAAGAGGCCTCACAACTGATCGGCCGGACCTCATTAAAGGCACGACCATCGATCCTGGTTCCCTCTTCCACAATCTTGGCACGCATGGTCTTCTTTTTGTGAAGAGACAACAAATTACTGATCTCTTTTGCCCGCGTTCCATCCGTATTTAATTCAGCTACTACAGTCGCTTTCAATTGATCATAAAGACAACCACGATCCATTTTATCCGCAGTGGAGATAACTGCCTGCATACCAGTATCAGCTACTGTTTTTACTTGCGCCATCAACTCCTCATCAATCTGGGGAGACTCGATAATCCGTTTAACTCGGCCATTCGCTTCCCGCAACTGATCCTGCATATCAAAAATCGGCTGTACCTGTTTATGGACAAAAAATATTGCCGCCAGGATCTCATCCTCACTCAAGGCATCGGCCTTCCCCTCTACCATGACCACGGCATCACGAGTACAGGCCACAATGATATCCATGCGTGAGGTCTTAAGCTCATCTTTGGTGGGATTCAACACATAATTCCCATCAACATATCCAACCCTTGCCCCGGCTACCGGGCCACCAAAGGGGATATCAGACAAAGTCAGCGCACACGAGGCACCAATCAGGGCCAGCACATCTGGGTCATTCTGCTGGTCGGCAGAAAGAACAGTAGCAATCACCTGGGTTTCACAATAATATCCATCAGCAAAGAGAGGACGCAAAGGTCGATCTATAATACGGCAGGTAAGCACTTCCTGTTCACTGGGACGACCAATCTCCCTCCGGAAATAATTACCAGGGATCCGTCCCACAGCAGCCATTTTTTCCTGATATTCAATGGTCAACGGCAAAAAGCCAAGTTCAGGCTTGTTTTCTTTTTCGGCAACGGCAGTCACCAGAACCATGGTTTCACCGCACTGAACAACCACTGACCCAGAGGCCTGCTTTGCAAGCTTACCTGTTTCAATGGACAGCGTCTTACCACCTATTTGGATTTCAACTTTCTTATACATACACTCTCCAGCTGTGCGAACAACACAGCAACTTTTTTGGCACGCACAACGCACCCTACATCCTGTATTTCAGCAAGGATACACTGTGTACCCCAAGCACACGCCCCTAAAAACGTACACCCGTGATGCTAACGCATGGAATATAAACCTTGAAACATAACAAGTATCCCCCTAAGACTGCTCTGCAATCTTGGGGGGATCTTGCAGTTATATCTTGTTACTTTCTGATACCGAGTTCAGTAATAACAGTTTTATATTTATTCATATCTTTCTTTTTCAGATAATCAAGCAGACTTCGGCGCTGCCCAACCAACTTCAAAAGTCCCTGACGGGAATGATGATCCTTGCTGTGCGTTTTAAAATGCTCAGTCAAATACTGAATCCGATCAGAAAGAAGGGCAATCTGAACCTCTGATGAACCGGTATCGGTGGGATGAACCTTAAACTTCTCAATAATTTCATGTTTTTTTACTGCTGACTGTGCCAAAACGGGCCTCCTATTACTTAATATAAAACAATTTTTCTCTTGAATTAAGGGGATACTTCCCCTCGCAAACACTATATTTCAGAAAAGGCTAAAGATATTTTTTATCAACTCTTATTTTTAAACTCTCTCTTCTCCCATTCCTACTCTTATTACAATAGATTAACAATATCGTCAACAGATAGGGCCTTTGCCAACAGGCGTTTATGTGCATCAGGCAACAACAGCTCAGCCCCAGGAAAACTCTGATCCAGGGTAAAACAACCACTTTTGATCCGACGTAACTGCGTCAAATGGGCGCCACACCCTAAACTTCTTCCTATATCCGCAGCCAGACTTCGAATATAGGTCCCCTTACTGCACACCACTCGCAAGGAAAGTTGACTCCCCTCACCCCCTGCAAGATCAAGACCGCCATCCGTCCTTTCCAGGGTCTCGATAAACACTGGACGGGCCTCTTTCACAATGCTGATTCCCTGACGAGCATAATGATAAAGCGGTTTTCCTTGATGTTTCAAGGCTGAATAAATCGGCGGAACCTGAAGCTGCTCGCCCCGGAATAAACGGAGGCAATCTTCGATCTGTTCAGCCCGCAAAGGACCAACTGGATTCCTGGCAACGACTACGCCTTCCGGATCCATGGTTTCTGTTTCAATCCCAAGGCAGAGGGTAGCCAGATATTCTTTCTGCCCATCCATCATCCTGGCAATCATTCGAGTTGCCGGTCGACCCACACACACAACAAGCAAACCAGTCGCAAAAGGGTCTAACGTTCCGGCATGCCCGACTTTTTTGATCCCAAGTACACGCCTGACCCCACTCACCATCTTAAAAGATGTTGGGCCAGCAGGTTTATCGATAACAAAAACCCCGGCCTCAAAAAAATCGTTTGCAATTCCTGCTTCTTCTTTCATACGTCAGCAAGGTCAATATGAAACCTGTTCTTACCCCAAGGCCTTGCTCAAAGCAGCCAGGACCAATTCTTGCACCTGCCTTATACCCTTTCCTGAAAAACGGAAGCCAGCGGCATTTCGATGTCCTCCACCCCCGAAGGTCGCCGCAACCTCTGCAACATCACATCCACCTTTGGCGCGTAGACTAACAGAAACCCCACCATCATGATTCTCTTTGAGAAAAGTAGCGACCTTCACCGAACGTAACGCCCGTGGATAATTAATAAATCCCTCAGTATCGCCAACATCAGCGCCACAATCTTCAAACATCTTACTGGTAACGGTTATAAAGGCCAACTGATCAGATTTAAAGAGTTCTAATGTTGCCAGCACCTGTTCCATGAGACGCAAACGTTGTAAGGTGAAATTATCATAGACATGACCAGCCACCTCCTCCGGATGCACCCCACATTCCACCAAATCAGCTGCTATGCGCAAGGTTCTTGGACTGGTATTCTCATAACGAAAGGAACCGGTATCGGTCGAAATTGCCACATAGATATTAAAAGCTGCCGTCTGGGAAAGCTCTGCCCCCAACTCCATTGCCAGTTCATAGACCATCTCGCCGGTAGATGAACGATGGGAGTCAAGCCAACGGAAATCACCAAACTCACGATGTCCATGATGATGATCAATCACCAGAAAGGGACGAAGGTTAAGCAACTCCATTTTTTCTCGTCCCAACCGGTCACAGTCGCCGCAATCCAGTGATATGGCAGCCACGTTGCCATTTGCTGTGGCTACAAAATCACGCAAGGCAACCAAGTCAGTTGCTGCAAGACTGCAACCAGGTAAAAAATCATAAAGATGAGACACGGGCTCTTCCAGATAGCGAAAAACTTTTTTCCCGAGTCCCTCTAAAATATCGGCCAGACCAAAGAGCGCCCCTAAGGCATCGCCATCTGGGTGGAGGTGGGTCATTAGGACAAAACTATCAGTTTCACGGATAATCCTGCTGATCTCTTCAGGAACCACTTTCATCATCGTCCCCCTTTTCCTTGGCAATTTCTTGGAGAAGCTTCTCTATCTCTATTACCTTCTCAACCTGGTGATCATACACAAAGTGCAGTTCCGGCGTGTAGCGCATATTAAGAACCTTGGCCAGATGACTCCTCATAAACCCCTTTGCCCGCTGCAATCCCTCTTCGGCAGCCACCTGCCTCTTCTTGTCTCCAGGAACTGAAAAAAAGATCCGGGCATATTGCAGATCATCTGCCAATTGCACGCGGGAGAAGGCAACATCAGCCAGTTTTGGATCACCCACCTTGGTCAGGAGCAACATGGACAGTTCGTTCCGAATCGCCTCTGCCACCCGAACAGACCGCTTTTGTTCACTTTTTGGCCCCAAGCCAACCGATTTTAATGTCTCTTTAGGATTCCACATAAAATCACTGCGCAAGATTAATTCAGATGGTCAGAATGCGGGCAGCAAACAATATTCTTCTGCCGGAACAGTTCCAAGCCTCTGTTTTAACTTTCCAGAGTTGCCTCCACTTCATTCAGAACAAAGGCCTCGAGATTATCACCCTCACGTAAATCATTGAAATTATCGATACCGATACCACACTCATACCCGGCAAGAACTTCTTTAACATCATCCTTGATCCTGCGCAGGGAAGCAATTTTACCAGTAAACAAGACCACCCCTTCACGAATAACCCTGACCGAGGCCTTACGGGTAATTTTACCATCAAGAACAGAACAACCGGCAATGGTGCCAATTTTCGGGACGTGAAAGAGTTGTCGTACCTCGGCAGTACCGATGACTTCCTCGACAAACGTGGGCTCCAGCATCCCAACCATGGCCTTCTTGATATCATCCAGGGCGTGATAGATGACATCATACGAACGGACATCCACATGTTCCTTGACGCTCAGTTCTTTGACCTTAGTCGTTGGCCGCACATTGAAACCGATAATAATGGCATCGGAGGCAGAAGCAAGCAAGATATCAGACTCAGTGATCGTTCCCGTCCCTTCATGCAGGATACGTACCTTCACCATGTCGGTAGACAGTTTTTCCGCAGCAGAGCAAAAGGCCTCAAGGGTTCCCTGCACATCCGCACGAAGGACAACCCGTAATTCATGGGTCTCTTCTTCATTCATTTTCTCAAACAATCGATCCAAAGAAACCTTGGACACTGAAGCAAGTTCCATTTCACGGGCTCGCAGGATACGGGCCTGACTAACGCTTCTGGCCATCTTCTCATCGGTGACCACGATAAATTCATCACCCGCCTGAGGGACACCAGTCAACCCCTGCACCTCCACCGGAATAGAAGGACCAGCCTCATCAAGGGGTTTATTTTTATCGTTGATCAAGGCACGCACCTTGCCGCTGAACTGACCTACCACAAAATAATCGCCTGCCTTCAGAGTCCCTTCCTGCACCAGGATCGTAGCCACCGGGCCACGTCCTTTATCAAGTTTGGCCTCAACAACTCGTCCTCGAGCCTTCCTGGTGGCATCGGCCTTCAATTCCAGGATCTCAGCCATGAGCTGAATACTCTCGAGCAGATTATCTATTCCGATATTCTTCTTGGCCGAGGTCTCACAGTACATTGTCTGCCCACCCCACTCTTCCGGGGCAAGACCCAAATCAGACAACTCACGTTTGACCCGATCCGGATCGGCATTGTCCTTATCAATCTTGTTCACCGCAACAAGGATAGGAACTCCTGCTGCCTGAGCGTGACGAATAGCCTCCCGGGTCTGATCCATGACCCCGTCATCGGCTGCGACAACGAGGACAACCAGATCGGTAATCTGGGCGCCACGTGAACGCATCTCAGTAAAGGCGGCATGGCCCGGTGTATCAATAAAGGTCACATCTCCAGCACTCGAAGTTACATGATAAGCACCAATATGCTGGGTAATACCACCAGCCTCGCCATCAGCGACATCGGTCTTCCGGATAGCATCCAAAATCGAGGTCTTGCCATGATCGACATGGCCCATAACCGTAACAACAGGGGAGCGTGGCAACAGCTCACCACCGCCTTCCAGAGCATTGAGCTGCTGAACGCCAATCTCTTCAGTAATCCCTTGCTCAACTTCATATCCAAAGTCTGCCCCGATAAGGGTCGCTGTATCGACATCAAGAGCCTGATTCAGAGTGGCCATCACCCCAAAGCCCATTAATTTGGTAATGATTTCACTGGACTTTACGCCCATACGATGGGCAAGGTCAGCGACACTGATCGTTTCCAGGACTTTGATCCGTTTTTTGATCGCCTTCATCTCAACGGCAGGCTGGATGACTTTTCTCTCAATCCGACCCCGGGATTTTTTCCCCCACTTACCAGACGCATTGCTATACTCATCACCAAAACGGGTAACCTGAACCTTCCCTCTTCCCTTCTGACCAAACTTGTCTGCCTTCCAAACTCCGCTTTTCTTTTGCTCCGCGTCATCTATTTCAGCGCCGCGCTTCCCTTTCTTTTTGTCTTTACTGGCATCAATTAAGGGCGCCGCATTTAATGCGGGTTTCCGCACTGGGGTTTGTGGCTTATAAGCCCCAACGGTCGCGGGTCGCTCAGGTCGCTCTGTTGGACGCTCATTTCTCTTTCGTGGTTTTTCTCCAACAGATGGTTTTTCTCCAACAGATGGCTTCTCTTCAACTGGAATTTCAATACTCCCGACAACACGAGCCAGCCCTTTTCTCACTGCCGGTTCACTCCCTTCAGGAACCATGCGTTTTTTCTCATTTCTGACAGGAAAAGATTTTGCCTCTTTGTGCAGTTCTTTATTCTGTTCCTTGAAGTCCACCACTACAGGAGCGGCAGATACTTGCACATCTTTATCAACTGCAACCTCATGAACCTCGACAGCCACATGTTCCACATGTTCTCCAACAGGCCCTGGAACAGGTATCGGGACAGCTTCAACTTCAAGGACAGGGGCAGAGCCAGGGACCTCTTCTACAGCAGGAGCGACTTCCTGCTCAACAGGAACCTCTTCCACTGCTTCGGCCTCAGGCACAACTGGCCTGCGACGAATAACCGTTGTCCGACGCACTATGGCTGGAGCTTCTTCAGCAACAACCTTTTTCCTGGCCTGTTCAGTTTTGGCAATCTGCAACACTGTAGTCCGGATTTTTTCGGCGATGTCGTCTTCAACTGTTGAACTAGGCCCTTTTATATCATACCCATGTTCAAGCAATTTCTCAGTTAACATCTTACTGCTCATGCCAGCCTCTTTGGCCAGCTCATAAATCCTTACCTTGCTCATCCCTTACTCCCGTCTATCTTCGCTGCAATGCTTTTTAACTCACTCAACTTTTCAAAGCCGAAGGATTTTTTTCCACCTTCAAAGCCCTTTTCCATCTTTTTTGCTGACTCAGAAAAGCTGCAAGACATTTCTCGTTATCACAACAATATGCCCCTCTTCCCGCTTTGTTTTTATACACATCCCGAACCGGTTTATCTTCTTCCAAAACAAACCGATGCAAGGTTATTTTCAAAGCCTTTATCCTACACACACAACACATACGGCAAGGTTGTGTCTGTTTTTCTTTACTTCTGCTGATCAGACTCGTCCCCATCTTCAACTACCGAGTCCTCAGACGTAGTCTCAGACGTATCTTCAGACGCCTGAGCCGAAACCGGATGACCTTCTCCTTCGGTCATTGTATCGACCTCTTGTTCAATTTCTTGTTCGCCTTCATCATCAACTCGCTTCATCTCAATAGGAGCGTCAGGGTCCATATCCAGACTCTTTCTTGCCGCCTGAATAAGATACACGGCCTGTTCATCACCAATTGCCCGCAGTACGGTTAGATCTTCAATGGCAGCATTAGCGAGCATGGCAGTCGACAGAATATTTCGGGAAAAGAGCTGATCAGCCAAGGCCTCTTCCACCCCGCTCAAAGCAAGTAATGACTGATATCCAGGATCTTCAAGATTGGCGTAACGCTGTTCACTTTTCACATCAATCCGCCAACCAAGAAGCTTGGCGGCAAGACGCACATTCTGGCCCTGACGGCCAATGGCCAAGGACAGTTGATCATTCGGCACAATAACCAGAAGCGACTTTGCATCCTCATCCACCAGCACCATGTTCACCTGGGCAGGGGCAAGGGCATTGTAGGCATACTTGGCAGGGTCAGGACTCCAAGGCACAATATCCACCCGCTCTCCCTGCAACTCCTGCACAACATTCTGTACCCGCGAACCTTTCATGCCCACGCAGGCACCAACCGGATCAACATCAGTTTCTGTGGAACTGACTGCAATCTTGGCCCGGAAGCCAGGGTCACGACTCACTCCCATGATCTTGACGATGCCTTCCGCTATTTCCGGGACTTCCATCTCAAACAATTTAACCAGAAACTGGTCATGGGTTCTCGACAGCAAGAGCTGTGCATCTTTGGTGCCCCGCCTGACATCAACCAGATACGCCCGGACGCGATCGCCCTGCTTAAAAGACCTTTTGGGAATCTGCTGATCCTTGGGCAGCACCGCATCCGTGCGGCCAAGGTTAACTATCATATTGCCCCGCTCAAAACGTTGGACAATGCCGCTGACTACTTCACCGATCCGATCCTGAAACATCTCGTAAATAACATCACGTTCAGCATCCTTCATCTTATGGATAATAACCTGTTTTGCCGATTGAGCGGCAATTCGGCCCAAGTCAGCAATATTATCCATCTTTTCGCCAAGCTCATCACCCAACTGGACCTCAGGATCAAGCACCTGAGCGGCTGCAAGGTCGATTTCCGTCTGTTCGTCCGTCACCTCTTCAACAACAGTACGAAACTGAAAGACTTCAACTTCACCATATTCCTCATTATATCGAACCTCGATCTCCCGCCTGCTGCCCAGTTTTTTCTTGGCGGCAGACTGAACAGCCTCTTCTATGGCCCCAATCAACAGCTTCCTATCAAAACCACGGTCTCTGCTGATCTGGTCGATTATGCGCTTTAAATCCGATAGCATTCTCTTACCCCATCGTTATAACTGACTTTTTTAAAAAAAGTCCTTCTATTCCTACAAAGATTGCAACCAAGAGGATGCAACCCACAATTATTTTTTTCAAAGAGACAAGCGAGCCTTCCGTATCTGTTCAAAAACAACCTGAGCTCTCGTCCCATCCTCCAGAACAAGCTCAACGGTCTCATCTTCAGCCCGGACAATATCGCCGATTAAAATCTTCTGGCCCTCAACATCTTCACGCAGTTTCAATTTCGCCTTCTTTCCCACATAGCGTTGGAAATCCTTCATGCTATGCAAGGCACGTTCGAGCCCGGGGGAGGACACTTCAAGATGATAAGCATGGACAATCAGATCTTCCACCTCAAGAAAGTCACTGACCTCGCGACTGACCCGACTGCAATGGTCCAGCGTAACCCCGTCCTTGCCGTCAATAAAAAGGCGCAACACCCATCCATGTCCCTCAAGACGAAACTGGACTTCCACCAGTTCCAACCCCATGGAAGGCAGCAGCGTTTCCGCAAATACCTGCACCTTTTCAATAACCGATCCACTCATGTCTTTATTATCACGCAGAAATTTGTTTATTCCCGCATCACTCTGGAAGAGACATAAAAAAAAGTGGGCAAGCCCACTTTCAAAGCCACCCGCATCATTCACATGACACAAATGGTATAACCAAAAAAAACCCGGTATAACTGGAGAACAATACACAATCCAGCCAGCAAACCCTGGAGCGGGCAACGAGATTCGAACTCGCGACCCCAAGCTTGGGAAGCTTGTGCTCTACCAACTGAGCTACACCCGCACACAACCCGAAACAACATTACATATAAAACACAGAAATAGCTCCTTGTCAAGCCAGATGCGCTCCATGGCGCTCCATTTCTCACTCAAACAGCAGCCCTGCCCCTTTATTCATTTGGCAGCGTGTCAGCGTCCTGTAATCGCGCACCGTTGGTCATGGCGGGCACCCATAGCGACCAGGGAATTTTTTTATTGAAAACGGCGGTCACGGAGATATCCCCGGTCACATTGGCATCCGAGCGCGGATTGGCAAGAGAACCATCACTCCAGCGACTGAAATGATAGTCGGCGTCATGAACCGCAGTCACCCCGCCACCACAGGCAATAACCTTCGCATCAAATGACTCCTTGTGGACAATACCCTCTTTTCCGGCATAGTTCTGAGGACAAGCCAAAGTGAAACCAGCTGGAATTACAACAAAAAGGATCATTCCCTTGTTCCTATCTTGCATTCAATTTCTTTCCGATAAAACCCATGCAACTGCCGGGGTCAGGATTATAGGTATTGAACAATGGCGTTGGAAACGATATATAGAAAGCATTTTTCTGATTAGTCGGTCTTTACGCATGGCATGACATTCAGATTTTTCCATTTCACATTCATGCCCATATCTCTTTGCCATCCTGAATGAAAACTGAAATGACATATACCCTCAAGCACACAGGAAACAATGCCTGACAAAACACTCATTATCGCCGAGAAACCCAGCGTCGCCGCGGACTTGGTGCGCGCCCTGCCCGGCAAATTCGAAAAGAGCAAAACCCATTACGAGAGTGACAAATACATCGTCTCCTATGCCATCGGCCATCTGGTTTCCATTGAATTCCCGGAAGAGATAGACCCCAAGTTCAAGGAATGGAAGCTGGAAAACCTGCCCATTCTGCCTGATCAATTCCCGCTCAAGGGTCTGGAGAGCACCAAAAGCCAGCTCAATGCCCTGCAGCAGCTCATTCGCCGCAAGGATGTTCACGAGATCGTCAACGCCTGCGACGCCGGCCGGGAAGGGGAGTTGATCTTTAAATATATCCTGCGCTATGTCTGGAACCAGTCTGTCGCCAAAAAAACATGCAAGCGTCTTTGGCTGCAATCGATGACCAAAGACGCCATCAAAGACGCCTTTGCGCATCTGCGGAACAATGAAGAGATGCTGCCCCTGGAAGACGCGGCCCTGTGCCGCTCTGAATCGGACTGGCTGATCGGGATTAATGCCACCCGGGCGCTCACCGGCTTTAATTCCCAGCGCGGCGGTTTTTTTCTCACCCCCTGCGGCCGGGTCCAGACCCCTACCCTGTCGCTAATCGTCAAGCGGGAACAGGCCCGGATAGTTTTTGTCCCCCGCACCTATTACAACCTGCTTTCCACCTTCACCTTTGACAAAGGCTCCTATATCGGCAAATGGATCGACCCTCAGTTCGTCAAGGACGAGAAAGACAATCAGACCAAAGCCGACCGGATATGGGACGAAAAAATAGCCGACCAGATTCTGGCGCAATGCACTGGCAAACAGGCCACAATTGAGGAAACAAGTAAGAAGATAAGCGAACGTTCGCCGCAGCTCTACGACCTCACCTCCTTGCAACGGGAGGCCAACTCCCGTTTTGGTTTTTCGGCCAAAAACACTCTGGGGCTGGCCCAGGCGCTTTACGAAAAACACAAAGTACTGACCTATCCTCGAACCGACAGCCGTTGTCTGCCCGAAGATTATCTGGACACAGTGCACGAAACCGTCACATCCCAAACCGGATGGAGTTTTGGTCAGTTCGCCCAAGAGGCTTTGAATAAAAATTTTATCAAACCGGAAAAACTGATCTTCAATAATGCCAAGATCTCTGACCATCATGCCATTATTCCCACTACGGTCCTGCCCAAGACCCTGACCGAGCCCGAGCTGAAGATCTACACCATGGTAGTCCAGCGCTTTCTGGCCGTTTTTTTCCCGCCGGCCCGATATCTGAACGCCAGACGTATCTCCGTAGTTGAATCAGAAACATTTCTAACTGAGGGCAAGATCCTCACCGATCCGGGCTGGAAGGCCATCTATGGCAGCGAGATCGATCAGGAACAGGATGCGGCTCTCAGCCCAATCCCGAAAGGGGCAAAAATCACCTGTGCCCAGATCAGCAAGGAACAGGCCGAGACCAGACCCCCAGCCCGCTACAACGAGGCAACCCTGCTCTCGGCCATGGAAAACTCGGATAAGCTCGTAGAAGATGAAGAACTGGCGGAGGCTATGAAGGAACGGGGACTTGGTACCCCGGCAACCAGGGCTGCGATCATCGAAAAACTGCTCAATGAAAAATACCTGGTCCGGGAAGGCAAGGAACTCACCCCCACCGGCAAGGCATTTAACCTGTTCTCTCTTCTTGAGGCGATGAAGATAGAGCTGCTCGCCTCCCCGGAGATGACAGGGGAATGGGAACACAAACTCAATCAGATCCTGCACGGCAAGTTTACCCGCAAGCAGTTCATGGCTGAAATCAGGGAAACAACAGCCCATATTATCTCGCAGATACGAAACTTTGACAAAACAGAGGTACGGGCTGAGGCCTCTTTCAGTCCGGTCAACAATGTCCATTTCCATGTCAGCCCCACCGCCTTTATCTCAGAAGATGGAAAAACAACCATCCGCAAAATTTTGGGTGGTCGGATGATGAGCGAGGAAGAGATCGTGGCTCTGATCAAAGGAGACACCCTTGGCCCCTTCAGTGATTTCAGGAGCAAACAGGGAAAGCCCTTTACCGCCTCGGTCAGGTTACAGCAAAACAAGATAGAGTTTCTTTTTGCTGACGCCATTGACGATCTGGACACCGAAGCAATCAAGGCAACCCCAAGTCTCGGCCTCTCTCCTGTGGATGGGACCCCGGTCCACGAGACACCTGCGGCCTACATGTCTACATCAGCGCTCGATGGCGACAAAAAAAAGGGGCTGCAGATCAGCAAGATTATTCTGGCCCGGGCCATCGAGCCAAAACATATCAGTCAGCTCCTGACCGACTGCAAGACCGAGCTGATTCCCGGCTTTATCTCCAAGAAGAAACGTCCCTTTGACGCCTACCTTCTTCTTGACAAAAAAGGAAAAATCACCTTTGAATTTCCACCACGAATAAAGAAAGAAAAAAAACAATCGTAAGCGATCGAGCTTACTTCACACCAGAGGAGCCCATAGAGGCAAAATATTTATGCAACGAGTGAAAAAAGAGTATCAAGACAAGAGCGGCCTGGAACTGGCAAGAATCTGCGCCAAGGCAGCCCTTGACGCCAAGGCGGAGGATCTGGTCGTCCTCGACGTCAAAGGCATTTCTTCCTTTACCGATTATTTTGTAATCATGAGCGGCCGCTCAACCCGACATGTCCAGGGCCTGGCCGAAATCATTGAAGGTGAGATGCACTCTAAGCGGATCAACACCTCCCATGCCGAAGGACTTGAGGAAGGCATGTGGGTTCTTCTTGACTTTGGTGACGTAGTAGTTCATATTTTCTATCATGAGCAGAGGAAATTCTATGATCTGGAAGGCCTCTGGCATGACGCCAAACCAGTCAACATCGACGACCTTGATTCTCCTCAGGACGCCCTAAAAAAACAATAACTCTTCCTCAGGGAATTCTCTTCCCGACTACAATCATTATGCAATACATAAGCACCAGAGGCGGCATCAGCCCTATTCCCTTTACCGAGGCCGTGATGATGGGCCTGGCGGAAGACGGCGGCCTGCTCCTGCCCCGAACCATCCCTCGTATCGGCAGCGAGACCTACGCCTCCTGGCAGGGTCTTTCTTATCCGGAACTAGCCTTTGAGGTTATGTCACGATTCATTGATGACATCCCCAACAGCGATCTGCGAGAGATGATCAACCGTTCGTACGCCACCTTTGATCATGCAGAGGTCACCCCGCTAATTCACCACGGGAGCCTGCATATCCTCGAACTTTTTCATGGACCGACCTTTGCTTTTAAGGATGTGGCCCTGCAATTTCTGGGCAATCTCTTTGAATATCTGCTGAAGAAGAACGATGCGGTTATGAACATCATCGGAGCTACCTCCGGCGATACCGGCAGTGCCGCAATCTACGGGGTTCGCGGCAAGGAAAAGATCCATATCTTCATCCTCCATCCCCAAAAACGAGTTAGCCCGGTCCAGGAACAACAGATGACCACGGTCACCGATGGCAATGTATTCAACATTGCCATCCGCGGCACCTTTGACGACGGCCAGGCCATTGTTAAATCCATCTTCAACGATATCGACTTCAAGAAAAAATTCAGCCTGGGGGCCATCAACTCAATCAACTGGGCGCGGGTTCTGGCCCAGGTCGTCTATTACATCCATGGCTGCCTGCACATCAACCGCCATGAGCATGACAAAGCAGTGGATTTTGCCGTGCCCACCGGCAACTTCGGCGACGTCTTCGCCGGATATATTGCTAAACGGATGTTGCCGGAAGGTACCATCCGCAAGTTGCTGCTGGCAACCAATACCAATGACATCCTCACCCGCTTTGTCACGCATGGAGATTACTCGCTCGGCACGGTGGTGGCAACCTCCAGTCCCTCCATGGATATCCAGGCCGCTTCCAACTTTGAACGCTATCTCTATTATCTTCTCGATGAAAACCCAGTTCGCACCCAAGATGCCATGCTGGAGTTCGCAAAAACCGGCAGGCTCGACCTCTCAAGCTCCTGCGACCAGATCAAACGTGATTTTGTGGCCACCGCCGCATCCGAACAGGAGGTTTTGGAGACCATCCAACGCTTCTACAAAGAACACTGCTATATCCTTGATCCGCATACAGCAGTGGGAGTGCATGCCGCCCTTATCCACCAGCAGAAAGGGATTCCGGTCATCTGCCTGGCCACAGCCCATCCCGCAAAATTTGGCGAGACCGTGGAAAAAGCCATCGGTATTCCCCCAGAGATGCCAGAGGCCATCGCTGCCCTGGCAGGCAAAAAATCGCGCTGCGAACTGATGGAGCCCGACCGCAACCTGATCCAGGATTTTATCAGGCAGCATGCCCTGCACGCATAATCACCCCAAAATCACCAAAACAAAAAAAGCGGGATGGACTTTCACAAAAGCCCATCCCGCTGCCCGGCAGCATCAACAACCGGCATCAACAACCGATACAGCCATTAAATCAAGAAGATACCCGTCAACAAATCAAGGCATAGCCGCAATCTTCTCGTAATCAACCGCCTTGGCATAGGCCATAAGCTCGTCCTGAGTCACCTCGTTTCCTTCCACCGTAACCAGCACCTTGCCGGCAACCACAACATTGATATCGCCCCGTTTTCCCTGTGCTTCATACTTGACAATGGCAGTCTGATTCTTGATTTTCTCCAGCTTGCCACCGCTGGAGGTAGCAAACATGGGATTGCTGATCAGCATCATCATACTTTGCAGCAAAGGTGAGTCGGTGACGATTTTCACGGTGATATCCCCCTTGTCGCCCTTGTGATACCGTCCTTCAGCAGACAGCCCACCACCAAACATGGCCGTCCCGGCTGCCTCAGAGACCACCTCATCGGCAGTCCAACCAGCGAGGGGTTTGGGAATGAGCACCTTCAAACCATCGGCCTTGATCTGCCCAATCTTCTGCGCTGCGAAGTTGAGACTGGTCATGGCCTCGGCATAACTTCCCTTCTTATACTGATCCAACCCTTGCGTGATTGAATCCGTCACCTCATCCGCAAGAACAGGTCCACAGGACAACAACCCCATACACACGCTCAACGCCACCGCCCTGCCAGATATCCACCTCTTCATACACCCTCCAGACAAGTAAAATAATTGAAAATTACTCATTAAACTACACATTGCCTATGTGTATCATGAACAATCGTGTTTCGCAAATTACTCACCATCTATTTTCAGGGAAAACTATTTTTTCTAGGAGTCTGTCGGATTATCGAAATAAAAAAATGATAACAATTTGATATCATTAGATATAATACAAATAATGAGTTGCGCAATATTTACAACTTGTCTAAAGATATCAGCATGTTGCAAAACAAAAATCACCATAATCCGACAGACACCTAAAAGATCAGTTCTTCATTCAATCCAACGCCGCTGGTCCCTTAAAAAATGCAATAAGGGGATAGATTTATTTTTATTTAATAAATCTATCCCCTTATTTACTGCCACATCAGAAAAACCAGCAGAAGAAAAGTGGATTTCCTCACTTTCTTCTGCTGGTTGCGGATGCCTAAAAGGCCATGGTGAACATAACATCCACAAGGATTCGCTCTTGCATCAAGGTTTCCTTGTCGCTGGTCAAAGGGATTTCATAAGCAGCGCCGACATCAATCCATTTGTTGATGCGGAACCGGGAGCCAAACGCCATAGTTACCTGGTCTGCATTGTCACCACTGTGTTCGCCACCAAGATTGATGATGTCACAACCATTAAAGGTACTGATGGCGGCCACTAAATCATCCGCACCACCATTTTGCACAAACCCATTAAGGTTTCTACTGCCGGAACTGAGGACATGAAAATGGTTCAATTCAATCAAGGGTTTGAACCAATCGGTTACGGCATAGCCCACATTCCATGAGTCATAGAACAGGGTGTTCTCTTCATCACTATCAAATGGCAAGACAAAGCCAACAGTACCGGAAAGTTGCAACTTATCAAAGCCCTTGATGAAGAGGATGGAAGGCGCAAGATTGCCGTCGCCATTCCGTTGATAGACATCACTATTACCACTGGTGGATTCATAAACCAGACGGCCTGTCATAATAAAATTCTGGGCCGGCTCATAGAGAAAGGAGTATTGAAGACCGGCAGCAATATCTATCCAGCCGCTGTGATCAGAGAGGGTATTGTCCGGCTCACAGTTTATATATCCGTCCTTGACTGCCACCAGGGAAAACCTCTCGTTAAAGGCATAACTGAACTGCATGGCAGCTCCCTGCACATCGCCTCCCAGATCTAACTCGGATTCCACGCCGCCAATATTGACCTTGATCCGGTCCGGCAAAGACTGCCAGAGCATGATCGGCCGAACCATAGTCACATTGCGAGCATCACCATTATAAACCGGATTACTCACCGGCATACTAAAACTGTCAAAATCTCCAGCCCATCCAAGTTGCGGCACTGAAAGCGCAACACACATCAGACATCCCTTGACAACAGTGGCCTTGAACTTTTGCATCATTTCTCTCCTCTTCCTTGTTGATGATTGATCAGAAGCCCGGGTCAGATAGACTCGAGCCGCCTTTGTTGCTATACTGGCTATTCTTTCGAAAATATAAAAAAGTGATCCTCCATAAAAAATGGCGTTGCTCATCAGGATTAATCAGAGACATCAAGAAAAGTTATTAATAATAGATGATTTAATATATTTTTTTTTATGGGATAAAGTCAACGTTTTGTAGAAAAAAGGCGAGAAAGGATGCTTTTATCCGGGATGAGAATGCTTCAGGAAGGTGGTGTTATTCCATTTCTAAATCAAAGATGTTATAATATGTCCACCAAATAAGGAGGTGGACATATGGCAAGACCAGCAAGTGGCAAAGAGATACTGAATAGTGCAAAAGAGCATTTGGCAAAAGCCCGGACTATTGGAGAACTCA
>JAUSAB010000104.1 GCA_030653035.1 Desulfocapsaceae bacterium | reverse complement strand
GCCAGTGGCCCCGAAGGCCTCAATCTGTGAGTTAATCTGCTCATTGGTAAACCCGCCCATGGAGATGGCAAAGGTCGGACAATGGGCGGCACAGATCCCGCAGGCCTTGCACGAGGCGGAAACAGTCTCCGCCTTCCGTTTGCCATCCACCTTCTGCATGACAATGGCGCCATACGGACAGAGGCTGACACAGAGGCCGCAACCGATGCACTTGTCCTGCTCGACACTCGAGACTATCGGGTCAACCTTCACATAACCCTTGACCAGCGGGATCGCCGCCTTGGCCGCGGCCGCCTGGGCCTGAACGATGGTCTCATCAACAGGCTTGGGGCCATGGGCCAGTCCGCAGACATAGACGCCGGAGACTGCCAGCTCCACCGGACGCAGCTTGACATGGGCCTCAAGGAAGAACTTATTGGCCGTCACCGGCAGCTTCAGCAGCTTGGAGAGGGTATCGGTATCATCCGGTACGATCCCCACAGACAGGGCCACCAGATCAGGTGCCATGGTCACCTCTTCCTGCATGATGGAGTCAAAGAAATGGACCTGAACCTTCCCGCCCTTTTCCGTTACTTCCGGCTTACGATCAACCTCATAGGGGATAAAGACCACACCCATCTTGCGGGCTTCAAGATACGCGTCTTCGGCAAAGCCATAGGTACGCATATCCCGGTAGAGGACAATGATCTGGGAATCAGGGTTGATCTCCTTGACCTTCAGAATATTCTTCAGGGCATGATTACAGCAGACCTTGGAACAGTAATTGAGATCATCGCCGCGCGAACCGGCACACTGGATCATGACGATGGAGCCGGGGGCCCGGGTCTTGGCCTTGCCCGCCAGTTGTTTCTCCAGCTCCTGCTGGGTCACAACCTTTTTGGACTTGCCCAGCAGATACTTGTCAGGTCGATGCTCACGGCCGCCGGTGGCGACAATGATGACGCCGTGGTCAACGGTCTGCTCGACCTTGTCCTTGCCCTTGCCGCTGGCAATCACCGAGGCAAAATTGCCGATGAAGCCTGCGGTCTGCACCAGCTCCGCATTGCAGATCACATCTATGTTTTTGGATCCTGTAACCTTGGTGACCAGGGTCTTCAGGTGCGCCTGCACCTCGTCGCCTGCCAGGGTATGATGGAGATTCTTGAGATTCCCGCCGATACTGTCCCCTTTTTCAATGAGGACCGAATCAAATCCCTGCTCGGCCAGGTTCAGGGCGGCGGTCATTCCCGCTACGCCTGCGCCGACAACCAGGGCCTTGGGGGTTACCGGCACCGTCTGCTCGGGTAGAGACTGGATATGACGGGCCTTGGAGACGGCCATGCGCACCAGATCCTTGGACTTGATGGTGGCAAGCTCCGGTTCACCGGCATGGACCCAGGAACATTGATCGCGGATGTTGACCATCTCAAAGAGGTTCCGGTTGAGACCGGCATCGCGCAGGGTCTCCTGAAAGAGAGGCTCATGGGTCCGCGGCGAACAGGCTGCTATAACCACCCGGTTCAGCTTGTGCTCCTTGATCTTCTTCTTGATAACCTCCTGGGCATCCTGGGAACAGGAATAGAGGTTTTCGGTATAATAGGTGACGTTTTTCATATCGCCGGCGTAGTTGGCTACTGCCGCACAATCCACCACCGAGCTGATATTGATGCCGCAATGGCAGACAAAGACCCCAATCCGGGCCTCATCATCAGCCGCAACCACCTGCTCCTCGGGATAGGTCTTGAGCTCCACGCCTTTGCCCCGCACCTTTCTCAGGGCGGCAGCAGTCAGTGAGGCAGCGGCCGATGACTGGGTCACCGACTCCGGGATATCCTTGGGGCCCTGGAAGGCACCGGCCACCACAATCCCGTCCTGACTGGTCTGCAGGGGGTTGAAGCCATTGGTGGCACAGAAGTCATATTTATTAAGATTGATCTTGGTAATATCGGCAATCTTCTTGGCATCCTTAGGCGACTCAAGCCCTACGGACAGCACCACCAGATCAAAGGGTTCAAACTTGTGCTGGCCATCAAGGGTGGCATAGGTCAGTTGCAGATGATTCTCCCACGGAGTGACATCCGCTACCTTGGCCCGGACAAACTTGATGCCAATGGCCTCAGCCCGCTCGCGGGCAGCGTCGAAGTCCTTGCCCTGGGTGCGGATATCCATGTAGTAGATAGTGATATCCACTTCCGGATCATGCTCTTTAGTAACCAGCGCCTCTTTGATAGAGTACATGCAGCAAACCGAAGAGCAGTAGCCATTATTGCAGCCGATATCACGGGAGCCGACACACTGAATAAAAGCAATCCGTTTGGGATGGCGACCATCGGAGAAGCATTTGATCTCGCCCATGAAGGGGCCGGAGGCGGTGGTCATCCGCTCAAACTCAAAGGAGGTGACCACATCAGGATGCTTGCCATAACTGAACTTGGCCAGGGTCTCGGGAGCAATCTTGCCGAATCCGGGAGAGAGGATCACCGCCCCGATGTTCAACTTCCGCTCTTCCGGCTGCTGCTTGAAATTGATGGCATGGCTCTGACAGACCGGCACACAGATCTGACAGGTCTCATGCTGCAGAAAGAGACAGGAGCTCGGATCGATGTAATAGGTGGCAGGCACTGCCTGGGCATAATCGATATGGATGGGCCGGGTAATAGCCAGCCCCTCGTTATAGGGATCCACATGATGCTTGGGACAGTACTGGGTACAGAGCCCGCAGGCAGTACAGGCATCGGCATCGATATAGCGCGGCCGCAGATTGATCGTGGCCGTGAAATTTCCTGCTGTTCCTTCCAATGCCAGAAAATCAGCATTGGTCAACATTTCAATATTGGGAGACCGACCGGCCTCTACCAGCTTTGGCGCCAGGATTCAGAGGGAACAGTCATTGGTCGGAAAGGTCTTGTCCAGCTGGGCCATGACCCCGCCAACCGCCGGAGATTTTTCAACCAGATAGACATAAAAACCAAGCTCAGTCAGATCAAGCGCGGCCTGTATTCCGGCGATGCCCCCGCCCAAAATCATCACCGATCCTTCCCGGTGATTCATTGCTTTCCCCATAATGTTACTCCTGAAAAATTATCGTTTGGGTCTTCTTGTAGAGTGTATTTAAACCTTACAGGCCTTGATCGCGCAGATCTTGTACTGGGGACTGCGCGACAACCGATCAAGACTGTTCAGGGTCAGATTATTCACCGGAACTTCCGCAAAGTGATACGGAATGGCAATAGTACCGACCTGTGAACGATTGGTTATCTTGGCGCGCAACCGCACAGTCCCGCGCCGGGAGCTGATCTCGACCTTATCCAGATCAGCAATGCCGAGGCGTGCCGCATCCTCCGGATTGATCTCGGCAAAGGCTTCAGGACAAAGGGCCTCAATCTCCGGCGTCTTCCGGGTCATGGAACCAAAATTGTACTGGGCTGTTTCCCGGATGGTGGTCAGGATCAGCGGATATTCGACATCGGGCATCTCAGTCGGTGGCGTATAATCCTCGGGGATGAACAACCCTTTACCCTGGGTGAACCGGCCGACATGAAGCACCGGCGTTCCCGGATGGTCAAGACTCGGCACCGGCCATTGCAGACCCACCTTGTCAATACGGTCATAGGTGATCCCGGCATATTGAGGCAGGAGCTGCGTTACCTCATTGAAGATCTCTTCCGGATTCGCGTACGGCATCTCGTAGCCCATACGGTGGGAGAGTTCACAGAAGATCTGCCAGTCGGCCTTGGCCTCGCCGGGTGGTTCCACCGCCTTGCGCACCCGCTGGACGCGGCGCTCGGTACAGGTAAAGGTGCCCTCTTTCTCGGCATAGCAGGCGGCTGGAAAGACGATATCGGCCATCTTGGCGGTATCGGTGAGAAAGATATCCTGGACGATGAGAAAATCAAGCTTCTCCAGGGCCTTTATGGCATGCAGGGCATTGGGGTCAGCCAGGACCGGATCTTCACCAAAGACGTAGATCCCCTTAATATCTCCCTCAAGAATGGCATCCCAGACCTCGGTGGCCGCCTTGCCCTTGCGACGGGGCAGCTTCACCTCCCACATCTTCTCGTAACGGTCAAAGGCGTCGTCATTATCCAGACCGCTGTATCCGGGCAGGGTATTGAACAAGGCCCCCATATCACAGGCCCCCTGCACATTGTTCTGACCGCGCAGGGGATTCACCCCGCCGCCTGCAACGCCGAGCTTACCGCAGAGCATGGCCAGATTGGCGATGGACTTGACATTGTCGGTGCCGATGGCGTGATGGGCAAGCCCCATCCCGTAATAAATGGCACATTTTTTACCAGGAGACGCATAGAGACGAGCAGCAGCACGCAGCTGGTCCTCAGGAATACCGGTGATCTGCTCGACATAGGCCGGGGTGTACTTGGCCGTGACAATCTCCAGTTCCTCAAAGTTCTCGGTACGTTCTTCCACAAACTTCCTATCCCAGATCCCCTCTTCGAGAATCACATGCACCATACCGTTGAGCAGGGCAACATCGCTGCCGGGGTTTGGCCGCAGCCACAGATCCGCCTCATCGGCAAATCCGGTACGCCGGGGATCAACAACCAGCAGTTTGCTGCCGTTCTGCTTGGCCTGATGAATGCGCAGACCGATGGTGGGATGGCTGGTATCGGCATTGGAGCCGATCACCATGATTACATCCGAATCCTTGACATCAGCGATGGAGTTGGTCATCGCGCCGCTACCGAATGAAAGGGCCAGACTGGCCACAGTGGGAGCGTGTCAGAGACGGGCGCAATGATCGATATTATTGGTACCGATCGAGGTGCGCATGAACTTCTGCATGAGGAAGTTTTCCTCA
>JAUSAB010000102.1 GCA_030653035.1 Desulfocapsaceae bacterium | reverse complement strand
GATCACTCCAATAGCGTTTGGGAATGTTGCTGTCAGTAAGAGCTGCCACAATATCAACGATCGAAAACCACCATTCACCTTCATGCATGATTTTACGAATCTGCTTCCCTTCAAAAACAGCCACACGAATTAAATCCGGTTGTACCATTGACCTCCCTCCTCCTATCTTTTCATCCACTCCGGCGGTTTGATCTTCCCGCCGCTCACATCCCGCATCCGCAGGCCTGTGACACTCTCAAAGACCTGCCCCTGATCATTAAAAATGTGCAGATCAAAGAGGAGTTCATCGCTGGTCAGGGAGAGCAATTCCACCGTGGTGCAATAACTGACGCCGGGCTGCGTGGGGTGGAGGATGATTCGCCGGTCAAATCCCACGGGAAAGGGCACAAAATCAACTGTTCGCTGTCCCAGGACACAGGCTGCATGAAAGGCACCATCCAGGGGAAAGGGGGAGCCGATGCGTTCCCGGACACGGTCGGAGATCGCCACTACCGGGGCCTGCAACCGTCCCCATGCAACCTTGTCACCAAGATGCAAGTCTCCCTGCAGGGTATGATACCCTGGACCAAAGGGTACCAGTTCCCGGTACACCTGTTCTGCCGGGATCATCATGGCAGGAGCCGTCTGGGGTTCCCGGTCAAATTCGAAGACAGGGGTTTGCTTTTCTCCAGCCGGAGAAAAGAGGATCTCACCATGCTCCTGCAGCCGCGTCATGGTCTGGCCCGGCCTCCGGCTGAGCAATTTGGCATAAATCGAGCCGTTTTCATGCTGATTGCATTCAATGAGGGCCGCAATATGGATGCTTCCTTCGGGAATTTCCAGGAACCTGGCAAAACGGACATTATTCATGACCAGGCCATCGATTTCCGGATGGTTCCCGGCAACCTCTGCCGCCAGCAGGGCCATGGTTTCAACCGCCGGCAGCACGACTTTACCGTCAAAGCAGTGATCGGCAAACCAGGGACGGACGTCAATGGCAACAGGGATACGCCAGATGGTCATAACGGTCATGAACCGGGAAATTCCTGCCAGAGCCGGATGGTCTTGGCATCGATCTCAACCGGAATGCCCTTGGTATTCACGGCGCAATGTTTGGTAAAACCGGTGCAGGCAATCTCGCCGGTGTCAGCCCTGGTAATCAGATAATCAAACTGCAGTTTAACCAGTTCGATGGTGGCCGGCCGGGTATGGATGTACATCAGGTCATCATAGAAGAGGGGCGAATAGTAGTTGAGCTCGGTCTTGATAATAGGGTAGATATAGCCGCTTTCTTCAATCTTCTTATACGGGTATTCGGCATCCCGCATGAGTGAACCCCGACCAAATTCAAAATATCTCAGATAGTTGGCGTGATAGACAACCTGCGAACGGTCCGTATCCACATAGAGGGTCCGCAACTCGCAGCGATGCCATATCTTGCCGCTGTTCTTGTCCCTGACCATGGAGGGTTTGTCCAGAAATTCCGGAATAAAGGGTTTGGGTCGCATCACATTCCTCGAAAGACAAGACAACAGTTGGTGCCGCCAAAACCGAATGAATTGGAGAGCACAAATTCATGCGGGTGCTTGCGGGCCTCATTGGGGACCACATCCAGGTCGCTGAAGGCAGGGTCGGGTATATGGTTGACCGTGGGCAGGACAATCCCCTGGCCCATGGCCTCGATAGCCAGGGCTGCCTCAATGGCCGCACTGGCGCCCAGGCTGTGGCCCACCTGCGACTTGTTGGCCGATACCGGAATCTTGGGCAGCGCGGGGCCAAAAACCTCTCGGAGGCAGGCAACCTCGGTGCTATCACCGGTGGGGGTTGAGGTGCCATGGGCGTTAACCGCACCGATATCCACAGGCGTAATCTCCGCATCTTCGATAGCCGCACGCATGGCCCGAACAATGGTCACCTGATTGGGACGGGTAAAATGGTTGGCGTCTGAGTTCCAGCCGACGCCCATCACCTCGGCCTTTGGAGTCAGGCCAAGGGAACGGACGGCCTCTTCGGCCGCCAGCACCACCACCCCGGCGCCTTCGGAAAGGACAAAACCCTTGCGGTCAACACTGAACGGCCGCGATGCCTGGGTGGGATCATCAAAGGCGCGATCCTTGGGCCCGATCTTGATGGTGGCCAGCATATTGGCAAACCCCTGGATAATTTCCGGTACCAGACAGGTCTCAACCCCCCCGGCCAGGACAAAATCACAGTCGCCGTCCCTGATCATCCTCGCCCCGATAGCAATCGCATGATTACCGGAAGCACAGGCTCCCTGGGGGGAAAAAATGGGTCCGGTGAATCCCAGAAGCATGCCGGCCTTGCCCGCCGGGAGGTTGGCGCAGACATTGGGCAGCAGATAAGGGCTGACCTTCAGCGGCCCCCGGTTGACATAATTGTCCATGGCAATCCGGTACGCATCCACCCCGTTAAGGGCCGAACCGATCAGGCAGCCGGTCCTTGGGCCGGTCTCTTCATTAATCTCAAGGCCGGCATGAGCCAGGGCCTGACGGCAGATCTCCATGGTCAGAAAGACATAGGCGGCATCCCAGAGCGAGGCATCTTTGCGACTAACATATTCCAAAAGGCCCGGATCCCAGTCCGGGATCTCGCCCACCACGTTGCTGCGGGTAAGAACCTCGCACCTGGTTATCCGGCGAAACCCCGCCTGACCGGCTAGGGCCGCTTCCCAGGTGATGGCAAATGTATTGCCAAGGGAGGTGGCCGCCCCATAGCCAATGACAAAGACCTTTCTGTTCAGCGGTGCTTTCATAGGAATTACGAATACAAGTTATGATTTTTTGCTCGTTCCCATGCGGCGCAGGTAAGCGAAGACTTCGGGGGAACGCAGGCTGGATGCGTCGCATCCATTATAATTTCCTGCACGATACAGAAAAACAACGGCCTGCAACGCAGGCCGGAATGGGTTCCCATGCGGCGCATGGGAACCAGAACACCAGAAATAAAACAGAGTTTTCCGATATGTATAGCCACCGGAATGGTCAAATTCAAGTCCTTTCTGCGGCGCTGGCAGAAAGAAAATCGGCGGGCAAACCGATCAGGCTCCATCCAGGCTACAATTCCAATTTAACCTTGATCGTGTGTGGCGCAGGGGTTCGCAGTACGGACGCACCCCGTCGAGTGGACACAGACAGAGATTGGTTCCCATGCAAATCATGGGAACCAATCTCAAATCCTGTTAAGGGTGCTGGGTTCCATGAGTTATTGCCGGCAAGAACATAGGCCAAGGGAAGACACATTCGCCCTCTTTATCCTTGGCAAAGAAACTCTCTGTCTCATCCGCCTTGATTGCTGACACTTTATAGCCATTAAGCGGCAAAGACTCATCACTGTTCCATGCTTCTCCGGTTTTATAATTGGTAGCCGTCACCGGTACCCGAGCCAATTCAGAATACATAGATTCAAGCAATAATCTGCGATAAATCACGTACTCCTTCACTCCTATCGCCACTGTTGGTTTCCATCGTAATTGTGTACACTTCGCTGATCCGCAGGAGTATGAAACAGCTTCCATTTCCTGAGGCTCGGCAACAACTGGCTGGACAACAATCTGGTTTTCCAACAACGGATTATACTGTATCACTATGGTTTGTGGAGATGCTGGCTTATACCCCTTAAACGACTCTTCTTCCGCTTCACCAGATGCATTAAAGGCAGAAACAGATAAGGAGAAACTTTGTTCACTATAACCAAAATAAGTGAGGTGATATTGGCCAGCCGGAGCGTCACTGAAAGAAACAGACGCACCCGTTTCATCAGCGACAATATCTGCCCCAGGAATTTCATTTACCAATGCATGCGTATCTGGTGAAATGCCGCTCTTTCTACCCAAGGTATCTGTAATCAATAACCCGGCATTACCAATTACTGAAAAACCAAGCTGTGGCGTCATATTCACAGCGTCTTTTGTTGTTTCTTTGGAAATTACCACTGATTTAGGTTCCGTGATTACGCCCGGATTTCCATCAAGAAAATCTGGTATATCTTGAAGAAAGCTCCAGATCATGAACGTATGTGACTTTCCACTAATAAACTCTGCACGATCCGCCCACCCTGCTTTTAGTGGATAAGCGGCACTATCCAAAGGCACTGTCCCATCTCCACTGAAAAAAAGCTCATTATTATTTGTGGCTTTTTTCCCAGCTTTTTCTTCCGCACAAGTAATTGGCCCGACATCAGACGGAATACCATCCACATAAGATGTAGTTTTATCAGGATATGTAAATATTTTATTATTAATCTGAATATATTCTAATGTGCTATCATATCCACTATTGCTTAAAAACACTCTGGTCTTAACCTTGGCGCCAAAATCCTTGCTAAAAACATCTGTAGGTTTCTTGAATCCATTTGTGCCGTTATTTAATTCATTCAACCAAACATTAACATTCCCATCAGACTCTACAGGCAATGTGGTACCATCTTCCTTCATTAAACAATAGTCTGTCGACATAAGCTGGCGGAGGGAAGGACTTTTTTCATGAATAAATTCTTTAATCGCTTTTGCATTGCAATTTTTCCAGTTATCTTGACCATATGTATCTTCCCACATTCGTTTTATTACATCAGTATAAAATGTATCATCAAAAATTTTATCCCCAGTTATGGCATCTCCAGCCTCCCACAAAAAATAAGGCTTTACAGACCCTAAATGAGGAACTCCTATTAAGGCCAAATTTTCCACATCATTCCGATACAAATCAGCACTTTGAATGTATGCCCGAGCCACCAGCCCCCCCATACTATGAGCCACGATACTTACCTTACCAGTAGTAGAATCGGGATGCCTCAACGCCTCATCAATAACTGGAATAAGAAAATTTTTTACATTCTCTTTCATTCGTATCGCTTCTGTTCCATTTTTGCTTCCAATTCCACTCCGCCAATCCCAAGGACAACGGAAAACTGTATATCCTGCTTTTATTAACTGTAATTCTAAATCATTCCAACCCATTACAAGAGGGCCATGAAATCGAAGAGATTTATCAGGGTAACTATCCCCTAAGAGTGGTACAATATCCCATTTCCCAACGGGACGTGAAGACCCCATGATACCTGGTATCAAAATCACCGGGGTGCCTTTTATCCCGGGTTGTGGTAAAGATATTTTCTCCACTTTCACATTTCCCCCTGTGACATTCAACTCAATATTGTCTTTATACAGAGGTCCTTTTTCGACCCTCAATCTATAGGCTCCACAGGGGACATTGGCAAATTTTACCATGTAAATATTCGATTGCGGATCTTCCGTTGAAACCTGTCTCCCAACTTCAGCATTAGTTGTTTGGTCAAAAAGGATAGCAGTCGTATCAGGATCAAGAAACAATGCAATGGAACCAAAACAAGTCCCAACACATTCAAAAGAATTGCTTGTTCCGCTCAAACCAAGACCCTGCGCGGTCAACTGCTTGTTTTTCCCTGGTGATGGAACTGTAATACAACCATGAACCGCGACTCCATTATTAAAATAAAGGCTTTTTGACGAAACACCTCCAAAATTCGCACTCAACGTCGCATACCCGTTTACCGTTGTATCCAGAGTGCCACCGGCGGTGCGTGCCTCTATGCGAACGGGGAAGCAGGTGTTTGGTTCCACCGGGCTGGAGATGGGGGAGAAGACGAAAGAGCCGGGGGATTGGGTGAGACCTCCTGCAAGCTCAGCAATCTCGGCTTCATTCAGCACTCGGTTATAAATGCGGACTTCATCAATTGCCCCATAAAACGGATACCAGGAGTCAGAAAACTTCCCTATAAAAAGATCCTGTCCGTTCATGTCTGCAAAAAGAACAGGGTTTGTAGATGTCCGGTACAATTGGCCATCTACATAAATCTTGATACCGGACGATGCTGAAAAAATGCAGGTCAAGTGCGCCCAATCACCAACCTGCTTTTGAGGTGTCCATAAAGGGTCACTCTGCCCTGCTGCCCACGATGCAAAGGAACCTACCCCTGCGCCAGCTTCATTTGCTGAATTCACAGAGAATCCAAATGCCGCTCCAATTCTATCATGACTTTTTGCAAAAACAGTTCCTCCCCCATAACTTGTAACGGTATTTCCCCTTCCATCCATCGCTTTAAGCGCATCCACCCTTACCCACACGGAATAGGTCGCCCCACTTGTAAACTGCAAGGCTGCTGAGTTTGGAATATAAATATGACCGGGATTATCCACCCCCTGAAAAACTGCCGCCATCCCACTTTTCCCAGGGCCAAAAGTGACGGCGCTCGTTGGCTGGCCGTTATTGGCTGAGCCAGCAGTCAAATTGGCAGTGCCATCATCAAAACTCCAATACCCCACCAAACCATCAGTGGGTATTTGAGCATAGGCAGGTAGTTCAAGAAACATAACAGCAATAAACAGCAAAACTTGGGCAAACCTGCCGATTTTCATGGCGTTATCACCAGCAAGCCCCCCCCCCCCCAGACACTTCATTTTTTGCAGCACACCCCTCATTTTCCTCTCCTTTTTTGGTTATAATCCGTTACTTCCCCACCAAACCTTTCCCTCAATCTCCCAAACCACAGCCAGCCATTCAACCTTGCAAAAACACAACACCCACAGCGTACCACACAAGCGGCAACAGTCGCCAAAGCGGCCTTCGCGCCTTCCATAACAAGCAACCCAGAGGAGCAATTCTGCTCCTTCTGTTTTATTTGCGGAGACAACTACAAGGCGGGGCAGATGTCAACACGAGGTTTCCTATAGGACAACCCGTAGCCTGGATAAAGCGCAGCGCAATCCGGGGAATTTTACCTCTGTAGCGACACCGGCCCCGGATTCTGCTGACGCTCCATCCAGGCTACACTTCAAACTTGTTCACTCTCGTTCCAGTGCGGCGCATGGGAACGAGATACAACACGCGAATACAAGATGGATTCCCTCGCACCCTTTTTCTTTTTCTCCTAAAGAAGTATATTAAAGGGAATATTACCTCTACCAATCATGATGGTCTCGCAAAAAGTCAAAAAAGCCTGTCATTTCGAGCGACAGCGAGAAATCTTTCTTCTTAAGCACTGGGTACTATTAAGATTTCTCCCGATGGTCGAAATGACATTGTGACAGTCTGGACTTTTTGCGAGATTGTCAATCATCAGGAGATGAGATACCATGGAAAATAATGCCCAACAGATTTTCAGAGATGCCCTCGCCATGCCGCCTGTGGAAAAGGCATCGCTTATTGAAAAACTTTTTCACAGTTTTGATCAGGAGCGACAAAACACTATTGATCTGTTATGGGCAGAGGAGGCAGAATCCCGCCTTGATGGTTTTAAGGCCGGAAAAATAACCGCCAGACCCTTTTCTACAGTCCTGGCTGAACTCAACACAAAATGAACATCATTATCCTTGCTCATGCGGAACAGGAATTTATCGAAGCAGTTGACTATTATAATGTTCAATGTCCTGGTTTGGGATATGAATTTGCTACTGAAATCACCACTACGCTGAACAGAATTTCCTCTTTTCCAGAGGCTTGGCCCCGCATTTCCCCTCGAACCAGACGCTGTATCACCAACAAATTTCCTTATGGCGTCATCTATCAGATTCAGAACAACAACATTCTTGTTGTCGCCATTATGCACATGAAACGCAATCCTATTGGCTGGCAAAACCGGTAATTAACGACAATCTGCTCTGTCTTTTCTCGTACCCCAAATGTAGGGTGGGGTACGTAAAACGCACCCCACATCTACTACATCCTCAACGCAGGCCGGAATGGGTTCCCATGCGGCGCATGGAGACGAAAGACCTTCAACCTGCTTTTTTCAACACCGCGCAGGCGTTGCATCCACCAAAACCGAAAGAATTTTTCAGGACAAACTCCTGACTGAGCCCCCGTTTTCCTTCGGCTACGCAATCGATCTCGATTTCCGGATCAGGGGTGTAATTGATGGTGGGCGGAACAATCCCCTCCTCCATCCCCTGCAAAGCAAAAATGGTTTCAATGACGCTGGAGGCACCCATGGCATGCCCGATCAAGGACTTGTTGGCGCAGACCGGCGGCATCTCGTCGCCAAAGATTGCCTTCAGCGCGTCATATTCCACCTGGTCCCCGACTTTGGTCGATGCGGCGTGACCATTGACGACAGCGATATCCGCAGGAGTGATACCGGCATCGCTGATAGCATCAGCCATGCACTGTTTGACCGTCTCCAGATACGGAGCCACAAAGTGATGGGCATCGGAGGTCATGCCCCAGCCGGCAAGTTCACAACGATACAGCAGGCCGTGGGCCTCGGCAAATTCACGGGTGGCAAGGATCACCGCCCCCGCCCCTTCCGAGAGGACAAAACCGCGCCGGGTGGCGGAAAACGGCCGACTGGCCGTCTCCGGAGCCCCGTACTCCTGCCCTTCTTTGGGGGAATAAACACCGTTCATGGTATAAAAGCCGGCGACGATCGGTTCCACCAGAGCAAAATCAACCGCCCCGCAGATGGCAACATCGGCCCGGTTCTGCGCCAGAAACATGGCGCCGATGATCATCGAGGTCAGCCCGGTGGCGCAGGCGGAGATGGTGGAGGTGATCGGCCCCTTGGCCCCGGTGTGAATGGCAATCTTACCGCCGATCATGTTGATGCAGGCATTGGGGTTGGCGTACGGTGGGGGCAGTTTGTTGTCGCTCCGCATCCTCCGGTCGGCATGCAATACCGCATCGAGACCGCCAATGGCGGAGCTGTAAGTCACCGCCACCCGCGAGGCAATGGAGGGATTGATCTCTATCCCGCTGCGCGCCAGGGCCCTGGCCACGGTGAGCAGAGAGTATTTGAAAACCGGAGAGCTCCAGGCCGCCTGGTGCCTGGCAGAAAGAAAGGGGTAATCGAGATGGTCAATGGAGGGAACCTGACCGGCAATCCTGACCGGAAAATCATCGCTGAGGGGAAAACGGGTCAGCGTGCCGATCCCGCTTTTGCCGGCAAGGGCCTGCTGCCATTGGCTATCCAGATCATTCCCCAGCGGGGAGATGGCATCATAACCGACAATGACCGCGTCTTTTAAGGACATAATTACGAATTAAAAATTACGAATGACGAATTGGATAATAACGTTGCTGCTCTCTCATTCGTAATTCGTAATTCGTAATTCATTTCACCAGGGGATGAACTGGTAAAGTTTGGCAAACATCTCATACACCTCAATCCAGTTCTGCAAATCACGAGTGCTCTCCATGTGCGCCCGCTTGTTGACCATGACCCAGCTCATGTGGGCGGCGCCATCCTTGCAGGTGGAGCAGTCACGGGTCTCCGAGGTACAACAGCGATGCATGGTCTTGAGATCCGATGCCCAGCGAATGAAATTGGTCAGCCGTTTGGGCCTGGGCTCTCTCTTGTCAATGGCATCGGTCACCGAGGGGCATTCCATCCACCCGAACGGCCGACCCAGCATTTTGCCGGTAGTGATGATTTCGTGATAATACTTGGAGGAGATCACGGTCTGAGGATAGGCGTCGAGCATGGCATCCATCTCCGCCCGCACCGCCACCAGTTCATCCGGCTGCCAGGAAAAACCATCCACCGCCTCGTCATTGGACAAGAGCTGCATATGGACTTTCAGGCCGATCCCTTCGATTTTCTTGATGATTTTCTCGGTCTTGCCCAGCTGTTTCGGGGTGATGGTGTAGAGATAATAGGCATGGGGATCACCCTCATAGTTGGCACTGGTGATCTTGAAGGTATCCTGGCCGCGCAGGGTTGTTTCATCCTCCGCATCACCCCACAGGGAGAGGCCGACCATCATATCAGGAAAGCGGTCCCGGGGCACCTTGATCAGGCCATTGGTGGCGCAGAAAGTGGGCAGCCGCTTGTAGAAGGCCTCGATCCGGTCGAGACAAAGGGTGGGTTCGCCGCCGATGAGAATGGCCAGATTTACCCCGCGCTCCATCTCCTTGTCTACAAAGGCATGCCACTTGCTGACATCCTTTTCTTCAGACGCCGCCTTGTGCTCATTCGAGGAAAAAAAGAAGCACCCTTTACAGCGCAGGTTGCAACGGTCCGTCACATCATAGATGGAACTGCGGATATTGAGCTTGGATATTTTTTTATAACGCTCATACCAATGATCATCAAGCAGGGAACTGACGGTTTTCATGGTTTCTCGGAGAATTACTAATTATTGAGTGGTGGAATAACCGGCGTAGCACAGAGATTGACGCCCTTGTCATATCCTCTGACCCAGACCGCCAGATAGGTATCAACATAATCGAGCCAGGCGGCAAATGTCACCGGATCCGTGGCGTGCCGATACATCCTGGCCGTGACCACGGCGCTGCCCGCAGCATAATGACGGCAGTCGTCACAATCGGTATCCGGCACACAGCAGGCCGCGTCTCGGTCCCATTGCAGGTTGGTGCGGTACTGGCGAAAAGACCGGCCAAGACCGATAGTCATCGACTGGTTCATGCGGGGATACGAACAGGAAAACAATTCATGCAGCCCCTGCTGACTGGTGTGGGCAACAATATTGTAGGGGGAAAAAAGAACCGTTTCCGGGAATTCGGCAAGCAGTTCGGTCATGACCCGCTTCGTTCCGGCAAGGGTTTCCGGGGTATGACGCAGCGGTCCGGTATAGCCGACCGGGGAAGAAAACATATTGAAGGTGATCTTCATGCCGTTTTTGGCCAGGAGTTCCGTCACTTCCCAGGCCTCGTCGATATTGACCGGGGTAAAGGTATAGACAAAGACGGCCCGGGGATCTTCTTTGTAGTTTGCTATCTGCCGGACCAGCATATCCGGGGCCTTTCTGATGGCAAGACTGGTGCGGTCATTGCCCCAGACCGAGAGATGAATCCGGTAATCTATTTCCCGCGGCAGGGCCTTCAATCCATTCGTAGCAATGGCCCCCAGAGGAATCACCCCGTAACAGGTCTCACACAACTCCGGCACCAGTGACGGCTCGGCTCCGGCCAGCACCACAAAGGTAATGCCCCTGGCCTTTTCAGCCTCCAGGAGCTGCCGCCAGGCTTCCGGGTCCCTGTTTTCCTCGGCGAATTGTTTTTCACCGTTAAAGTAATAACAGCCTTCGCAGCGGATATTGCACCGATTGCTCATATCATAGGTGGATTCCCGAAGGAAAAAATAGCGGCGCACCTTTTCCCACCGCTCCCGGATAACGGGATCCGATATGATCTCGGAGAATTTGTACTCCTGCACCGGCGCAGTCATTTATTCGCCACTGGTCAGCTTGGTATTGATGTACTCGGCGATGATGCGCACGGTGGTCAACTTGGGATAATCATCTTCATCAATCCGGATACCGTATTCGTCACGCAGGACCAAGGCAATAGTCGCCAGATCCATGGAGTCAATGCCCACCTCATCGACCAGATCAAGGTCAGGGTCAAAGGTCTGGGAGGTGACATCTTCGAGCTTCAGCTCATTGATGATAATTTCCGCGATGCGAGTGATGGTTGTTTGTGCAGTGTCGTTAGTCATGAAAGTCTCTAAGCCATTGTATAAAATAATTTCGTCGTCCAGACAGATAGACGGAACACGATTCCGTAACAGCTCCTACATTGTTACTACATTGTCACGCTCTATTGCTCAGGGTAGCCTGATCACTCTCGATGCCCGGAGAACCCATAAACATCATGCCGGAGCAAACATCCTCATCACTGCTGGTTATGCGGAATGCGTACTGATCTTGCAGTTTGCCGGTTGTGGCATAAATCGCAAGCACTTCTCCGGGGCGGACGATCTTTCTGAATTTGATCCGGCTCAAACCGGTCATCCGCAAATTTTCTTTTTTATAGGTCGCAATAATATCGGCAACCATTTTTAACTGGGCAATTCCCGGTAAAATCGGATCGCCCGGGAAATGACCGGAAAACCAAGGCGAGCTGTCCTCTGTGGTCACCAGGGCACAGATCTCCTCGTTTCTCCATTTCACTATTTCAACAAGTGAATACCACAAGTTATCACCTCAAGTCCAGCATAAAGAGAAGGAAAGAAGAACATTAGCGGGCCAGATATTCCCACAAGGGGCCGGAATAGCCACGATCATACATTTTCCTGACGGTGGCCGCACTCGCGGCACAGAGCGGCATATGCGGGGAGGGGCTTAATCAAACATGCAATGTTTAGTTTGCACCCTTTATGATGGCGGGCAGGAACATAGGCCAAGGAAACTTAGGATCTGCTATTACTGTCATAACCGTTGAAGCAACACTCGTAAATCCCCCACTGTTAGTAGCCGTTAACGAACACTCATAGGTCACCCCCTCTGTCAAATTTAAGACAATAAGTGGGGAACCATTGCCAATGGCAATTCGAGTAACTAGACCAGTGGCCATGCAAGTAGCTGTATAGATTGAAATTGGTAGCCCACCATTATAAACAGGTACAGAAAAAACAAGCGTTGCACTACCGGGGCCAGGATCAATGCTGTTCAATATCGGCGCGCTCGGTGGATAGACCTGTATTTGTGCAATGGAAGTTAAATTACCCACCTCATCATAAGTGTGGGTGACTTGAACACCCGACTCATATTCAGCTTTTATCAATCGGTTAAGACTATCGTAGGTGTATGCGACAGCACCAGCCCATGCCGTCGGCCACAGCAATGTCACCATCAAAAAGAAAAAGCCAATGCTCCGTAGATTCATTATTTTCACCCTGTTACTATCTTTTCTGACTACTCATTCTGCATAATTAGGCAAAACCCATTTTTAACGCTCATACTGTTGTTTATATATTGGGCTTGGCGGTGATTGTGAAGATGCCTGTGCTACTTTTATCAGGGCTTCGCTGATATCAATACCAGCGCCGGCTACTTGACCATAACCAGGGATCAAACTCACAATCCCTTTTGTAACTTCCCAAGCGGCCTCACCATTTTTTCCATCCCGTGCTCGTCGTGCTGCTGTTACAAAATTATTCCCAGGAATCGGAAGTAACGGAATATTACCACTCAATTCTTGAAGATCTTCAGCTGTATTAGCAAGAGAACGACCGACGTCGCCTATTGCATCAAATACTACTTTATCGTCTTTGGCATCACCATCCTCAGGAAGTTCCCCCGAATTCAAATCGGCAGTACCGCTCTTTATTTTAAGTCGCTGTTCTTCTGGAACATCTTCAATATCTCCAGGGTCAACTTCTTCTGTTCCTTCCGGATCGATAGAGTTAATGGGATTATTACCGGCATGAACAAACAAGTTCAACCCGCCAGTCATTCCCAGAGGATCTCGCTGGAGGAAACGACCTGTTGAGGCGTCATACAATCTATTACCCATTAAATATAAGCCATCAGCAAGCTCAATAGTGCCATATTGACCGACGAAGGTAAATGGATTGAAAATAGATGTTTCCACAACAGCCTTGAGACCAAAAAGGTTGTAGGCATATTTGGTTACGACCTGCCCGCTGCCATCAGTTAAGGCCAGTGTATTGCCGATCGTGTCAAAATGATAATAATACCAATCGCCATTTTGTACTTGTTGCGCCACAAGACGCGCGCCCCGATATACGTACCGCGCAATTATTGTCCCGGCAGCATTGCTAATAAAGAGCAACCTCCCTTTAGTATCCCAGTGATAATACGAGGTTACCCCAGCTTTGACAATACGGTAAGGCCTTCCCGAACCATCGTATGAATAGGTCGTTGTTATCCCATTCATGGTACTGGAAACAATTTTGTTTTCGGCATCATAACTGGCCGAAAAGCTCGATCCTATTGCCGTGACATTGCCATCAAGATCACTGGTATACGCTGTACTTCCAAAAGAAGTCATGCTGTTGGCGTTATCAAAGCTGTTGTTGACAGCCATGGAGGTAAACGGGGGAGGGATCATGCCGGTATTCAACGACATTGCAACATTACCAATCACATCATACGTATTAGTCAATGTAAGAAACGAGGTGAGACCTAAGCTATGATTAACATTCGTTGCTTTACGCTTTGCGTTGAAACTGTAAGACGAAACAGTGCCATTTAAGCGAGTTTCTTTGATCAAATTAGCCGATTGATCGTATTCAAAGTCAATACTGCTTCCGTTCCATGCTATCTTGGTTGCCTGATTTGCCTTCTCTTTATGTGGACTGACATCATCAACCGGGCCGTGCCGGAAGGCCGCAGGCAATTTACGGCGGCAGAACAAATCATATTGCGAAGAGACAACGAGCCCGTCGGGGTAGGTCACGCTGGTTTCATTTCCTTCTGTATCATATCCATATGTTACCGCCTTGGCATCGGGCCAGGTAATCGTTTCAATCCGGCCCTTTTCGTCGTAGGTATACGTCGTGCTTCCGATTGTACTGTGATTGGCATTTGTCAAATTACCAGCGTTATCATAACTATACGCCACTTGCAACACGCCATTAAAAGATTTTGTAAGCATATTGCCAACCGAATCATAACTGTACGCCACAACCGCCCCTTTGGCGTTCACTACACTGGCAAGTCTTCCATTATCATCATACGTATTAGAGATACTATGATCTAATGGATTGCTAACGGTCTTCAAACGGTTATTATCATCATAGGTAAAATGGGTTGTCTTCGACCTCTGATCAATAATCGAGGTAAGATTGCCCTCTGGGTCATAATATCGTTTTAAGACATGATTCATCGGGTCGGTGGTGATACTTGGATGATTGGCGGCATCAAACGCGGTTTTACTGACTCGCCCTAACGCATCCTCAAGCTGTATAAGATTATTGTTCGCGTCATATTGAAACTTGGTAGAAGCGTTCAAGGGATCAATCAACCTGATAATCAGGCCAAAATCGTCTCGTTCGACGCGTGTCGTAAATCCTCGTTCATCTTTAACTGACAGCAGTGACAACGCGTCATAGGTATAGGTCACCTTAATGCCCGATGTCGATCCGTATGAAATTTCTGTAATCCGATTGTTCGCATCATAGGTGTAATGCTTTTCCTTATTGCGCGTATCAACAATCTTCGAGCAACGGGTATATGCATCATTTGAAGTGTAATAATATTTTAGCACTCCGCCATCTGGATACGTCGTGTTCAGCAAATTCCCATAAGAATCATAAGTATATGAGGTTTGTTTATTTCGTTTATCTAAATATGTCACCATTCGTCCTTGGGCATCATACGTAAAGACATCTGTTGCTCCATTGGGATAGCTGATTTTTGTCAAATTGTTTTTGGCGTCAAACTCGTATAGCCACTTCTTCCCCAGGGCATCTCGACGCTCGATCAAGTTGTCATTTGCGTCATAAAAATACAGGAATGAATGCGACAACGCATCTGTGGCCTTGGTAATATTTCCCCGACCATCGTACTCGAACACCTTGGTTTTTCCGTTAGCATCACTAAAACTTGTCGGCAGACCGTCAACATATGCAAAACTACTCATTGCGCCTAATGGATCTTTCGTGCCGGCAGTTTTTCCCGCAGTGCTTGCAACAATGGTAGCGCTCCCAGTCGGTGTGGTCCATCGCACCTGATTGATACTGCCATTGAGTGGCTCAATCTGCGTGATACCATTTGCGGCGGTAACCTTAGAAGCATACTTCCCAGTGCCCCACTTTTTGTCACTATAGGTATATGTGGAACTATCCTCGTCTATATTGGTGGAGGTTAAATCGCCGTTCGTGTAAGCGTACTTGCCAAGATAACCCATCATATCTTTAATCTGGATCAATTGACCCGATGCGTCATAGGTAAATTCGATGGTTCGGCTATCGGGAGTTGTAATTTTAGAACATCGCCCAGCCGTATAGGTAAAAAGGAGTTGCCTGTTGGCGGGGTCGGTAATAGAGCTGATACGCCCTGTCAAGAGGTCAACCGATATTGTCAAGGCGTTATTGTTTTTATCTGCAACCTCTGTCAAATACGCCTTCTGCCCAAGCGTTGGAGCGTCAAAACGATATACAAACCCGGTGTCTTTCTCCTTATACAGCAGATATGTCCCATAAGATGTCAGTTGATTAAAATTTCCCTGCATGGGGCTCAGCACCACTGGTGAAGCCGGAGTCGCCGTTGCCAAATTAACATTGCTCACAAAGGTTTCCCGGTCACCGGCCCCTTTTTGCAACACAACCTGAGTAGGGCCTTGTTGCGTGAGAGAGGATTCATAGAGAAAACGCCAATGGCTACCAAAACTGCCGGTCGATTCCGTATAAAGAAAAGAGTTATAAGAAAGACGGGCGAACAACGATGGTCCCAGTGTGGGCATATAAAACAATGTCCCCTCGGCTAAAACATCAAGACTACCCGTATTAACAAAGGCCTTGGGTAGATTAACGCGACGCCAATCATCCTTGCCGCCGGCAAAGAGTGTATGCGGATTAGCAGCGGGACCACCTAATGACGGATCAACGGCAAACCGGCCAATCTTCTCCCGCGCCTGCCCATTGATTTGAGTGAAATGTCCCCCCGTGACAATCTGATTCTGTCCGAGCACAGCCACTGTGGTAACTGTCTCATTAACTACCGCCTCAGTACCAAACTCCATATCAAGACTGCCATTGGGATTCAGGCGGGCAATGTTAAGACGAGAAGAACCATTGACGGTGGTAAAATTTCCTCCAATGATGATATGCCCATCACTCTGCAGGCTGATAGATCGAATTTCACCATAACCGCCAGTGACATTGCAATTAAATGACGGATCGATCGCGCCTGTGCTGAGAAGGCGCACAATGCCGCTATGCCCGGTGCCGTTGAAGGTGGTAAACGCTCCGCCAACCAGATACTTTCCATCAGGCTGAACCGCAAGACTCGTTACAATCGAGTTAGCCCCTGAACCAATAGAAAATGCAGTATCTACGGCTCCTGAGGCAGAAAGACGAACAAGGTTGGAATAGCTATGGGTATTAAATCCTGTAAAATCACCACCCACTAACACCTTGCTTTCAGGTAAGGCTGCGACCGTCCATACCCTGGTTCCGCTGGTAATCCCAGAACCGGTATTAAATGTGGTATCAAGGCTCCCCTGCGGAGTCAGTTTCGCTACATGTCGACGCTCAGTGCCATTAACATATGTAAACTGCCCCCCGAGAAAAAAATGGCCGCTTACGGCAGAGAAAGGATCATTGGCGGTATTCTTGTCCTGGTTAATATCCCAAACCGAGGAATCAGTATTAGCGGTAAATGAAGTATCGACACTCCCGTCAGCATTCAGGCGGGCGACATTATTTTTGGCGATATTATTTACATTCCAAAAATAGCCGACGACAATAACTTTGTTATCGGCCTGCACCTCAATGGCTTTCACATCATAATCAACCCCAACCCCTGGGTTAAATCCTGTATCCAGACTTCCGTCAGAATTCAGTCGGGCGATGCGGCCACGAGGCGTCCCGTTGACGAAATCATACCATCCACCAACCATAATTCTTCCATCATTGAGTTCCTTAATGTCCGTGAGATAGGCAAACCCAGCCTGGGTATGAGTAAAACTGGGGGTAAAATTTGCGTCAAGACGCAACGCAGCCGCAGACAATGGAGTGATGTCAAAGATTAAGAAAGACAAAACGAATAACATCAACCATGCATACGTTGGACTGTTATTTTTCTGACAAGTGATTTTTAAAAACATGTGATACCCCACAACAGTATTTAACAAAATTTAAAAGCCTAATTTATCAGAGGAAAAACACATGGCCCAACACTACACTGATAATTACAACAAAATACAGAGAAAATCATACAAGCTACAACCACCAAGAACAGCACGTTGTCAACAAGGGAGAAACATAACAAAAAAAACTCAACATTAGCGGGCCAGATATTCCCACAAGGGGCCGGAATAGCCACGATCATACATCTTTCTGACGGTGGCCGCGCTCGTGGCGCCGCCCGAGCCTACAATCCAGTTGACGCGCTTGTCCGCTCGCGTCGTGATCAACTCTTCAATCGCGTCACGCTCAATGGCCTCAGCCTGATAAAAGACCGGGCGCAACATATCTGTTTCCGGGGTGATCCTGCCCTCCTCAAGGGCAATATCATAAAGGGCGGTGTGCGGATAGATACGAATGCCGATAAAGAAAAAGAGCACCGTCCGCTTGAGCCTCTCAATATGATCAAGAGTCTCTCTGATTGTAGCGGCAGACTCCCCCGGCCCTCCCAGAAGAAAGTAATGCGCCACAAGCAATCCGGCATCCCGGGCCTGGCTGTGGGCAACATAGACATCATCAATGCCGAACGGTTTCCGGTAGGTTGCAAGCATGGCCGCCGACATCGACTCGGTGCCGAACTCTACATGCTTGAGACCGGCATCGGCCATGATGGAAAAATAATCAGACGGCAACCGGAGCGGGGCAAAAAATCCACCCCAGGGGATGGAAACCCCGGCGGCCTTGAAGGCCCTGGCCACATCCAGACTGTGGGCCACATCCGAATTAAAGGTCGAGTCGGTGATAAACAGATATCTTGCCCCGGCCTCCTGCAGTTCCATGGCGGTCCGGGCCACCGCATCGGGCGGTACCAGCCGGTGCCTTTTCCCTTCAATATGAGGATAGGGGCAATAGATACAGCGAAAGGAGCAGCCCCGTTTGGTCTGCAGACTGAGCATCCCCCCATTTCTGAGATAAAAATCCACATGAGAGGCATCGGAATGGAATTTACGCGCCTGCGTACCAGCCCAGGGGCCGGGAAGCTCTGCCGGGGCGGCGGCGGAGATCACGCCGGAGATCTCCTCCGCTTCCCGGCCACTGTGAATGGCATCCACCAGCAGACCGAACCGCTCTCCTTCACCGATAATCCCGTAATCCACCCCCAGGGCCGCAAAGACACGATCCGGCATGATGGTAAAACCACTGCCGCCGCAGACAAGGGTGGCGGTTGAGCGTTCCCGCAGCCAGACCACCAGCTTGCGGTATTCACTGATAAAAAACAGGGGATCACCGGCCTCGGTGTTGTCAATATTGCGGCAGGACAGGCCGATAATGTCCGGAAAAAAATCGTGCAGAATCTCATCGAGAACCGCAAGCGAATGAATATTCAGATCCGCGATCCTGACCTGATGCTCCGCGCCAATAGACCCGGCGACATAATCAAGACCAAGGGGATAGACGGGATAGGGAACGGTAAGGGTATTGGGGGAGATGAGCAGGATCTTCATGGGCGGGAGAATTCCATGGCCGAAAGATATGGTCCCAGACCAAGCACCAGGATGGCATTCTTGCCGTCTTCCTCTCCTGCCGGCAGCTGCCGCTCAGTCAGGAAGGAAACAGCCATGACCGCGGCCACGGCCGAGGCCGAGGCAAACTCACCCGTCAACTCGCGATAGCGGATCACCGGGGCCTGGCATCCGGATTGGTCAACAAACCGTGCCAACTGGGCCTCGCCTTCTTCCCGGACCGCTGCCGGAATCCCCGCCAGCACCAACGCATATTTGCTCTTCAAGATCTGGACTCCGCCCAGGGTCTCGATCAGCAAATCAATGGCCCCCTCAGTGGCGCTGCTCTGATAAAAGGGAACCCGAACAAGACATTGCGCGCCGTTGCTGGTTCTGCTCAGACACAACCCCCCGCCGCCATCGGCCAGAAGCGTTGCAGGGGCAATGGAGGGATCAAGCAAAGGAGACAGCGCCTGATGGCCCTCATCAACGCCGAGCACAAGGCTGCGCTCATCCCCTTCCTTCATCATCAGGTCGGCGGCCAGCAACGCCTGCTCAAAGGAGTAATCACCGCCACTGGTGGTAATATTGGCCCCGGTGGCCTCGAACATGATGGCCGCCTGACCGGCCGGCCCGTTATGCACAGAGCCGACAAAATCAGTGGGACTGGGAAACTGTTCCTGCGATTCAGCAAGCCGGGTCAAAAAATCATACGTTTCCGAGAGCGCACCCCAGCCGGTGCCCATAAACACGGCGGATGGTTTTTCCTCAAGACCGGAATCTGCCAGGGCAGCCGCCGCCAGGGACAACGTCATTCGCGGCAGCCGTTTCAGACGGCGGACCAGACGCGGCGGCAGGTTTTCTGAGAGGCTGTCAAGATCCACCATACCGGCAACAGGGAGTCCCTGGACAAGTTGGGACATGGTGGCCGCAGTATTCCCTGAGCCGGACACACAGGACCTGCCATGGACGGCCAGCCCGGCACGAGGCCCTCGGGGCGCAGGCGATGCTGGCACGCTGTCTGCTTGGGTGATCACCAGACAGCCGTTATTGCCGCCAAACCCGAAAGAGTTGCTGAGCACGGCCGTTACCGGCTGACTTATCGGCTGCGTCAACGGGGTGAGACCAAGGGCTGGGTCCAACTTCTCCCAACCGGTATTGGCAGGCAGAAAGTTTTGGAAAACAGCGATGGCCGACACCACCGCCTCAATGGCGCCGGAAGCGGCCAGACTATGGCCCATCGCCCCTTTGATGGAGGAAAGCGGAGGCGGCGTGACAAAGAGGGTCTTGATGGCCTTAGATTCGACCAGATCGTTTTCCGGTGTGCCGGTCCCGTGTAGATTGATATAGTCAATGTCCTCCGGTTCAAGACCGGCATCAGTAAGGGCCGCCCACATGGCCATGAGAGCGCCTCGGCCCTCGGGGTGGGGCGCGGCCGGATGATAGGCATCGCAGGAAAGACCGGCGCCAAGGAGTTCAGCCAGAGGGGTATCTGGCCTTTCGGTGGTCAGCAAAAGCATGGCCGCACCTTCCGCCACCGCCATCCCATGCCGATCCGCATCAAAAGGACGGCAGCCTTTTTTGTCCACCAGCTGCAGGGAATGAAAACCAAAATAGGTCAGGCGGCACAGAGAATCCACTCCTCCGGCAAGAACCGTTTTCGCCTTGCCGCTGCGCAGCATTTCCAGGGCCATGGCAATGGCAACAGCTCCTGACGAACAGGCAGTGGAAACCGCAAGGGCCGGGCCGCGGCAACCGGTCTCTCTGGCAATATACTCGGCGACACTGTTTAACCCGTGATAGCGGTACAACTCCTTGTCGCCCACATTATCCCTGAGCAACTGCTCTGTGGTCAAGATGCCGCCGGTGGTAGTGCCCAGAATAACTGCATCAGGCGGCTGACTGCCCCCGGCCATGGCCTGTATGGCAGCAATCCGGGCCAGACGATGCGTTCTGGGCAGAGAGGATGATTCATCCAGTCCCCGGACCTGCCCCACCGGCAAAGGTTCTCCATGCAGGAGCGGAAAAAGATCCAGCGGCCTGATGGCCGAAGAATTGGCCTGCAGCGCCTCAACTGTCGCCGCAAGGCCCTTGCCCAGCGGACTGATAATGCCCGCACCGGCAATGTACACCCGCTTCCCCATCAGGTTGATGAGCCGGGCAGGTTTTCCTTGATATATCCGGCAAGGGCGGCAAGGGAAGAAAAGACCTTCTCGCCGATTTCCTGGCTGTTGATGACAACACCATAGTCTTTTTCCACCATGACCACCATCTCCAGAACATCTATGGAGTCAATGCCCAGATCGCCACCAACCAGCCGGGCGTTTTCATCGAAATTCTCAGGGCTCACGTCTTGAAGATTGAGGATATCAATAATCTTGACCTTCAGCTCGGCGATAAGCTTATCCATAATTGACTGTCACTGTTTGATAAGTACCTTAGAAATTCGTTTCCTCTGAGCCTCTTTTTTGAAACGAATTTCGTGAAGATACTTATCCCGTTTATCGGGGTTATTATTGAATTGCGGGGAGATTCCGGCTGTACTCCGGCAATGACGCAAAGCCGGTTTCCGTAAACTTGAAATGGATATCATTTCAGAAATATATACTGCGTAAAAAAAGATAATGCCAAGAAAAATTGTGCCATCAAGAGGTGGCCCTTCCCTCGGAAATGGGGTATCGTATCGAACCTGACAATCAAGGTTCCCTCAAGTGCGACAAGGTATACGGGCATGAGCACGACAACACTCTCCGATCTCACCCTCGAAGACCTTCTTCCCCATCGCGGCAACATGCTGCTGGTCAAGGAGATCCTTGAGGTTGACAGCAAGACGGCCCGCGCCCTTTTTCTGGTCGATTCGTCGTGGCCGATGGCCGATGAGAACGGCGTGCATCCGCTGATTCTGGTGGAGCTGGCCGCCCAGACCGCCGGGATCTGCAACGGCTGGGACCGGATCCGGACCAAGGGCCGGGACTCCAATCAGATGGGCTGGATCGTGGGCATCAAAAAGGCTGATTTTGCTATCGATTGCCTGCCCCTGGGCAGCAGCATCATGGCGAGGGCTGAAAACACCTACAGTTTTGAAAATCTGCGGGAAGTCTCCTGCGAACTGACAATGGACAATCAGATAATCGGCAGGGCCACCCTGCAACTTTTTCAGGCGGGCGAGCAATAACAACAGACAACGAACAGAAGAGCCTGTTGCAAAAGGAAGATTTTCGTCCCAAAATCGAGGCTTGCGAAAAATTTTTCCGCAGGCATATAGCTGATATTCCGAGGATAAAATTTTGAGCATAACGAAGAGTTTGGGCGAAAAGATCATTTTGCAAGAGGCTCAGAAGACCGCCCTCATCACCGGCGGCAGCAAGGGCATCGGCCGGGCCATCTGCGTCGAGCTGGCACGATCTGGTTATTACACCGTCATCAACTACCATAGCGACCAGCAAGGCGCAGAGCAGACCCTGGCCACAATTACCGGAGAAGGCGGTCGGGGCGAGATCTGTCAGTTTGATGTCCGCGACGGACAGGCCGTGGAAAACATTGTGGCGGAGATCGGCGCCCGGCAGGGATCCATCGACATCCTGGTCAACAACGCCGGGATCATCGCCGACGGCTTGTTCATGATGATGCCGCCGGAAAAATGGCAGTCGGTCATTGATACCAGCCTGAACGGCTTTTACAACATGACCCGGCCGGTGCTGGAACTGATGGTCCGCAAGCGTCAGGGGGCCATTGTCTCTGTCTCCTCCGTCAGTTCGCTCATGATCAGCCGCGGCCAGGCCAACTATTCGGCGGCCAAGGCCGGCTTGAACGCGGCCAGCAGGGTCGTCGCCGCCGAGGTCGCCCGTATGGGGATCAGGGTCAACGTGGTCGCCCCCGGCCTGATCGAGACCGACATGATCGAGAATGCCCCCAAGGACCACATCAAGACCATGATCCCGATGAACCGGATCGGCAGACCGGAAGAAGTGGCCAAGGTGGTGGCCTTTCTCTGCTCCGATGCCGCCTCCTATGTCACCGGCCAGGTGATCTCAGTCAACGGCGGGATGTCCTGATGAAACTTTTTTTTCTCTTTCTCACCCTTACGTTTTTCCTGCCAGCCCATGCCCCTGCCGAAGGATCAACTCCGCAGGCCAAGGACAGCGAGGCGGCACAGGCCCCAATCCAGTTGCGCTCGGTCAAGGCCGATTTCGTCCAGGAAAAGCATCTGAAGATCCTCGCCCGCCCCATCATCTCCACCGGCACCTTTACCTTTCAGGCCCCCCAGTCTCTGCGCTGGGAATACCAGAAGCCCCTGCACTCCATCCTGCTCATGCATGGCGGCAAGGTGAAAAAATTCATCGAACGCGACGGCCGGCTGACCGAAGAAAAGGGGATGCAGCTTGACTCCATGCAGGTGGTGCTGGCCGAGATCTCCAACTGGCTTGACGGCCGCTTTACCGACAATGCGATGTTCACCGTCACCTTTCCGGACAAAAATACCATCCTCCTTACCCCTAAAGACAAGGGGATTGCCGCCCTGATCAGCACGATTGAACTCAAACTTGGTGACCAGGCCGGACTGCTCGATGCCGTCACGATTTTCGAGGGGCCCGACTCCTCCACCCGGCTCATCTTCACCAACAGGGTCCTCAATCAGGAGATCCCGGCGTCCCTGTTCACCGACAGATGAGACCCTTCCTGCTGTCCATCCTTTTCCTGTTGCTTGCCGCCTGTGCGGCGGAACGGCGACCCATGCCGGAGCTGACCGCGCTGAATGGAAACGAGGATGTGAGCGGAGCCAAGGGCTGCGCAGCGGTCTATCCCCAGGGGCGCTGGCAGTTTGTCCATTCCATCGATTTTTCGATGCAGGACGGTTCGGGCGGCACGGTTATCGGGGTCACCAGCCTTGCCGGAGACGAGATTTCCTGTGTCTTGATGACGATTGAAGGATTCACCCTCTTTGAGGCCGCTTACCAGGAGGGCAAGGGGCTGGCAGTCAAGCGGGCGGTACCCCCGTTTGACAAACCGGCCTTTGGCGAGGGCTTGATGGGCGATGTCCGGACGATCTTTGTCGCGCCTCCTGGGCAAACCATGCGCTACGGACGCGCCGCCGACAATGGGCCGGTGTGCCGCTATCCCGGCATTGATGGCCGGACCCTTGATATCCTGCCGGCGACAGATGACTGCTGGCAGATACGAAGTTATACCTCCGATCACGTCATGGACCGCTCCATTACTGGGCGCTCATGCCGAAAAATGGGAGACAGCCTGATCCCGGAACATCTGGAACTCAAGGGTTTCGGCCAGACAGGCTACACCCTGAAAATGACCCTGATCAATGCTGAAAATTAGGTGCCGTTAGTGAATGAGCATGCTTTTTCGCTCATTCGGTTACGGCACCTTATGCCGCTTCAAAGAAACAGCTAATCTTTTCCGGCTGTTTCTTTGAGTGGCGTCTTGCCGATAAAAACATACAAGGAGCCGTTACAAGATAACTATTACACTTTTTCAACCATTTCGTTACGGCACCTTGCCGTTCTTGTTGTTCAATAGAACATTATTATTTTATCCCAACGGTATAAAAGGGAACGCTTTACCATGAAATTCAAACTGATCTATCCGAAATGGGCCAAGCTGGACCGGCAGACCGAGTTTCACCTGCCTCCCCATGGCCCGGTGGTCTTTGCCGCCACCCTTCCCGACTACGTTACTGTCGATTTTACCGACGAGAATCTGGAAACCATCGATTTTGACGAGGAGGTCGATTTCGTCGGCATCTCGATGATGCTCACCGTCCAGGTCAAACGGGGCTGGGAGATTGCCGATATCTACCGCAAGAAAGGAATCAAGGTCATGTTTGGCGGCATCGCCACCATGCTCCATGCCGAAGAGACCATGGAACACGCCGATGCCGTTTTCCTGGGCGAGGCCGAAGGGCGGATGGAACAGGTTTTGGCCGATTTCCGTAACAATAAGCTCCAGCCCCGCTACGACTTCATCAATGACCGGCCCGATATCGGACTGGTCGGCCCGGCGCGCCGCGATCTGCTCAACCGCAAGCTCTACAACTACAAGGGCGTGCAGATGGTCGATCTGGTCCACGCCTCGCGCGGCTGCCGTTTCAACTGCTATCCCTGCGCCGTGTCCTACCTGGGCGGGCGGGTCTTCCGGCCCCGGCCCATCGACAAGGCGGTGGCCGAGATGGCAGGAATTGACAACAACCGCCTCTTCATCGTCGACAACTCCCTGGCCCAGAACACCCAGTGGGAACTGGACCTGTTCCGGGAGATGATCCCGCTGAAAAAGAAGTGGTGCTCCCACCCCATCGAAGACAAGCCCGAGGTCCTCGATCTCGCAGCCCAGGCCGGGGCCTGGTATGTGTATCAGGCGGTCTTTGACACTTCGGACTATATCAAGGAGCGGATCAAACGCTACCATGATCACGGCATCGGCGTCGAAGGCACGATCCTGCTGGGCCTCGACAATCACGATGAAGACTTCATCAAACGGCTGATCGACTTCCTCCTGGAGATCGAGCTGGATCTCGCCGAATTCACGGTACTGACCCCCTTCCCCCACACCAAGGCCTGGGACGAGCTCAACAAGCAGAACCGCATCCTCTCCCAGGACTGGAACGACTATTCAGCGGACAAAGTCGTCTTCCAGCCCAAACAGATGAGCCCGGGCAAGCTGCAGGAACTGCTCGATTATGCCTGGAACACCTTCTACCACGATGAATCGCAAAAGATCAAAATGGTGAAACTGTTCCAGCAGGTGGTGAAAAAAGAGATGGCCGACGACACCTTCAAGCCGCGGGACAGAAGCCTGGCGGGGCAGTCGTTTGGACGGGATGCGAGTAGGTAGGAGTGAGTAGGTAGGATGTGACTAATTATGTGACCAAGTGAATAAAGAAAAAGCATGTCGCTATTCTGTATTTTCACCAGTTAAATGCAAAAAATTAATGAAGATATTTCTCCTAATATTATTCTTTTCGAAATTTATATTGCTGACACCAGTTCCCATAAGTCTGTCAGAAGAATGGGTATTTGTTGCGCCGGATAAACCGATTACTGCCATAACCGGCGGAGCTTCAATCCGTATTGACATCTCAAACTATATTAATGACAAAATGAGTTTTGAAGAAGTTAAAAGTAAATTCCCAAATGGATCGATCAAAGGAAAATTGATTTCAGACAACGGAACAATTATCGAATTAGAAAATAAATATTCGAGCCATAATCAAAACCAAGTCATGTTAATTTTGGATGCAAACGAGCCAATACCACTCAAGGTTAAGTTCACAAAAGTGGCCCTTAAAAGCCTTCAACCTATTGAAAAAATAAATGTTTACTGGCGGAATTATGCACAATAGAACAACAGCCTTTAACAAATAGAGAAAAAAGGGACAGAACTATTATACCTAACAAGAGATACCGAGAGAGACAGATAGAATAATCATGAAATTATCAAGGGTTCCTCCCCATATCCATCTCTTGATGGTTCTTTGTGCTATCCTTGTCTCCACCTCCTTTCCGATGGGGGCGGCACTCACCCGGATGCTCGACCCGGCAGCCCTTACTCTGGTGCGGTTTGTGCTTGCCGCCGTCATGCTTGGTCCCTATGTCTATTTACGTCATGGTCTGGCCGTTCGCTGGCCTTTTATTCTGCGATGTGCCATGATCAGCTTGGCACTGGTGATCTTTTTCTTGTGCATGTTCTGGGCTCTGCGGTTTACAACCGCGCTGAATACCAGTGTGATCTTCGCTTTGGTCCCCTCTTTTTCCGGTATTTACGCCTCGTTACTGGTGCGGGAGAGGATGTCCAGAGCCCAGCGAATCGCCTTGGTCTGCGGTATGGCAGGCGCGATCTGGGTGATTTTCCGGGGTGATCCCAGGGTGTTGATGAATATGGACTGGAACAGGGGTGATGTGATTTTTCTGGGTGGATGTCTCGCCATGGGGCTCTATACCCCGTTGATTAAGTTGCTGCACCGGGGGGAACCGATGCTGGTCATGACCTTCTGGATACTCGTGACCGGTAGTGTCTGGTTGCTCCTCTTTGGAGGCTCAAGCCTTCTGGGTGTTGCTTGGCAAGAGGTACCAGCCTTTGTCTGGTTTGGCATTTTCTACCTGGCTCTGTTTACAACCATCACGACCTTTTTTCTCACCCAGTATTGCACCCCCATCCTGGGGGCGACCAAGGTCATGGCCTATTCCTATCTTTATCCGGCATTTGTGCTGATCATCGATGTACTGCTTGGCCATGGTTTGCCTAAACCGGCTGTCTTGCCGGGGGTGTTGATTGTCCTGTCAGCTATGATTGTCCTGCAATATCCTGAAAAGATGAGCTAGGAAGAAATAAGGGACACTGACCATAGTCCCCTGGCTCCCTTGCAGTAATTAGAACCAAATTGAAAATATCGTAAAATACCTGTTCATGCTGAATAATTCCCAAAACATCCAAGCCCTGCTGGCAGGGCCACAATTTCCAGACAAGGAGTTTATCCGCTCCGGTACCACCTTCGGCGAGGTCTACGCCATGGCGGCCGGGCTGCGTGCCGTCCTGGCTGCTCCTGAATATCAGGGTGCCTCTATCTGTCTGGCCGTGGACGACCGGGCGGTCATGGCCGCGATCCTTCTTGCCGCCCTTCATCCTTCCCAGCCCAAGGGCCCCACCCTGCTTCTGCCCTTCGCCCTGTCCACCCCGGCCCTGGCCCGAATGCAGCAGCTCACCGGCTTTACCGCCGCCATTACCGATACCGGCAGAGACCTGCCGGAGGGCACCGCCATCATCCGCCCGCAAGCGGGGACAGCGGCGGAGCTTGCCACATCCGCACCGATCTCGTCGCAGGCGGAACTGCTGCGGATCTTCACCGGCGGCTCCACCGGCACGCCGCAGATCTGGTCAAAAACCGGGGAGAATCTTTTCGGCGAGGGCTTTGCCCTGGCCCGCCACTTTGCGGTGACCGAAAAAGACTGCATCGTCGCCACCATCCCCCCTTACCATATCTACGGCTTGCTCTTTTCCGTGATCCTGCCCCTGGTCTCCGGGGCCTCGGTCAGCATGGACAGCCCCTCTTACCCCGGCGAGATCGCCGATGCAATCCAGGGACAGCGGGCCACCCTTCTGGCCGGCATCCCCCCGCATTACCGGGCCCTGCGCGGGAAAAAGGTGGCGGCATCCTCCCTCAGGCTGGCCTTCTCTTCCGCCGGGATGCTGGACGCCGACGACAATGAGTCCTTCACCCAACTCAACCAGGTGGGCATCGTCGAGGTGTACGGCTCCACCGAAACCGGCGGCATCGCTACCCGTAACAGATCGATGGGCGAGACCTCCTTCACCACCTTCCCCACAGTTGCGTGGACGATCAAGGATGAGCGCCTCTGCGTGCGCTCCCCCTATCTGTCGCCGGAACTGCCGGTGGCAGACGACGGCTTTTTTACCACCGGCGACCGGGTGGAGCAATGCGGGCCAAACCAGTTTATCCTCAAGGGACGGGTGGACGGGGTGACCAAGGTGGGAGGCAAACGGGTGGACTTGGAAGAGGTGCGCGCCATCATCAAAAAGGTGCCCCAGGTCAGCGACTGTGTGGTCATGGCCCTGCCCGAACCGGGAGGCAGGGAACACCGGATTGTGGCCCTGATTCAGGGGACGGAGGTGAATATGGATCTGCTCAGGAAGACCCTGGTCACGTCGCTCGAATTCTACGCCCTGCCCCGACTGCTCAAGACCATCGACCGCATCCCGCTGCAGGAAAACGGCAAGTACGACCGGGATGCCATCATCGGGCTCCTGACCCCATGAGCACCATGCGCCACGCCTTTGCCAGCGGTTACGAAAATCTGTCGGCCTGGTCCGACCTCCTCGACCGGATCAACGTCTTCCCCGTGGCCGACGGTGACACCGGGGCCAATCTGCGCATCAGCCTCGCTCCCCTGCGGGACTGTGAGACCGATAAATTGCAGACCCTGGAATTGCTGACCCGCTGCGCCACCGGCAACTCCGGCAATATCGCCGCCGCCTTTTTCCAGGAGTTTTTTCAGTCGGAGGGCTTTGCGGATCTGGCCGGCAATGCCGAACGGGGCCGCGACAAGGCCTGGGCCGCCCTGGCCCGCCCCCAGGCCGGCACCATGCTCAATGTCTTTGACTGCCTGGCCGTAAGCTTAGCGGGGAAGGCAGTTCCAGAGGAACTTTATTCCTCTCTCTGCACCGAATTGCAGGAGGCGGTGCTGGCCACCACCCAGATGCTGCCCGATCTCCGGCAGGCAGGCGTCGTCGATGCCGGGGCCCTGGCCATGTATATCTTCTTTGAAGGGTTTTTCCGGCAGCTTGCCGGACAGCCCGCCGCCCTTCCTTCAATCCCTAAGCTCTTTGCCGGAAAGCTGGCCATCAAAGCCGATTTCCACGCCAGTCCTACCGCCAGTTTTTGTGTCAGCGCCCTCATCCAGACCGAAAACCAGCAGACTGGGGCCGACAAGATCCCAACGGAATGGGGTGACAGCGTGGTCGTCCTCCCGGCGACATCCGGGATCAAGGTCCATATCCATACCACAGACCGCCAGCAACTGCGCAACCGGCTTTCGTCACTGGGCGAGATCGTCGACTGGTCGGACGAGGCCATGGATCAAGACGATCCCACCCGTTTTACCGGCCCGGAGAAGCGGCAGATTGTCCACATCATGACCGATGGCGCCGGTTCCCTGAGCCGGGAGATGGCACGACGCCATGGCATCACCCTGCTTGACAGCTACATCCTCGCCCAGGAGCAGAGCAGGCCGGAAAGCCTGCATTCGCCAGCTGAAATCTACGCCCTGATGCGGCAAGGGGTCAAGGTCACCACCGCCCAGGCCTCCATCTTTGAACGCTATCAGCACTATCAGAGCGTATGCCAGCAATTCGGCCAGACCCTCTACCTCTGCGTCGGATCGGCCTTCACCGGCAATGTTGACACCGCCAGACGCTGGAAGGAAGGCAACGATCCGACCAACCTGCTGGAGATCATCGACACCGGCTCGGCCTCGGGACGGCTGGGGCTCATTGCCCTGCTTGCCGCCCGCTATGCCGAACACGCCACCAGCGTTGAAGATGTCCTCGCCTTTGTTTATCAAACAATGACCGACTGCCAGGAATATGTCTTCATCGACCAACTGCGATACCTGGTGGCCGGCGGCAGGGTTGCCAGGCCCAAGGGGTTTTTTGGTGACCTGCTCCATATGAAACCGGTGATCAGTCCGGTGGGCAACGAGGTCCGCAAGGCAGGCGTCGTCCACAGCCGCAAAGGACAGCTCGCGCTGGCCCTGAAGAAGTTGCGGAAAGGGACGCCCGGCGTGGCCCCCGTCATCTTGCTCCAATATTCCGACAATGAAAAATGGGTGACGGAAACGGTGCAGCCGGAGGTGCGGCAGACCGCGCCGATGGCCGAGATTCTGCTGGCGCCCCTGTCGCTGACCTCCGGCGTCCATATGGGGCCGGGGACCTGGGCCATGGCCTGGGCGGGAGGGCAGACAAGATGAAGACCGCTATCAGTCACTCTTCATCCATCCCTGGAGCGAGCGACACTCGGCCATCCGTGGCCGTTGTCATCCCAGTATATAATCACGAACAGCGGATTGAAGGGGTAATCCGGGAGGCCCTGAAACTGGGGATGCCTGTCATCGTCGTTGATGACGGCTCAACCGACAAGACCCCCGAGATCCTGAGCCGCCTCAAAGGGATCACCGTGCTCCGCCACCCGGAAAACCAGGGCAAGGGGGCGGCCCTGCTCACCGGGTTCGCCGCGGCCGTGGAGCGGGGCTGCGACCGGGCCCTCACCATCGACGGCGACGGTCAGCACCGGCCCGAGGATGCCGGGGCCCTGATGCAGGCGACGGCTGACGGCAGCCGGGTCATAGTCGTCGGCAAGCGGAAGGGAATGGTGGGGAAGAACGTGCCCTGGACCAGTCGCTTTGGCCGCGGCTTTTCCAACTTCTGGGTCTGGGCCTCCGGCGGGCCGCTGATATCGGATTCCCAGTCCGGTTTTAGGCTCTACCCCTTGCCCGAAGCCCTGAATCTGGATGTCGAGGCCAGAAGATATCAGTTTGAGGTTGAGATCCTGGTCAAGGCAAAACGAAGGGGAATAGAGACCAGGGAAGCGCCGATCGAAGTGGTCTATCAGCCCAAGGGAGTACGGGTCAGCCACTTTCAGCCCTGGCAAGATTTCTGCCGCAATTCCAGCACCTTCAACCGGCTGATCTGGGAACGAATTTTTGGAGCCTCCCGCAAATGAAAGGACTTGGCTACCGTTTTCTTGTCAGGATGACCCGACTGTGCGGCCCCTGGCTGCTGGTGGTCTTCTCCCGGATCGTTGCTGCCGGCTATTTTCTCTTTTCCAGCAAGGTCCCGGAAAGCCGCCGTTTTTATGGCGCGCTTTTCCCGGAACGATCAAGCCTGTATCACCTGTGGTGTACCTTCAAACAGTATCAGAATTTCACCACCATCCACCTCGACCGCTTCCTGGCAAGCCGGACCGACACCACCACCTTTACCTCCCAGGGTTGGGAAAAACTGGAGGCCGTCATCGGCAAACAGGGGGGAATTCTGCTGATGTCGCATCTCGGCAACTGGGAAATAGCGGCCAAACTGCTCCGCCAGCAGAAAGATGACCTGCGGCTCCTGCTCTACATGGGCGTCAAGGAAAAAGAAGGCGTCGAGCATATGCAGAAAGAAGATCTGCGCCGGGCCGGGGTCACCATCATCGGCGTCGATCAGGACGGCGGCTCACCCTTTGCCGCCGTCGATGGCATCCGCCATCTCCAGGCCGGGGGCATCGTCTCCATAACCGGGGATATCGTCTGGCGCAGCGATCAACGCAAGATACGGGTCACCTTCCTCGGCCATGACGCCTATGTGCCGGCGGCGCCCTATATCTTCGCCCTGCTCTCCGGGGCGCCGCTCTTCGTCTTTTTCGCCTTCCGCACCGGCACAAACGAATACCGCTTCACCCTCTCTGACCCCATTGCCATCAAACCGCACGCCCGCCGGGACAGAGATCCGGCCATCACCGCAGCCGCCCAGCAGTACGCCGATCTGCTCGAAAAAATGCTGCGGCAGCACCCCTTTGAATGGTACCATTTTGAGCGTTTTCTTCAATTACCGGAGAACAGTAAAGAACCAGGCGAAGAAAAGACCGCTGGCTTCAATGAAGCTTAAATAAAAGTTCTTTTTGAATTTAAACGAAAAATAGAGTATCCAAGTTCATTGTACTGATAAAAATTTTCCCGTTTTTTAGCCCTTGCCTGGACGCCAGTTATGAAAAGAGATGAATTACAAGAGAAAATCCTGACCATCCTGACCGAAGACTTTGAGTTTGAAAAACCCGGACTCGATGACAACCTCCGCGACGACCATGGCTTTGACAGCATCGACGCCATTGAACTGCTGGGAAAAATCGAACTGATTCTCGGCTACAAACTGAGTTGGGAAGAGAAGGAAAAGGCCATGTCTATCAGGACCATCAACGATATTCTCGATTACATTGAAACCATAGAAACGTCCCGCAAGCCATGAAGCGACGCGTTGTCATCACTGCCTGCTCAGCAATCACCCCCATCGGCTATGGGAAAGACGATATCATCAACAGTCTCCGACAGGGAATATCCGGGGTCAAGCCCCTGCGCGATGATGGGCTGCTGAACAAGCATATTCACTCCCGGGTTTTCGGTTCGGTTGATTATCCCATCGACTACGGCTTCAAACGGACGCACCGCAAGACCATGGGGCCGGTTGCCTATTATGCCTGTCAGGTGGCCAAGGATGTGCTGGAGGCCTCCGGCCTGGATCAGGAATTTATCACCGGCGGCCGGCTGGGCGTGGCCTTCGGCTCCACCCATGGCAGCCCGACGGTCCAGCGCGATATCTACCGGACATTTTTTCAGGAGCTGGACACCAAATTCTCTTCCATCGGGGCCGTGGATTACCTCAGATCGATGGTCCACACCACAGCGGTCAACATCACCCGCATGTTCGGCATCACCGGTCGGGTCATTGCCTCGTCCACCGCCTGCACCACCAGCAGCCAGGCCATTGGTTTTGGTTATGAAATGGTCAAATACGGGATGCAGGATGCCATGATCTGCGGCGGTGCCGATGAATACGACACCACCACCGTCGCGGTCTTCGACAATCTGCTCGCCTGTTCCACCGCCTATAATGCGACGCCGCAATGCACCCCCCGGCCCTTTGACCGTGACCGCGACGGTCTGGTCGTGGGCGAGGGCGGCGGCGCGGTGCTCCTGGAAGAATACGAGTCGGCCAAACGACGCGGCGCACCGATTCTGGCCGAGGTCATCGGCTTTGCCTGCAACAACAACGGCGGCGACCTCATCCTCCCCAACCTGCAAGGCATTACCACCACCCTGCAACTGGCCCTGAAAGATGCGGAGATCGCGCCTGAGGATGTGGACTTTGTCAGTGCCCATGCCACCGCCACCAAAATGGGCGATGTCATCGAATCCCAGGCCATCCATGGTGTGTACGGCGACAACGGCCCGTTCGTCACCGGCCTGAAAAGCTATATGGGCCACACCATGGGCACCTGCGGGGTGATTGAGACGATCCTGACCACCTACATGATGGAGCAGGGCTTTATCGCCCCCACCCTGAACCTTGAAAACATTGACGAACGCTGCCGCATGCTGCGCCATGTGCAGCAGTTAACCCCGGCAACCATAGGAATCGGGGCCGTTCAGAACTTTGCCTTCGGCGGGGTCAACACCTGTCTGCTGATTAAATCAGGTGAAAGGCTGAAGGCTGAAGGTTTTTAAGGTCGTGAATGGCTTGATCCGGGCATTACGTGATGAGTGAACCTTCAGCCTTCAGCCTTCGGTCTTCGGTCTTCAGGTTCCCTGATTTTCTTGTCACCATCCTCTGCTGGACCTGGTTCATCCCTGGTTTTTTCCTGTTCTTTTCATGGCGCTATCTGGCCTGCGCCCTCTTTGCCAAGGAACAGGAACGCTGTTTTCAGCGTCTGAACAGTCGTTTTTTTCAGGTTTTTTTTTGGATCCTCAGGAGCGCTGCCCCCAGCCACAGATGGGAGATCGAGACGGAGGTGGCGGCCATCCGCTCGGCAGTGATTGTCTGCAACCACCTCTCCTATCTGGACCCCCTGTTGCTGATCGCCCTGTTTGAACAGCACCGCACCCTGGTCAAGACCCGGTTTTTCACCATGCCGGTCTTTGGCTGGATTATCCGAAAATCAGGGTATTTCCCGGCCAGCGGCGAGGGCCGGTTTACCCGGTTGATGATCAGGCAGATGGAGACCATGCAGGATTTTCTGGCCAACGGCGGCAACCTCTTTATCTTTCCGGAAGGGACCAGGAGCCGGGACGGCAGGCTCGGCGACCTGAACCAGGGGGCCATGAAGATTGCCAGGCTTTGCAGGGCGCCGATCTATGTCCTGCAGCTTGAAAATACCAACAACCTGTTTATCCCCGGCCGGTTTCTTTTTCAGACCAGTGTCAAAAATACCATCAGCCTGAAGCTCCTTGACCGCATCGAACCAGACTATCAGCACCATATCCCGTCGGCGACCGAACTGGAACAACAGGTGAGAGAGAGATACCAACGGAAAACAGTATGAACGAATTATGAAAGTCATCTTCATCTCTATGCCCGATGTGGTGCCGATCATCATCCATGAAACGGCGTTTCACCTGCCCAACCACGGCATTGCCTCGATAGGTGGCAATATCGATGCCGGTCATGAAGTCTATCTCATTGATCTGATCCGCAAACGGCGCTCCATCAAAAAATATCTGACCTCGGTGATGGCCAAGATCAAACCCGATCTGGTCGGCCTGTCAGCTATGACCTGGCAATATGACACCTGCATCAAGATTGCCCATCTGCTGAAAGTTCTGCGGCCCGAGGTCAAGATCGTCATCGGCGGCTACCATGCCACCCTGATGCATGAAGAAATCGCCGCCTCACAGGAGTCACAATGGATCGACTTCATGATCCGGGGGGAAGGGGAAGAGGCCTGCCGCCGTCTGGTGAACGGACTGGACGGCCGCGATGACCTGGCTGCCATCCCCTCTCTTTCCTATAAAAAGGATGGGGGATTTGTTCATAATCCCCGTGGTGAAAACCTTGATCTAAACACCATCAAACTCCCGATCCGCGATGGGCGCCGACTGACCTGGGGCTACCACATTCTCGCCTCCAAGATCGAACTGGTGGAGACCTCGCGCGGCTGCACCCGCGCCTGTAACTTCTGCTCCATGCGCCACATGTACGGCCGCACCTTCCGCACCTACCCCATCAGCCGGGTGCTGGCAGACATTGATGATATTTATTATAATCGAAAAACCAGGTGGATATTCATCACCGATGACAATATCGTCCTTAACCCCGCCCGGGTCATCGAGCTTTGTGATGCGATTATTGCCAGGAAGTATAAAGGGCTCAACCTTGTCGTTCAGGCCGACTGCGTAACCATGGCCACCCAGGAACAAATGGTCGCCAAAATGGCGAAAGCGGGATTTCGCTCAGTGTTTCTGGGCATTGAAAATGGCTCTGTCAAAAATTTACAGAGTGCCGGTAAGGGTGATATTGTCAGCTCCTCCAAAAAGGCCATTGACAACTGCCACCGCTATGGGATGATGGTGATCGGCGGCCTGATCTTCGGTTTCGCGGAAGATGATGAAGAATCGATCAAGGAAAATTATGCGTTTTTTAAGGATATTGGCGCCGATGCCTCCTACTGCCAGATCCTGACCCCCTACCCCAAGACCGCCATGCGGGAACAGCTGCTGGACCATGGGTTAGTGACCAATCAGACCGATTACAAAAAGTACAACGGCCTGTGGGCCAATGTGCGGACGAAGCACCTGGACTCGGCTCAACTCCAATACCAGTTCTGGTACCAGCGCCAGATAGTGTTAGGTTGGTGGAACCCTCCGTCCCAGGCAAAAAAACAGGGGCGAGTGTGGACCTCCATCTGGCGTTTTTGCTTCCGGCCATTTCTGAAGCTCCGCTACCGGATGATGATGAAGAAAGATGGCTGGGAAGGCCGCTACCAAAGAGAAGTTACACGATGGGAAAACATGAACCGCTTTAAAGACCTCGAACAATACTGAGCCATTATGCAAAAATAACTGTAGCATTGTAACCCCTTGAACGGCATAGTGGGCCGGTCGCTCTTTATCCTTCCATGGAGCAAGCGACGCGAGTCCATCCATGGCCATGGTAAAAATGGATAAAAATGTAATGGTTATTTCATAACAGCCCCTAAAAAACATGCAGATATATAATCTTGAATTTACCGAACAAGAGATCCGTGAGGCCGTGGCCGCAGACAGACTGCTTTCCATGGAAATCGAATTCAGCCGGATCTGTAATTTCCGTTGCTCCTACTGCTATGTCCCGGACCGCGCTGAATGCCGGAACGAACTCTCCCGCGAGGAGATAAAAGATGTCATCCTGCAGGCCAAGACCCTGGGCGCACGCAAGATCATCATCCTCGGCGGGGAGCCAAGCATCTATCCGCACCTTGTGGAAATGCTGCGATTTCTGGGTCGTGAGGGGCTGGAGATTGAGATGTTCACCAACGGTTCCGGCATTGACAATGATCTTGCCGCAGTCCTTGCCGAAGAAAAGGTGCGGGTGGTATTGAAACTGAATTCGCGGGACGAGGCAACTCAGGACCGGCTGGCTGGTAAAAAGGGGGCCTTCCAGATCATCAACTCGGCACTTGCCACTCTGCGGGCGGCTGGATATCCTTCACCGGATCAATTCCTGGCCATCAGCACCGTCATCTGCCGCCAGAACATCAAGGAACTCCCCGCTCTGTGGCAATGGCTGCGGGAAGAGAACATCGAGCCCTATTTCGAGGTCATCACCCCGCAGGCCAATGCCCTGGACAATATCTGGCTGAGTGTTGATTCCGGCGAGCTCAAGGAACTGTTCACCGGTCTTTCCGCCATGGACCGGGAACGGTTTGGCCGCGACTGGGAACCCCAGCCGCCACTGGTGGGCAACAAGTGCATGCGCCACCAGGTCTCCTGCGTGGTCACAGCCACCGGCGATGTCACCCCCTGTGTCGGGGTCACCATTGCCCTCGACAATATCCGCAACAACAAACTTGCCCACATCCTCAAACACAGTGAGGTGATCAACAACCTGAAAAATTACCGCAACATGATCAAAGGGGTCTGCCGCACCTGTGAAAAAGCCGAAGAGTGCTACGGCTGCCGCGGGGCGGCCTACCAGATGACCGGTGATTATCTGGCCTCAGACCCCACCTGCTGGAGAAATAAGGCTGAAGGCTGAAGGGCTGGCGCCACTGACGTGCCGCCTCTTTTGCGCTGGTTGTCCTTCAGCCTTCGGTCTTCAGCCTTATTTCAAACTACCGTCAGCAGCATCCAGCCCGCAGAGAACCTGCCGCTTTCAGGGATAAAGCCCAATATCCGCTCTCCTTTTTTCAGTCTGCCGGAAGCAAACAGCTCTTCGAGCATGATATAGAAAGAGGCGGATCCGGTGTTACCCTTGCTCGCCAGATTGGTAAACCAGCGCTCCTCCGGGATGACAAAATCGATCTCCTGCAGTTGCTGCCGGAGCGGTTCCCGGAAGTATTGCGAAGAATAATGGGGCAGAAACCAGTCAATATCCTCTGGTTTCAAACCATGTTTAGTCACAACCGTCGGCAGGGTTTTACCAACCAGGGTCCGAATCACCTCCCGATTAAGCAGCCGGGCATCCTGTTTCACGGTCATGACATTGTGCCATACCGCGTCACTCCCCACCGCATACTCCCGCCAACCCTTGAGGCTGCCGTCTTCCTGTTTCACGGCGCCGGCATACATGCAGGCTTCCAGGCAATGGGCATGGGAGATGATCTCTATCCAGTCGATCTGCAAAGAAAGATGGTCTGGGGACGGTTTGTTTTCAATCAGGACCGCTCCAGCGCCATCAGAGAGCATCCAGCGCAAAAATTCCGCCTCAAAAGAAAAAGCAGGATGACGCTTACTGCCTTCCGGCCGATCAACCTCATCCTGCATGGCCTGAAAGAAAGCCGTGCGCATAAAGGTGGAGGCCAGCTCAGAACCGGTGGCTACCGCGCTGTTCGTCAACCCCAGGGCCACTGACATAGCGCCGTATTTCAAGGCGTTGATCCCGGAGAGACAGATCCCGGCCGTACTGATGACCTCGCACGGCCCAACCCCCAGCTCCCCATGCACCATGACGCCATGACCGGGCATGAGCTGATCCGGCGATGAGGTGCCGCAACAGAGGCATTCAAGAAAACGGCTGGACCACTCTTCGCCTTGAGGCGCTAAACGACGCACGGCCTCGGCTGCAAGCTGGGCATTGCTATGGGTGGCGACCCCTGTTTCCGGGTCGATGGCATAGTGTCTGCTCTCAATACCGTTATTGGCAAGGATGATCTGCCTGGTCCGGGCCGCGATCCGCTCCACCTTCCCCAGATACCGGTCCAGATCATCATTACGCACCGGTTGACCGGGAAGAAAGGCGGAGACAGCGGTAATAAAAACATTCATAGATTATAACCTGGCGTTTTGGTGGCTGGTAGCAAGAAGGGCTGCGTAGCGGCTGTAAAACCGCTGTTCGTCAAGTCTGGTTGGAGTCACGGCATTGGTCAAGGTGTAATAATCAAGGTTGTGATTGATAATCCGGTGATGCTCTTGCCGGTACAGGGCAGTCCCCGGCAGAGGGGTCATGACGGTGACCATCGGCAAGTCAATCTGCCTTGTGCCGAGATAGGTATCCAGACGATCAAAGTCATCCTCATCATAGTCGGGCGAGATGATAAAATCACCGACAATGGTGATTCCCAGATCATTGAGGATGGTAATGGCTTCCGCATTCATGGACGCCTGATTGGCCTTGTTCATGGCCGACAGGCTGGCATCATCAATCTCTTCAAAGCCGATGATCACCGCCCGCAATCCCGCCTCTTTCCACTGCCGCAGCATTTCCGGGTGACGGACAACTGTATCAGAGCGGATATCGGCCAGATACTGTTTCTTCAAACCCGACGCCAGCAGGGCGCGGCCTAGTTCTTCCGCCCGCTTGATATCGCCAAAGGTATTGGCATCCACCAGCCTGATGATCGGAATATCAGGCAGCAATCCGATATCCCGGATCACCGTGTCTATGGATTTTGTCAGATAGCCGCCGCCCGTCTGACCGTAAATGGAACAGAACAGGCATCGGTGCGGGCAGCCGTAGGCCGAGGCGACAAAGCCCATATTGATGCCCATCTTTTCAAGGATGTAGTGCGAGCGATAGCGGCTTACCAACCCATAAGCAGGGGGCCGCTCCATGACCAGATCATCCACACAGTTCCGCAGGGGCGGCCGTTCAATCAGGCTGCCGGGTCTGGCCCGTATCACTCCAGGCAGATCAACAATATCATGGCCGTTCTCAACCACAGACACCAGATCGGCAAAGACCTTTTTGCCGATCCCGACCACGATGTAATCAACCGCCTCATGATTGAAAAACGCCGGATCATTGCTGGCATGGATACCGCCGACCACCACGATTGCCTGGCAGGATTCCTTGACCCTGGCGGCAATCTGCAGCATAGTATTCGCCTCGCAGGTCACCCCCGTAATCCCGACCACATCAGGTTGAAATTCGCGCAACTCCGCATCCAGGCCATCAAGGTCTGCGACGGCCATGGATGGCCTAATGCCGCGGGCGCCCGGGACGCAGGCCAGGGATGGCCCAGTGTCGCGGGCGCCAAGGACGGCGCAGGAGCGACTGGCAGGAGCGGCGACGGCCAGGGATGGCCTAATGCCGCTGGAGCCAGGGATGGCGGGAGCGGCCTTGAGGTCAAGAATACGCACCCTCTGCTCCAGCAGGTTTCCTGCCAGCTCTTCCAAGGCAAGGGGTTCGCCACGAAAAATCTGCTTGAGCGACGTTATCCCATAACGCTCTTCGGGAATACTGCGCCCGCAATTCGGGGGATTGACAAGAAGAATATTCATCATAAATACAGACAGAAAAGGCATGGGATGCCATCCCGGATACAATCACCAATGCAGGAAAGCCGAACCGGAAACATACCAACAGGAATGGACTTTGGCGACCAAAAAATCCTGATTCCCACGAACTTGGGCTCTCCGACAAAGACAAGAGCTCGTGAGATGTTATCAAGCCAGACGCCGCTTCAAAGAAACAGCCCCAAAAAACTGGCTGGTTCTTTGAAGCGGCATAAGAAGCCGTAGAAATTCTTGAACAAAAAAACCTTGTTCAAGAATTTAACGGCTTCTAAATCCTGACCTCCTGCCTGAATCGTTCCGGGCCGACGATAAACTGCACCGTGGCCAGGGAGCCGATAATGGTGCCGAGCACCCCTGGACTCATGACACTCTGCCCGACCAGGAACAGGCCCCGCACCGATGAGCGATTGAGCATAGCGCCCGAAAGCAGTTGTTCGGTCGAACGCATTACCCCATACGCCGAGCCGTTGGGACTATTCACCCAATCCCGAATAGTCAGCGGCGTGGAGACATCGAGCAGCCGTACACCGCGGAGCGGACCGGTAATTTTTTCCGCCTGGGCGATCAGGCGATGGGCAAAGTCCGTCTTGGCCTGCAAATATTCATCCCCGCGCTGACCAGTATGGGTCTGCCGCCAAGGTTCCCACAGGTTCTCATGCCCGGAAGTGATCAACGAGAGCAGGTTCTGATCCGGCCGTTCGCTGGGCCGCAGTTGCACATAGATCAGATCGCGTGTATCGCCGACGGCATCGGTCTCGATAGCAAACAAGTTGTGGGCAAAGGCCGGATGTTGGCTGGCCGGCACCAGGGCATGCACCGCCATCATGCCGTGAGTATCGGTCAATCCTTGCACACGGCGGCGATAGGAGGGTTTGACATGTTCAGGCGCAAGCAGTCCAACAATCTCCTTGGGATGGATGGCGCCGATAACCAGGTCAGCGTCGATGGTTTCCCCGGAGGTCAAGGTAACACCCCGCACTCCGCCGTCCGCTGTCCGAATCCGGGCAACCGCATCGCCGGTGCGCACCTGCCCGCCAAGGGATGTCAGCCGCCGGACACACACATCAGCCATATGGGCGCCGTTGCTGGTCAGGCGCCAGGCGGAAAAGAGATAACTGGCCAGGGCCATGGTATGATAAAATTGCGGACAGACTGCCGGAGGAACCCCGATCAGGACGGAAGGCAGGCCAAAAACCGCCCGCAACCCAGGGCTGCAACCCAGACGATCGAAAACGGCCCCCAGCGGCTCCGCTTGTTCAAACCAGGACAGCGGCGACTTATCCGAATAGAGAAAGTCCAGTTGATCAAACTGGCTTGCGCTGCGGCGCAGCATCGTCATCAAGGCGGTGATCTGCTGATGCTGGCCGGGAAAGGCCTCCCGTAAATTGGCCTCGTAGGCCTCAAATCCGGCAGGCACATCAAATGAATCAATCCCCAATCTCTTATCGGTAAACAGATAGCGATCAATAGGGCCGTCCGTGCCCATGCGCACGAGGGTCAAATCAGCGGTTACGCCGAGATAATCAAAACAACGGCGCAGCACCTGCCCCTCATCGAGCGCCCCCATATAATGCAGGCCGACATTACAATGCACCCCCTGACGCACATAGCTGCGCATCATCCCGCCGGGCTGCCTGTTTTTTTCGACCACTGTGACCGCAAACCCGAGTTTGGCCAGGATAATACCGGCACTCAAGCCACCAATTCCAGAGCCGATAATCAGGACTTTCTTCATATCAGCATTTTTCATAGTGTCTTGCCTCAATCAGAAAATCAAAGAAGGGGGAATTCAAAGGAACCTCAAGGATAGCGGCTAACAGCGCCGAAAATCCAGCAGTTATCCTTGACAGGCATCTTTTTTTAATGGATATTGTGAATAAATTTACTAATTCATCGAGTCAGTTCAGGTTCAGGATTTATAATCTGAACACAACAAACACTCAATACAAAGGCAGCGACCATGAAATTATTTTTACCTTTGAAACCGTTGGCTCCATCGCTTGTTCTCTTCCTCCTTGTTGCTTGCGGCGGTACCCAGAAACAACCTGATCCCGCTGATCCAGCAGGGACAACAAGTCAAGCCGATCAAGCCGCCACTCCTGTCGTAAAGAAATTAGAGAAACCGTATGATAATCTCGTGTTTTCTACTTTCACCGCAAAACCGGAGATTGCCAAAGATTACCCTCAGGCCGCCAAGGAAGTACAGCACGGCATGATGACCTCGTTGCAGATGGAAGATCGCTTCAAGAAAGTTATTACCGCCTCAGAAGAACAGCCTGCCACTGGAGATACGCTGATTATCCAAGCGGACATCACAGAAATGCGTATAGTATCTACTTCTGCCCGTATCTGGGGCGGGCCCATGGCAGGTAGTTCAGGAGTTGAGTTGAATCTTCAACTCATTGACAGTGTCACCCACAAAATAGTCCGTGAAGAAAAAATATCCAGTTGGAACAATGCCTGGGGTGCATCTTGGAGTGGTTCTGACAATACCTTGCTTGACGATATGGGAAGAGTTGTGGCCAAGTATGTCGTTGATTCCATGCCGGAGAAGAAAGCCATTTCAACGCCGATACAAAAAGAAGCTGTCGCACCAACACAGAAAACCCCTGTCAAAGGTAAGAAAAAATGAGCAACCATCAATCTCTATGGAAAAAACAATTTAACAGCAGACATGCCGCCATCTTGTTACTCGTTTTTTTCCTGACGTCGCAAGTTATTATGCGAACTGATTCTGCAAACGCCGCCGCCATTGATACCTCCAAAGACACCTGGGCCGTGCTGGGCGGCTATGGCCAGAGTTTTCCCGGTTGGGGTCAGACAACCCAACGGGTCGAAACCATTGATCTTGTCCCCCGCTACACTCACATCATTTTTGATGATATCGGTTCCGGCTGGTATCGCGGCTTTCATTCCATTCTGGTGGAGGTGCCGGTCCATTTTGTCGTCAGTCCCGATACCTCCACCATGCTTGGCATGAATTTTCTTGCCTGTTACACCTTTACCGCCGATCAGACCATCCACCCCTACCTGTTTGGCGGCGGCGGCCCGGTCTACAGTTTTGCCGATGTTCCCGGCATGGGCGCGGAGTTGAACGGCAATTATCAGTTCGGCATCGGAATGGAATATGAGATGGACAAAAACTACAATCTTCTGCTGGAAATGCGTTACCATCATATCTCCAATGGCGGCAGCGAAGAGCCTAACGACCCCTTAAACTCCTGCAAACTGCTTGTCGGAGTCACCTTTTAATAACCATGAAACTGCTTACCGATTTCCTTCCCATCCTGCTTTTTTTCATCGCCTACAAGATGTTCGACATCTATGTGGCAACCGCTGTCGCCATCGCCGCGACCTTTCTGCACGTCGCCGTCACCTGGCTGAAAACTCGCAAGGTGGCAACCATGCAGCTGGTCACGCTGGCAATCCTGGTGATCTTCGGCGGCCTGACTCTCTACCTGCACAACGAACAGTTCATCAAATGGAAGCCCACCGTGATCAACTGGATTTTCGGCGCCACCTTTCTGGGCAGCCAGTTCTTCGGGGAAAAGACCGTGGTCGAACGACTGATGAGCGCCCAGATCAACCTGCCAAACCCAATCTGGCGGCGACTCAACTTAAGCTGGGTAGCCTTCTTCCTGATTATGGGTGGGGCTAATCTTTACGTGATGTACAACTTCGACCGCGATACCTGGGTAAACTTCAAACTCTTTGGCATGCTCGGGATGACCATGGTCTTCCTGGTCATTCAGTCGCTGTTTCTTTCCCGCCATATCAATGTCCCGGAGAAGATTGACTCTGGGGAGTGAGAATTCAGGAAGAGTCACGAATTCCCAGCACAAATATTTGCAATATTCTGCCTAATACACTGATAGGTCGGACCGCTGCGCGTTCCGACCTATCGTCCGCCAAAGCGGACGAGCTTATCGCCGCTATTGAGTAAACTCGAACACCTTGACAGGTTCACACCTATCAAGGCGTTCGAGCCTGTGATGCTCGAGGCTCAACAGCGGCGTTATATGCAATTAACAATAAAATGGAGGATTGCTATGAAAGAACTAGAAAAATTGGGGGAGTATATCGACGATTTTAATGATTCTTTAAAAATCAGAGTAGAACTGTTTAAACATTTATCTACATTGAGCAGTGGAACAATCGTCATAATTGCAGCATTTATTAGAGAGCTACCGACGGGTTCATCAAAGTTTCTATTGGCAACTTCTTTGTTATCTTTCGTGTTAACAATATTATTCTCAGCATGGGCTTCTTTCTATACCTTAGGCTATATTATAACTGCCAAAAAATATGTAGTCGGTGCAGAAACACTTGAACAATTTATCAAAATTGATCAGGGGAGAATGATAGGCTTTGTGCCAATAATATTCTTTATTTTAGGAATGATATCATTAGCTCTATTCTCATTGTCTGCAATATGAAAATAAAAACAAGGGACAAATTGGGGACATCTATGATGGAAATACGAGGAGTGTCCCGAATTTCCTACTGGTCATTCAGTCGCTGTTTCTTGCCCGCCATATCAACGTCCCGGAGAAGAGTGCCATTCAGGAGTGTCTCTAATTTCCTTCATAATTTCCTTTTGACCACCATGGAACTGCCTAAAAAAACAGAAGAGATATAATTTAAAAACAAAGAGGAGGTTCTTATGAAGAAAAAATGGTTTTTCTTACTTACGTTGGCGGTAATGGCCACCAGTAGTCCAGCGGGCGCAGTCACACTGCTTTCAGACGGGTTCGACACCTCTGCAGCCCCGGCTTTCTCCACCAACTGGGGCGTGGTAGATGTAAGTGGAACAGACGGCAATTGGATCACGTCTACAGCTTCGATTCATCCTGCCGGAATTTCTCCACATAGCGCCCCCAACATGGCCGTCTTTAACTCTTATTCAACCCAGAGCGGCCAAACCCGGCTTTACCAAACCAGTGGCATCGACCTCAGCAGCCAGTCCAACGCAACGGTCTCTCTCTGGATGTACCATGACATCATATACCCCAACTCTGACACCGTGCAAGTGCAGGTTTCGACCGATGCTGGCGGCACCTGGACCGACGCGGGTGCGCCTATCGCCCGCTATGATGGCACCACTCAGTGGACCCAACACACGATCAATATCGACGCCTACACCGGCGGCGGGATGACCGATGTGCGCATTGGTTTCTTAGGGATTAGCACCTATGGCAATGATATCCACATTGACGATATAGCCGTCAGCTCTGATGATATCACTGCACCTACCGGCCATATTGAAGTGTATTCTTATTACGGAGAAGTTTCCGGAAACCAAGTCGGGATTGCTGTATCAACCGAGGACAATGACTCCTTAGTCAAAGATGTTTGTCTTTGGCTGGGAGATGATGAAAACAATTTAATACAACCAGCAATATGTAAAACATTGGCTGAAAAAGATTGGAACAGCTATGACTATGCTCCGAGTTTTAGTTTTTCTTGGGACTCAACAACAATAGCGGATGGCACGTATAATTTATATGTGATTGCAACTGACAACGCAAACAATGTCGGCAAGCTTGGCCCGGTTGCTATGACAATTAATAATTCCAGCCTGGGTTCGCCAAGCCAACCGGCACCAATCACCACTTGCCAAGAATTTCAGAATATCATTAATCACGGAGGCTGGTACTATGAGATTAAAAATGATATTGATTGCGCCGAAACGAAAAACTGGAATGGCGGAAAAGGATTTTTGTCAATTGGTTTTGGTGGAGTTTTGAATGGATACAATTACAATATCAGCGATTTGTACATGAATACCGACTATATAGGAATATTTGGTCAAATTGACAGCGGTGGCCGAATTTCTGGGGTAAATTTTCGCAAAGTACAACTCATCGGCCATACAACTTATGGCGGAGGATTCAGCGCCTACAACTCGGGAACAATTGAAAAAAGCTCTATTACCGGTTCTATGCAACTTAGCAACGGCAACCAATGCGGCGGCTTTGCTATCCAAAACAGTGGAACCATATCACAAAGCTGGGGTGATATGACTATCGGGACGAGCGGTTATCTCGGCGGTATTGCTGGACACGGCGTAGGCGGCAAAATTGAAAATTGCTATTTTAAAGGCGAGCTTCAATCTCTTGGATATGCAGGCGGCTTGGTAGGTATAAACGAAGGGCAGTTTAGTTCTTCTGGCATTATCAACAATTCATACTCCACCGCTAAAGTCAGCGGCGGCTCCAGTAATGGCGGCATGATCGGCTGGCAATACCAACAAAGCACTCAAAGCGGTTCCTATTGGGACACAGAAACATCGGGTTTCGATATAATGTGCGGAAGTGATGCCTTGGGCGGAGCCAATTGTGATGATACCCACGGTTTAACTGACGCACAAATGAAACTGCAAGCCAGCTTCGTTGCTTGGGATTTTGACAATATTTGGAGAATTGATCCGGATAAAAACGACGGCTATCCGTATCTTGCTTGGCAAACCAGTTTTACTCAAAAACAAACTCTCACGATCAGCAAAACAGGTACAGGCAAGGGCACGGTGACAAGCACGCCGACCGGTATTAACTGCGGCACCGATTGTTCAGAAACCTATGCCCTTGACACCGTCGTCACCCTCGCCGCCGATCCTGCAGACAATAGTGTCTTTATTGGCTGGTCGGGAGGTGATTGTACGGGAACAGGAGTTTGCACGGTTACCATGGATGACCAGAAATACATTTCTGCATCCTTCAAGAAAAAATTTCCTTGGCCAATGTTTTTACCAGCCATTACAAAAGGAAGACACTAAAAAAACGCTTAGGCATGTCCCTAATGACACTTGGAGCCATCAACCGGGGCAACCGCCAAACCGAACGATTAAACAGAGGGCAGCAAGAAGCTTTTCTGATTCCCATGCGCCGAATGGGGACTTTTTCCTGCCTGTAACGCAGGCAGCTTAACCCTGTATTAGAAAAAAATGTTTTTAGCGTCCAGGCGGGAAATATGGGGAGTGCCCCTAATTTCCTGGTTGAATCTCAAAATATTTTGCTAAGCGAATTTTTCGGGAATCGTGTCCCTATCCGAGAGTCAAAAGAAGAAGGAGCATTAGTACTTACATCTGAAAACAGTGAAATGCTAAAAAAGCTAAAAGATATTTTAAAAAATCAGCTTGTCGTTTTGTCGTTAAACCAAAATGTACTCAGCGAACAAGGCGCTCCTGGCGACCATGTGCAACTACATATTAGTTGCACATAAAAATACAGCGTGGTAAGATTTAATGTCAAAAAAAGAAAAACTCTTGGCTAAACTTTGTGCCGGTCCGCCGCCAAAAGATTTCCCCTGGCACGATCTTATTACGCTAATGGGCTATATTGGGTTCAAAAACACATGCAGTGGAGGATCGCACTATATGTTTGAACATACTAGCGGTTTTCGTTTTAGCATGTCAAAAACCCATCCGTCAGGGATATTAAAGTCTTATCAAGTGCGCGACGCAAAAAATGTACTCAAGCATATAGGTGTGGTGTCATGAACAAACCCTTATACAAAGGTTATACCGGAACGATAGATGTCAGCATTGAAGATGGTTGCTTGCATGGTCAAATTCTTTTTATTGACGACATTATCACCTACGAAGGGAACACCGTCGATGATATTGTGGTTTATTTCAAGGAGGCGGTTGATCGTTATCTCGCTTATTGCAAGGAAACAGGTAAACCTGCCAATAAGCCTTATAGCGGTACTTTCAATGTGAGAGTAGGACAAGAGCTTCACAGAAAAGCTGTTGAGGTCGCTTGTCATCGCGATATTACTCTGAATGACTTCGTAGCTCAATCCATCAAAGCCGCCATAGAGCAAGACGGTGTTGTAAGAATTGAGCATACTCATAATCACAATATTACGATAACTGATAGCCAAACATCAGTAACCGTTGTTGCCACCATGGAAAAACCACTTGCGTGGGAGAAATTCAATGCAATCAACTGAAAATATTCAAAACCAGACAGCAGATTTTTCACTTATTGAAATAACAGAAATACTTATTAAGCACCAAGGGCTTCATGAAGGCCTTTATAACTTATCTGTTCAGTTTCAAATAGCAGTTGGGGCCATAGGCCCCTCACCAGAATTAATATGCCCTGGTGCAATGTTAGGTGTGTCTCGCATTGGAATATCAAAGACAGAAGAAGAAAAGGTAAATATTCACACAGTTAATGCGGAAAAAGTCAACCCAGCACCTAAAAAGAGGACCACATAAAATAAAGAATGAAATTGCTAACTGACCCAACGAATAAGGATAAACCTGGCGCTACACATTGACCGCAAGGGGCGCGGGCTTATAGCCTGTTGCCCTTGCGGTGTTTCCGGTGCTTGTTGCAAATTTGTGTTCCCTTGCGGCAAGTGAGCTAAACGTTATACACACGAGTAAAATGATTTGCATGGAAACCAAAAGTACAGAATTAATTTTCACGCTACCAATTCAAACGATACCAAACAGTTAACAACAACACCTCTTTACCTGACAATCAACCATGCCCCTGCCTGATCACCCTGCCGACGAAAGCATCACCAATGGCCTGAAGATTATCAGCTATGGAGTCAACAGCAAGGGTGAATACGAACTGACGCTGGATGATGTCTGGCAGCCGGTAAATGTTGTCAACACCCAAGCCTGGCAGGAGATTGACAAGAATATTGCCGCCTCCAAAGACAGGATCGCTGCCGGACGGGTGAGCTGTCTGCACTACTACATGACCGCCAACCAGATGGACACCGGGTTGCTGGCCCAGTACACCGGTCAAGCGCGGTGGAAAGTTTGCCTGCACCTTGTTCCCTTTTTCTTTAAAAGACTGTCTGCCGACACCCTGAAGAAGTACGCGGAGTTATACCAGATTTCCCCGGATGACCTGACCCAGGGCAGGCTCCAGCCTCCCCTCTATAACCTTAAGTAGCCTGGAGCATAGCCTTTTGCCGGATTTTCCTCACAACCAGTCCGCCCACTGTGAAAGCGGTGTGGCAGCCAACCTGCTGACCCATCAGGGCATCCCCATGTCCGAGGCCATGGCTTTCGGGATCGGCGGCGGCCTTTTTTTCGGCTATCTGCCCTTTATCCGCATCAACGGGCTGCCCCTGGTCACCTACCGGGCCGCCGCCGGCCATATCCTTCACCGGATCGCCGCCACCCCCGGCGTCCATATGGTCGAGAAGAAATTCCGCAACCAGGATGAGGCCATGGCCGAACTGGACCGGGCCCTTGCCGCCGGTATCCCCGTGGGCCTCCAAACCGGGGTTTTCTGGCTGCCCTATTTCCCCAAGGCCCTGCGCTTTCACTTCAATGCCCACAATCTGGTCGTCTATGGCAAAGAAGGCAACGACTACCTGATCAGCGACCCGGTATTCCCGGAACCGGTCCGCTGCCCGGCCCAAGATCTGGCGCGGGCCAGATTTGCCTCCGGCGCCCTTGCCCCCAAAGGGAAAATGTATTATCTGACCCAGGTACCCGCCAAATTGGAGCGGAGGCCTCTCATCGTCAGCGGGATTCAATCCGTCTGCAGGATGATGCTTGCCGTCCCCTTTCCCCTGATCGGGGTCAAAGGGATACGATTCCTGGCGGGCCGCATGGTCAGATGGCCGCAGCGCCTGGGCCAGGACAGCGCGGATCTGCACCTGGGCCATGTGGTGCGCATGCAGGAGGAAATCGGCACCGGCGGCGGTGGCTTTCGTTTCATGTACGCGGCCTTTCTTCAGGAGAGTGCGGAGGTGATGGACGCTCCCCTGCTTCATAACTGCGCCGCATCGATGACTACGGCCGGTGATACCTGGCGGGAATTTGCGGCCATGGCCGCCCGTATATGTAAGAAGCGTGCCCGGCCTGACGACAGCTATCCTGCCATGGCCGAGTGCCTCAACCGCTGCGCCGCTCTTGAAAAAACAGTTTTTACCGAGTTGAGACAATGGACCAAACAGCATCCATAAACCAGGGCAACCCGGCCCGGCCTGACTCGGGGTCAAGCGGTGCCATTTTTGCGAGCGGCCTGATCAAACAATATAAAAACGCCAATTCCCCGGCGCTCAATGATTTCAGTCTTGATGTCCAGCCAGGGGAATTTTATGGCCTGCTGGGGCCAAACGGCGCCGGAAAAACCACGGCCATCTCCATTCTCACCGGTCTGTTTCCCCCTGACAGCGGCACCGCCCGGATTATGGGCATGGTTTTCCGGGAAAGCGAGAACAAAATCAAGCAGATTCTGGGCCTGGTGCCGCAAAACATCGGACTCTATGACAAGCTCACGGCCCGGGAAAACCTCACCTTTTTTGGCAAAATCTGCGGAATCCAAGGGAAAAAACTAGCAGAAAGGATTGAACAGGGTCTTGAATTTGCCCGACTTGCCGACCATGCGCGCCAGCCGGTAGCCACCTTTTCCACCGGCATGAAACGGCGGCTGAATCTGGCGGTGGGCCTGATCAACGATCCGCAGGTGCTTATCCTTGATGAACCCTGCGTCGGCATCGATGCCCAGTCCCGAAACCTGATCCATGAACAGTTGACAGCCATCAACCAGAGAGGAACCACCATTCTCTACACCACCCACTACATGGAAGAGGCGCAGGAGCTCTGCAGCCGGATCGGCATCATCGATAACGGCCGACTGGTGGAAGAGGGAACACCAGCCGCCTTGCTCCAGCAAAGCGGCAGGGCCAACCTGGAAGAGCTGTTTCTCCATCTGACCGGCAAGGAGCTTCGAGACTCATAATGAACCTAAAAACGGCAGTCGTCTCATCCGGTAGATATCGCTCTCCTTCATCCCCGGCCCTTCTCTCGCTGGGAGACGGGCGAAAACTCCCTCTCCTTTTGGACAAGGGGTGGGGTGAGGGAAAAACCGCTCACGACAAGACATTGCTGCATGATTGCTTCGTTCAACAGCGGTTTGTAGAATGAATAGTTACAAATCATCTTTTCCCCCGCGCGCCCTACCATGCTGAAGATTATTACCGCCACGGCCAAGGAATTCCTGCTCCTGCTGCGCGACCGGACCGGTCTGCTGGTCCTGTTTCTCATGCCCGCAATCCTTGTGATCGTGATTACTCTGGTGCAGGAAAACGTCATGGAACTCACCGGCCAGAAAAAAACCCAGGTCCTTTTTCTCGACCTCGATCAAGGGGATCTGGGCCGATCACTGCAAACACAGCTGAAAACCGGCAATCTGGAACTTGTGGTGTGGGACGAAAACCGGAAAGATATGGCCGAGATCCAGAAGGCAGTGGCCAACGGCGACTATCAGGTTGGAATTGTGATTCCCAAAGACGCAACTTACCGGTTCAAGGAGGCGGCCGCCCGTCTTTTTCAGCCAGGAAAAGGAACGGAAAATCCAGCGGACAGTATGACCACTCCCCTGCATCTTTTTATTGATCCGGGCATCATGGCCGGCTTACGCTCAGGCGTTACCGCCCAACTGCAGATGGCCTTAACCGTCATGAGCCAGGAGGCCAAGATTACCATGCTCAGCAAGACTCTACAGGAGGCCATGGCCGGTCTCAATGTCCCGCCGGAAGCAGCACCCTTGGACAGCAACAAACTCCCCGCCCTTTTCAGCCAGCCCCTTCTGACCCTGACAGAAAACCCAAGCAACACTCGAGCAACCATAACATCATACAATCCGGTGCAGCAAAACGTGCCGGCCTGGGCCCTGTTCGGCATGTTTTTCACCGCCATCCCCATTGCCGGCTCGATCCTCCGGGAACGTAACTCCGGCATCTGGGTGCGCCTGATGGCCCTGCCCGTCTCGCCGCTTGTCCTCTTTGCCGGTAAGGCCATCGCCTATATGGGTATCTGTCTCTGCCAGTTCGTGCTCATTGCCCTGATCGGCGCCTTTCTCTTCCCTCTGATTGGACTTCCGGCCTTTACCGTTTCGATGAACCTACCCGCGGTGCTCCTCACCGTTCTCTTCTCAAGCCTGGCCGCCTGCGGTTACGGTATTTTCCTGGGGCTTATCTGCAACTCCTACGAACAGGCCTCCACTGTGGGCGCCACCTCGGTTGTGGCCGCCGCCGCCATTGGGGGCGTGATGGTGCCGGTCTATGCCATGCCTCATATGATGCAGCGCCTCAGCATCATCTCGCCGCTCAACTGGGGACTGACCGCCTTCCAGGATCTGCTGCTGCGGGGATATTCCCTGTCCGCCATTGTCGGTGACCTTGGCCGATTATTGCTGTTTTTTGCCGTGTGCGCTTTTTTCTCCTGGAAACTTGCCGGAAGGCAACAATAACTTCTAACAATCATCCATAACAAACTCGATACCACAACCTCCTATGGATCCGCTACAACGTGAACTGCTCGAACTGATATGCACCACCTGCAATCTCCACGACGTGGATCTGGATCAAATAGGTCCTGATGCCCCTCTGATCGGTCCCGATTCCCCCCTGGGAACCGACTCCCTGGACGCCCTGGAGATTGCCGTAACCGTGCAGAAAGAATACGGGGTCAGAATGGACTCGGAGAATACCAGCCGGGTTGTTTTACAATCGGTGGCCCACCTTGCCGACTATATCATGGCCAACAGATAGACCAATTTTCTTGCCGCACAATACGGCACTAACGAAAAGAAAATCTTTAAGAGAGGAGAATCATGAAAATGAAGAAACGTCTTACCCTTCCACTTATTCTGTCCGCCATCTGCCTGTGGATGCCAATAACGAATAGCGCCCAGGCTGCGGCCAACGGGGAAGAACTTTTCAAACAACGTTGCAGTGTCTGCCATCCGAACGGCGGCAACGTCATTAACCCCAAAGAAACTCTGCACAAGGGAGAGCGGGAGGTCAACACCGTCGAGGAAATCGTCGGTAAGATGCGCAACCCCGGGCCGGGCATGTCGAAATTCGATAGCAAGTCACTACCCGACAGCGACGCCAAGGCAATCGCCGAGTATATCCTGAAGACGTTTTAGGATGGACGGGGGGGTGTCGTTACAGATTATGAAGACCCTTTGTGCGTTCTCTTATCTCATGATACTTTCACAAAAAGTCTCAACCGCCTCTAAAAAACAGGTGCTTCGACAAGCTCAGCATGAAGGAATTTCGATATGTTGAGAGAATCACCGTTCAGCCTGAGCTTGTCGAAGGGTACTTTTTGCAAGATCATCATCTCTTTGAAAAGATCAACGAGGTTGTCCCAAGCCGCGATTATTTTTCAGATGAAAAGTCTTCCGGTAAGGGTGGTTGTTCTGCCGCGCTCTCCATTCCATTAGCAACCTCCTGAATGATTCCCATGCGCAGATAGATAGGGCGCACCTGCTCCCTGATTTGCGGCAGATATCGTGCAAAAACAGCCGCGCCGACAAGACACCCGACACTGCCAAGAAGCAAGGTGCCACGTGGGCCGATAATGCCGGCCATAGACCCGGCGCCGAGACTTCCAAACGGCGTCACCCCCAGGAACGCTACGGTAAAAAAGCTCATGACCCGGCCGCGTTTATCTTCATCCAAAATCGTTTGCAAAACCGTGTTACAAGAGGCAACCAGCGTCATTCCCCCAAATCCTGTCACCGCCAATGCCATAAGCGAAAGGATGAAGTGACTGGAAAGGGCAAAGGTGGCGATACCAACAGCGAAAAAGATCGTCGCCGTCACAATCACCCGGCCAAGCCCAAGGACACTTTGGCGGGAGGCAAGATACAGAGTGCCGACCATGGCACCGCTGCCCGCTGCCGCCATCAGAAACCCGAAGGTATGCGCCCCACCATGCAGGATCTCCTTGGCAAAAACAGGCACCAACACAGAATAGGGCATCCCCATGAGACTGACCAGGGCCAGCAGAAGCAGAATACTCCTGATCGGGCCAAATTCATAAGCGTAGAGAAAGCCTTCATGGAGTTCTTGCAGGATAGGCCGCCGGGAACGCTGGCGATGCAAAGCCGGCGGAATATGCATGGACGCAAGCGCCACAATGACCGCCAGATAGCTGATGGCGTTCAGGATAAAACAGATCCCTTCTCCCACTGAGGCCACGAGCAATCCGGCAATAGATGGGCCGATGAGCCGAGCACCATTGACCATCGAGGAATTAAGGGCAATCGCGTTGCCCAGATCCTCCCGATGTTCGACCATCTCGACGACAAAGGATTGGCGTATCGGGATGTCAAAGGCACTAACAATACCCAGAATCAGGCTCAGCAGAATAATCTGCCAGACCTGGACGATTCCTGTCAGCACGACCAGGGCAAGACAGGCCGCCTGCAACATGGCAAGAGTCTGGGTCGCGATCAGGAGACGCCGCCGGTCCCAGCGGTCAGCAAGCACACCGGCGACAGGGGAGATAAGAAGAGTCGGAATTTGGCTGATAAAACCAACAATACCCAACAGCATGGCAGAACCGGTCAGACGGTAAACAAGCCAGCTCATGGCCACCATCTGCATCCAGGTTCCTACGAGGGACACGCTTTGCCCGGCAACAAAGAGGCGATAGTTCCGGGAACGGAGGGCGCGTAGAAGATGGCGGATGGGCGGCCTTTTCTTTTCGTTGTTTGCAACTGCATGCATCAGCAGACCCGCCTCAGAAAAAACTATAGAGCAGGATGCCATTCAATACGGAAATGAGCACGGCAACCCCCCACAGCATCCATTTTTCTATGCCCGTGTTCCGGTGCATGCCCATGACCCTTTCGGATGAGGTGAGGGCGATGAGCCCAAAAACCGTCCACGGCAACTGAATACTGAGAATCACCTGGCTCCAGATCAAGCCCTGGAAGGGATCTGTGAGAAACAAAACTGCCAGGGCGGCAAAGCCGATGGAGATCACGATCCCCAGCCGCGAGTGACTGTCGGCGACATCCAGAGGTTCGCTGAAATATCCGGCAAAGATACTGCCACCGGCCAAAGCGGAGGAGATAGAAGACGACACACCGGCAAAAAGCAGGGCAGTGGCAAAGACGAAGGCCGCATTATTGCCGAGCAGCGGCCGCAAGGTCTCTTCTGCCTGGGCAAGCTCGCTGACCACGGTGTGGCTGGAAAAGAAAACCGCAGCGGCCATGATGATCATGGCGCTGTTGATCGCCCATCCCGCGA
>JAUSAB010000101.1 GCA_030653035.1 Desulfocapsaceae bacterium | reverse complement strand
ACCATACCCGACTGCTGGCGATAAGATTGTTGGCGGCCATGCCATTGTTGCCGTTGGTTACGATGACAGCATGAAGATTAAAAACACCAACCCAAAGGCTGGAGGAACGACAGGTGCTTTACTTATCAGAAACTCGTGGGGGACTGGATGGGGTGATAATGGCTATGGCTGGTTACCTTATGACTATGTCTTGCAGGGATTGGCTGATGATTGGTGGTCGCTGCTAAAAAATGAGTGGATTGACACAGGAGCTTTCAAGATTTAACTACCTTAAATCACATAACAAAACAATGAAGGAAATGACTATGCCGACAGTATCAAGTTACAGTGTATTATTTTATGGTGGGCCGGATGGTTACCAAACAAACCGCGCTCAAATTCAGCTAAGTGACGCGGCTGGTAAAACCCTGGCTTGGGTTCGCTTCAACGATCCAGGGATGTTCTTTGAAGCCGACGCCAACGATGGGGGGATCATTAAGATGCACCTTCCTTCCGCCGTGTTTCAAAGCGTCCTCGACGTTCTTCGTAACGAGAAACCCATTAACGTTTATTTTGCGCAAGGGCGCGGATTCCTAGGGACATCAGGTGAACCTGTCGGAGAAGGGGAATAAGATCTAAATCATCACTTTCATCCCGGCTGGTGCAAAAAACTGCGCCAGCCGGTTTTTACAAAGATTAGTAGTGGCATTTTTCCTCATCAAGCAAAGGAGAGGTTATGTCTGGAGAGATGGTTCTGTATGGTTTGTCTACTTTAATAGTGCTGCTCGGCGGAATGTCGCTTGTTTTGCAGAAGGTGTATAAAGTTGATAGCACAACAGGAGAAAAAACCACTGTAGAAATTCCTCTTTTTGGCAAATTGTCAACCAACTATCCTGCCATCGTATTCGTTTTTATCGGCGCTGCCCTCTCTACCTATACGCTCAACAAGACAATGGAATCAGATGATCATTGGGTTGTTAGCGGATCATTTCGTACTCCAAATGCAGAAGCCATCAATTGGGAGCGTGGCAACCTGCGCCTGTCACCAAAAAAATACCACATGTCTGTAAGTCCAGATGGCACCTTCGAGATACAAGGTGAGATCAAAAAAGGTCATAACTTCGAGGAAGAAGTAAAACAAATAACCTATGAAAACTGTTCATGTGATGGAAAAATCTTTGGGGCTTCCATTATGGCGGAAAGCGAATACCGTAATTTTGTAAAAAATGAAAAGAGTTTGATCGAAAGTACCGGGGAAAAGACAAGGCGATACAAGGCGGTTGAAGTAAATATCGCACACCGACAGACACAACAGTAGGAGGGATGTACTATGCGATGCATTATCGGTACAACAATCATGTTCATTTTGTTAGCGTCGACAGCATGGGCTGATGCCTTCCAGTTCATAAGCAAAAGTAACGGGGCCTTAGCTGTAGAAGCTGCAGTTTATTTTAATGGTCAGTTGATTGGTTATTCAAATGGCCAAGGCATCATCTTCATTAATTCGCCACAGGGACTTAATACATTTGAGGTTTCTTATATGGGGCAGAGATCTCAGATTCAGCTTAAGATCTCTGGGGACCCTCAAGTTAAAACGATATACTTAAAGTAATCCAATAAATTACTCTGCCATGACATCTAACTGTTCTACTCCGAGAGACTCATACACAAGAGAGAAATATAATTGAAGAATCAGACGACATCTATTTTAGCTATGTCTGTACTCATTTTAACTTTCGCGGCATCGGCAAGTGCGGCATTCACTTGCCCCCCTATGCCGGACGCAGTAACCACCGTCAACAGAGACATCAAGTCTGATATTTTTGCCAGTATCGGATCATTGGGGAAGGTCAAGGCTGGTGAGATCGGCGTGAAGACGGAGACCGAGGCCAAGAATCTGTTCGAGAAATATCCTGATGTGGGCTGGGTTCTCGCGTTGCAAATGATGTCAGCAACCTACTGCAACATGCTAAAGAACTCGACATCCCTTCACGAAACTGAGAAGATCGACCGTTGGGAAAAGTTCCAAAACAAAGTGCTGGTTCTCGAAGGCACACCCCCTCCTCCACCGCCTCTACCCAAAGATTGTTTCTCTGCCAAGATCATCGGGCTACCCGAACGTACCACGGCGGCCAATACGACGACCCCTGTCGTTTGGACTCCGGCGCATTGTAAGATGGTCGTTCAGATTTATCAGGCTGGAGCCTTGGTCAACGAATTCGAGAAGGTCCCCCAACTATCAGGCGTCGTCACACTTGGCGAGGCTGTCACAGCCACTGACGGCACTATACATGGAGGCATGATAGAACTGAAAATCTGGGTGCCGGGCAACCACCAGCCAGCGGACGCGGTTTGGGTTAAAGTGCTGGATAACAGCCCACCACAAGCCTCGACTCCGCTGGCAAAATTTAAAATTGAAACGCCATCGGACGGCAAGGTTCTGCCATTCAAACCCAACGGATACACCTTCAAAGGAAGGTATCTTCCTTGTCCCGTAAATGGTATTGACGTGTACCCGATCGTTCACGCTCCCGACAAGAACTACTGGCCCAATCCAACAGTCAACCTCATGCCGGATGGGACATGGAATGCCACTGTCTACATGGGTACTTCAAACAACATCAATGGTGAAGTCTTCGAAATATACTTTGTCTCTGCTTTGTCGAGCAGCAAAGCATCGCAGACAATTCGCGCAGTACAACAAACGAAGGGGGCTTCGAGCCTCGGTCAGTCTCTACCGCAAGGGACAGCACTTCTCGCCAAGACAACTGTAAAACTCGGGAAATAGTCGCCTGTATTCGCCATCTCGATTTCAAAGGCACAAAAACCGCTCAAGCAGACCGGCAGAGATGTCCATTTTTTCAAGCCAAGTTCATTGACGTCGCCTAGTTCACCTGGGTATTGGGCCGCCATTCATCAACAGAGACGAAAGTGGTTATCAAGAGATAAGGAGGTCATGAAATATCGAATCACCACAAGTATTGTAGATCTATCATCACGTGGGCAATGATCGTCAATATGCTAACCCCGGTAAACGGAAAGACAGCCGGGATAAGTACCTTATTCCATTTCTAAATCAAAGATGTTATAATATGTCCACCAAATAAGGAGGTGGACATATGGCAAGACCAGCAAGTGGCAAAGAGATACTGAATAGTGCAAAAGAGCATTTGGCAAAAGCCCGGACTATTGGAGAACTC
>JAUSAB010000100.1 GCA_030653035.1 Desulfocapsaceae bacterium | reverse complement strand
GATCATTGGTCTGGAGGCGGCCGAGCAGATCATGAAATATCATGGCAAAATGCCGGCCCGGATCTTTGCCTGTGTCGGCGGCGGGTCGAACGCCATGGGCATCTTCAAACGGTTTATCCCGGAAAGCGGTGTAGAGCTGGTGGGGGTGGAGGCCGGTGGTCATGGGATCGCCACCGGTCTGCACGCAGTGAGACTCAGCGGCACGGATGCCTCGCCGGGGGTGGCCCAAGGCTACAAGACTATGTTCCTGCAGGATGAGGACGGTCAGATGAAGGAGACCCATTCAGTGGCCGCGGGCCTTGATTATGTGGGGGTCTCGCCGATTTTGTCCGATCTGTGGGAGAAAGGGCGGGTGCGTTTTGAGTCAGCCACTGATACCGAGGTCATGGCCGCCCTTGACCTGACCATGAAAAAGGAGGGGATTATCCCGGCCCTGGAATCGACCCATGCCTTCGTACAGGCCTTCAAGGAGGCCCCGCAGCTTACGCCTGATGATGCGATTATCATCAACATGTCCGGCCGCGGCGACAAGGATATCTTCACCATTGCCCACGCCTTTAACGATCCGTCATGGAAGGAGTTCATCATCAAACGGGGCCTGGAATACAGTCAGGGCAAATAAAGGATTAGATCTGCGAGGAATAGCAAATGCAACTGGAACAACAACTACGCGATAGACTTGAAAAAAAAGATATCCTGCTCATGACCCATATCGTCCTTGGATATCCCTCCTTCGACACGAATCGGGAGGTGATCCGGCAGATGGTGGCAAACGGGGTGGACTGCATTGAGATGCAGATCCCTTTTTCGGAGCCCATGGCCGATGGCCCGGTGATCGTCCGGGCCAATCAGGAGGCCATCAAGAACGGGACCAGGGTGGCTGACTGTCTGGCCTTTGCCGCCGAGATGACCGCCAGCCATGATATCCCTTTTCTCTTCATGACCTATTACAACATTATCTTCAAGTATGGGGAAAAACCCTTTTTTGAGAAGGCCAAGGCCTGCGGGATCAAGGGCTTTATCGTCCCGGATCTACCGCCGGAGGAAGGGGAGAGCTTCCTCCGGCTGGCCGCGGAATATGAAATCGCCCCTATCCTTATCTTTGCTCCCACCTCCACCGATGAGCGGATGCGGGTGCTGGCGTCCCACGGCCAAGGCTTTATCTACTGCGTGGCCCGGCGCGGTGTCACCGGCGTCAAGTCGGTGATCGGCGCGGAGGTGGTTGAATACCTCGGGCGTTGCCGCCAGGCGACCAGTCTGCCGCTGGCCGTTGGCTTCGGCATCCAGGATCGTGATGATGTCCACGCCCTTATCGGCAAGGCCGACATGGCGGTGATCGGCTCGCAGACCATCCGTCTGGTGGATGAGAAAGGGGCCGGGGCGGTAGGGGCCTTTATTGCCGGTCTGCGCTGAGAGTGGGTGTTGATTTTTGTTGATAGCGGTTCAACTGGTTGAACATTGGCGGAATGGAAGGCAAGGCCTGATGAATGGCGGCAGCTTTCATTCTTCGAAACGCTGGAAAGGAATAACGAGGTGTGCGATGAAAATTGAATCGATCCGCTTGAAGAATTTCAAATCGTTTAAAGATGCTGAACTGTTGGATTTACCGACTTTTTGTGTCATTGTGGGGGCAAACGGTACGGGGAAAAGTACTATTTTCAGTGTGTTTGGTTTTTTGCGTGACGCGATGACCAGCAATATTAACGCGGCCCTGGCTAGGTTGGGGGGGAGTCGCGGTTTTAGCGAGGTGCGAAGCAGAAATTCGATGGGGCCAATTGAAATTGAATTGAAATTTCGCGCCAAGCCTGACAGTCCGTTGATAACCTATTTTCTGCAGATAAATGAAAAGCATGGCAAAGCGCTTGTCGAACGGGAAATTCTCAAGTACCGGCGGGGCAGCAGTGGCCAGCCGTGGCATTTTCTGGATTTTTCTAGGGGAAGAGGAACTGCTGTTACCAACGAACTTGACTCAGTAACGGATGTGAAGGATTTGAATCGTGAGGAGCAGATTCTGAAATCCCCAGATATTCTTGCCATCAAGGGTTTAGCTCAGTTTGAACGGTTTCCGGCTGTGATGGCACTTGGTAATCTCATTGAAAACTGGCATGTCTCGGATTTTCATATCAGCAAGGCCCGGCCTGAACAGGAAGCCGGGTATGCTGAACATCTTTCCCGTGAAGGAGAAAATCTTTCATTGGTAATTGAATATCTGTACAACCATGAAAGGACCAGATTTGAAAAAATTATTTCACTCTTGAAGATGCGAGTACCTGGGATATCTCATGTTGAGTCCAAGACCACCGAGGAAGGTCGCGTTCTCTTGAAATTTCAGGATGGGACATTTGAAGATCCGTTTCTTGCGCGTTATGTCTCGGATGGCACTATCAAGATGCTCGCCTATCTCACACTCCTTTATGATCCAATTCCCTATCCGCTGCTCTGTGTTGAGGAGCCTGAAAACCAGCTTTATCCGAAGCTTCTAAGGGAGCTGGCCGAGGAGTTCCGTGCGTATGCTAACCGTGGCGGCCAGGTTTTTGTTTCCACCCATTCTCCGGATTTTCTCAATGCGGCGAGACTTGATGAAGTGTTTTGGTTGGTAAAAAAGGATGGTTATACCCAGATCTGCCGGGCAAAAGATGATGAGCAGCTTGCGGCCTATATGGCTGAAGGCGACCAGATGGGCTACCTCTGGGATCAGGGATTTCTTGAAGGAGCCGACCCTCGATGAAAACCATTGTCTTTTTTCTCGTAGAACCGTCTGCGAGAGAGATGCTCGCAGACGGTTCTACCGCGGGTTCTTCCTGAGAATATTCAGATTCGGTACATTGTGTTTCAGGGAAAGCAGGATTTAGAAAAGAATTTGAAGAAAAAACTGTGTGGCTGGAGGATGCCGGATTCCATTTTTGTTGTGATGCGTGATCAGGATTCGGGTGATTGTAAAGCAATAAAAGCCAAGCTGGCAAACCTCTGCCGCGAAGCAGGAAAGGAGGGGGTATTGGTCCGCGTTGCCTGTCGGGAGTTGGAGAGCTTCTATTTAGGAGATCTTGCTGCTGTAGAACTAGGGCTTGGTCTCACAGGGCTCAAGAAACAGCAGCAATGGAAGAAATTCCGCGATCCAGATGCATTAGGCAACCCGGCGGAAGAACTCTTCAGGTTGACCAAAAATGCTTATGATAAAATTGCAGGTTCCCGCGCTATCGCACCTTATTTGAGTTTGGATGCCAATTGCTCGCATAGTTTCAGGACACTCCTGTCAGGCATAAAAAATCTCACGGAGTCTGAGCCTCTTGCAAAATGAACTATATGTCATTCCCGAGTGTTTTTATCGGGAATCCATTTTCGTAAATTCAGTGTGTTATGGATTCCCGCCTACGCGGGAATGACAGTTGTTGGGCATAATCCGTCATTTTGCAAGAGGCTCGTCTGTATAACTCTTTTTTGTCCTGCATCGTGCCAAGGCGCTCTTTTTTAGGCATATGCCAGGGTGGAGTGCATCAGAACCCGAGGGTGTTGTTGACACAGATTGAACATCGAGACGGGGCGCATCCGCTCTGCGTTCCCCTGCGCCGCATGGGAACGAGATTGAACAAATTGGAGTTGTAGCCTGGATGGAGCGTCAGCGGAATCCGGGGCCGGTATCGCCACGGGGTTAAATTTCCTGGATTGCGCTTCGCTTCATCCAGGCTACGGGTTGTCCTATAGGAAACCTCGTGTTGACATCTGCCCCGTCTTGGAGTTGTCTCCGAAAATTAAAAAGAAGGAATAGAATTGCTCAGTTGGGTTGCCTGTCATGGAGGGCGTGAAGGCCTTTTTGGCGGCTGTTGCTTCTTGCGGGTTGCGCTACGTGATGTTGTGTTTTTGCAAGGTTGAATGGCTGTGGCTTGAGAAATTGAGGGAAAGGTTTGGTGGGAAAGTAACGGATTATAATCAAAAAGGAGAGGAAAATGAGGGGTGTGTTGCAAAAAAATGAAGTGTCTGGGGGGGCTCTTGTCGGGGATAACGAGCAATGCGCTCCCTTTCAGGTGTGTGGAAAACATGCAAGTTTTTTGAATGAATTAGATTGGGGGTGGGAAGTTGCTTTGGCCAGAATAGCGTCTGCGATGTATTCCCGATACGGTTCTATTGCTTTCTTGACAGTTGTTGTTTGTTTGTTTTTAGAAATAGGTAGTAACCAAGCTCAGGCATCTTCTGAAATTTGGGGCAGTTATAATTTTGACGATTGCACAGCAACAGACAGTTCCGGCAACGGGCGACATGGTGTAATACACGGAACTACCTGTCTTGATATAAATGGTGGCAAATATCTTCAATTCAATAACGCCAATAATAGCGGCTTTTATGATATGAAAGATTGGGTGACCTTGCCTAACTTTACAGGGAGTTCTCTTGTTTTTCAGGCCAGAATTAAATGGCAGAATGCGAATAATGACATATGGGGCTGGGCAGCGGTATGGTCAATCGGTGATAATAGCACGGCGGATTTTTTGTCTTTATTTGTAAATGATTCTGGCAGGTTAGTTGCCGATCATAGCAATGTCTTAACACCTGAAGCAGATATTAGTGATGGGGCTTGGCATAATGTGGAAGTTGTAACCACCGAGGTTACAACAACGCTCTATATTGATGGAGTTTTAATTGGAGCAGCTCCTGTACAAAAAAAATTAAATTTTAATAACTCCCCGCACTATTTGTCGATGCATCAATGGTACAATGGCGGCGGATCTTCATCCCGTTTTTACGGCGGTATTGATTCTGCTTCAATAGAGATTCCTAATCAATCCCCCGGCTCTTACAACCTCGCCGCTACCCCCTCTGCCTACAACAAGGTCAATCTCAGTTGGAGCAGCATCAATGGGGCGGCGATTTATGCCCTGTATCGGGCGGATACGGCAGCGGGGCCATTTGCTCACCAGGTGTATTGTGGGAGCAACACCAGCCATGTTGACAATGAAACCAGCCTGGCCCCCAGCACCACCTACTATTACAAAGTCGTCTCCGGCGATGCCACCGCCAACTGCTCAAGCCTGGCAACTGGATGGGCCACTCCTTCGGACGCCGTTTCCGCCACCACCCCCGCCATGCCGCAAGACAAAATAAGCGCGGGCGGGGATTTGAATATGTACAATACCCATACTTCTTCTGACCGACTGAAAATTGACATAGATCTTGTCGCGAATGGGGTAAGGGACATTGGTCTTTGCGATAATGGAACGTTTCGGATAGTTGACGGCAATGGTGTAGTTGTTACAACTGCAGCCAAAAACGAATATACCTGTGAAGATAGTACGGTTAAGCCAAACTTTGTAAAATACACACTGGAATTCAAGGTAAAAAAAGTCGGAGCAAGATCGGCATTCTTTGAAGATGGAATCCTTCAATATTGCCCTGCTAATGGCACATGTAGCAATATAGAAAATGGCCCCGGGGGGTTCTCATTTTATGGAACGACCTTTGATGTGGGGCAACATGCATGGAAGTTTGCGAATGGGTCTTGGGGATTTGTTAGCTCTAAAACGTCTGTGTACAATTATGCAGAAAAAATAGCGAATTCGATACCCTTATTTAGCGGTAACAGACCAGGATTTTGGCTTGCTATAGGTTGGGATATAACTGATAGTTTAAGCCTTAAAACTATGGGCCTTTGTTATGGATTAACTAATTCAGCAATAGCTAATTTCACACACCAAGACGATACTAACCAGTGGGGAGCGAAAGATACAAGTGAATTTGGTTGGAGCACAGCTCTTGTTAATCACTGGGACACAGACAATCAACAAGTTTTTACTCCTTACAAACCATTTGCAGGTAAGACAATATACTTAGATTCTGATACCTACATATGGAATGCTGAATCAGCCAAAAAAATAATGTACTATTTTGTTGCTCAGCCTTTATTTGCTACTACTCTCGATGATAATTGGATTGGAGCAGGCAATAAAGGTGGTTTATATATTTTTAGTACGGAAAACATGTCAGAATTAGAAAAACATCTTAAAAGTGGAAATCCTTTGTCATGCAGCTTTAGGCTAGAAAAGGAGGGTTTAGATGTTGGGCATCAAGTAGCAATAACTTCTGCTATTATATGGAATAGTCATGTGAGGTATATGATCTGGGATAATAATTTTCCTCTGGAAAGATCAATCAAAGAAGGATTTCAACCTTACTTAGAGTTGTATATACATAATTATTTTGACCCTAAACTATCGTTTAGTCAGGGTAATAATGTGATTCATAGGCGATCTTCTTCAAGCAATCAACTATGGATCAAATATAAAATTAATGACATCATGAATGCGACTTTTATGCACGATTCGGATGATTCCCAACACATCTACAACACTGACCCCACAGTCCCATCTATGGCGTTAAGTCCTACCATTGCCAAGGTTGCCGCTACCCCCAAATCAGACATCCAGCCAAAGCAGGTTGAAGGTGTCGCCGCAACCGGCCATATTGAGGTGTTGGTGGTGGGTGGAGCGGTCACCGGAGTTTTCAATAAAGACACGGGCGCAAAGCTCAATCTCCTCTCGGAGGGTGAGCTTACACCAGGCCAGGCCGTGCAGTTTATCCGACTGGGCGGCACGATGTACAAACTGTATCTGCCGGTGGATGGCCAGTATCGCATCGAGGCAACCAAGGAGTCTTCGACGCCGCTGCTGGATATTTATGTCAATATCCCTAATGCTGACGGAACGCTGACCAGCATTGGTTATGATGATCAGACCTATGTTGAAAACAGCGTGGAGAAAGTGATGTTCTATGTGGGGCGAGGTAACAGTGATACCAATGTCCGCAGGGTGACAAAAGGAACCACTTACGCGCCCAGCGCAACGGAAACGGTCGCGACCGCAGTTGGCGCGCCCAATTATTTTACAGGGTTGTTTACTAGCGAAAATAGTGTGGCTCTCAATTGGGAAAACCCCGTGCACCCGAATTTTTCCAAGGTGCAGATCGTGCGCAAAGAAGACAGTGCGCCCGCTTCCCCCACGGATGGAACAATGGTATATGAGGGAACAGCCCAGAGTTTTACCGATACAGGGGTAACGGTTGGCAAGTATTATTTTTACTCCATCTATGCCGTTGACACGGCGGCTCAATACTCTGAACCGCAAATCATTGGCATAGACACCACCAAGGGTAATATTTCCGGGTATGTGAAATTTGCCGATGGCAGCGGGTTGGCCAACACGACAGTGACCCTGACCAAAACGACGGGCGAGTCTGTGAATTCAGGGATTACCAATAGCCAAGGCTATTTTGTGATCCGCAACGTCCCGTTTGATTCCTATATTGTTGGGGCGGAACATCCAGTCAACACAATTCAGGAAGCACCTGTTTCTCTTGTGATTCCTGAGACAACAACGGTGGATTTCACGGCAATCCCCGGGGCTTTGCTGGTAATCAATAAAGGGGGAAGCGGCACAGGGAAGGTGACGAGCAATCCAGCCGGGATTGATTGCGGCGCCGATTGTTCTGAGGCATATAGCGTTGGAGCGAGTGTCGCTTTGACCGCCACCGCTGATGCTGGATTTTCCTTTGTTGGTTGGAGTGGTGATTGTTCCGGTAGACTTAATCCCCTGAGTGTAACGATGAGTGCCAATAAAAGCTGCATCGCTACTTTTGAGAAGAAATTCCACTGGCCGATGTTTTTGCCAGGGATTACCAAGAATAGACCATAAAAGAGAGAAGATAAAATAAAGGTTGGTGTTTTATTTAATAAAAAATAGGTAAACCACCGGCTCTGCCGGTGGACTCTCAAAGTTTGACAGTTCCTGAATTTGTAAAAAGTTTATGCCGTTTTTTTTTCTATGTCTCGATTGGTCTATCGGTAGAAGTTTGCAACTTAAGGTTCGATGGTTCTTGCCTGTAAATATTTGTTTTGGCGAGCATGTGTCATGCCATAAAGTAGAAACTTGAATTTTAAGACAGGAACTGTTTG
>JAUSAB010000094.1 GCA_030653035.1 Desulfocapsaceae bacterium | reverse complement strand
ACGGCTGGCGATGTCAATGGCGATGGCTATTCCGATGTCATCGTCGGGGCATATCGCTATGATAACGGCCAAGCGGATGAAGGCCGTGCCTTTGTCTATCATGGCTCGTCGACTGGTCTTGCCCCCACCGCCGCCTGGACTGCGGAGAGTGATCAGGCGGGTGCGTATTTTGGTTGGTCTGTGTCCACGGCCGGGGATGTCAATGGCGATGGCTATTCCGATGTCATCGTCGGGGCATATAACTATGATAACGGTGAAGCGAATGAAGGCCATGCCTTTGTCTATCATGGCTCGTCGACTGGTCTTGCCAGCTCCGCTGCTTGGGCTGCGGAGAGTGATCAGGCGGATGCGTATTTTGGTTATTCTGTGTCCACGGCCGGGGATGTCAATGGCGATGGCTATTCCGATGTCATCGTCGGGGCATATTCCTATGATAACGGTCAAATAGATGAAGGTCGTGCCTTTGTCTATCATGGCTCGGCGACTGGTCTTGCCGCCACCGCCGCCTGGACTGCGGAGAGTGATCAGGAGTATGCGTATTCTGGTCATTCAGTGTCCACGGCTGGCGATGTCAATGGTGATGGCTATTCCGATGTCATCGTCGGGGCGTATGGCTATGATAACGGTCAAACGGAAGAAGGCCGTGCCTTTGTCTATCTTGGCTCTGCGACTGGTCTTGCCACCACCGCCGCCTGGTTTACGGAGAGTGATCAGGCGTATGCGTATTTTGGTATTTCAGTTTCCACGGCTGGCGATGTCAATGGCGATGGCTATTCCGATGTCATTGTCGGGGCAATGTTCTATGATAATGGTGAAACGGATGAAGGCCGTGCCTATGTCTATCATGGCTCGGCGACTGGCCTTGCCCCCACAGCCGCCTGGACTGCAGAGAGTGACCAGTCAGATGCGTGGTTTGGTCATTCTGTTTCCACGGCTGGCGATGTCAATGGCGATGGTTATTCCGATGTCATCGTCGGGGCACATTACTATGATGATGGTGAAACGGATGAAGGCCGTGCCTTTGTCTATCATGGCTCGGCGACTGGCCTTGGTGCCACCGCCGCCTGGAATGCAGAGAGTGACCAGTCTGATGCATTTTTTGGTTATTCTGTATCCACGGCTGGCGATGTCAATGGAGATGGCTATTCCGATGTCATCATTGGGGCATATTACTATGATAACGTTGAAGCGAATGAAGGCCGTGCCTTTGTCTATCATGGCTCGGCGGCTGGTCTTGCCAGTGACGCCGCCTGGACTGCGGAGAGTAATCAGGCGAGTGCGTATTTTGGTAGATCTGTGTCCACGGCTGGCGATGTCAATGGCGATGGCTATTCCGATGTCATCGTTGGGGCAGATTACTATGATAACGTTGAAGCGAATGAAGGCCGTGCCTTTGTCTATCATGGCTCGGCAACTGGTCTTGCCAGCGCCGCCGCCTGGACTGCGGAGAGTAATCAGGCGAGTGCGTATTTTGGTTCTTCTGTGTCGACGGTCGGCGATGTCAATGGCGATGGCTATTCCGATGTCATTGTCGGGGCATATAACTATGATAACGGTGAAACGGATGAAGGCCGTGCCTTTGTCTATCATGGCTCGGCGACTGGTCTTGCCACCAGCGCCGCCTGGACTGCGGAGAGTGATCAGACGTATGCGTATTTTGGTGTTTCAGTGTCCACGGCTGGCGATGTCAATGGCGATGGCTATTCCGATGTCATCGTCGGGGCACCTTTCTATGATAATGGTCAAGCGAGTGAAGGCCGTGCCTTTGTCTATCTTGGTAATGGTGGAACCGGACTTCGTGCGTCAACACAACAGTATGAACCCGGCACGATTCAGCACATAAGCGCTGGCGGGAACAGTGGTGTTGACGGAGAAGTTCGATTGAGCCAGTTTGCCCGCAGTCCCTTCGGTCGAGCCAAGGGCAAATTGGTCTATGAGGTTAAAGAGAATGGAGTGCCTTTCAGTAGTTCCGGCACATCTATTACCAATTCGGTTATGGCCTCGGGCCAACAGGCTGCATTTACCGATCTGGGAACTGGTGTTGCCCTGAATGAAGATATCAGTGGTCTGCTTACCAATAAAAATTACAAATGGCGGTGCCGCATTGAGTATAACCTTGCCAGTAACCCTTATCAGAAATATGGCCCCTGGCGATATTTCAACAATTACAACGCTAAACATTCTGGCGGATTTATTGCAATCAACACCTATACCTTAACCTATGCCGCCGGTACAAACGGGAGCATCACTGGAGCCACACCACAGACGGTCAACCACGGTGGGATCGGCACAGCCGTGACCGCGGTTCCAGCCACAGGTTATCATTTTGTCAACTGGAGCGATGGACTGACCACCGCCTCCCGAACCGATAGCAATGTGACCGCGGATATTTCCGTAAGCGCCAACTTTGCCATCAACACCTATACCTACACCTTATCCTATACCGCCGGTGCAAACGGGAGCATCACTGGAACAACATCACAGACAGTCAACCACGGAGCCAGCGGCACAACCGTGACCGCAGTTCCAGCCACAGGATATCACTTTGTCAACTGGAGCGATGGAGTGACCACCGCCTCCCGAATCGATAGCAATGTGACTGCGGATATTTCCGTGACCGCCAACTTTGCTACTGGCACTAACGACCCCTACACCTTAACCTATACCGCCGGTGCAAACGGGAGCATCACCGGAACCACACCGCAGACAGTCAACCGCGGAGATAGCGGCACAGCCGTGACCGCAGTTCCAGCCACAGGGTATCACTTTGTCCAGTGGAGCGATGGCAGTACAACCAACCCCCGAACCGATAGCAATGTAACCGCAGATATTTCTGTAACCGCCAACTTTGCTGGCACTAACACCTACACCTTAACCTATACCGCCGGTGCAAACGGGAGCATCACCGGAACCACACCGCAGACGGTCAACCACGGAGCCAGTGGCACAGCCGTGACCGCAGTTCCAGCCACAAATTATCACTTTGTCAACTGGAGCGATGGTCTGACCACCGCCTTTCGAACCGATAGCAATGTAACGGTGAATATTTTCGTGACCGCCAACTTTGCCATCAACACCTACACCTTAATCTATGCTGCTGGTGCAAACGGGAGCATTACCGGAACCACACCACAGACGGTCAACCACGGAGCCAGCGGCACAGCCGTGACCGCGGTTCCAGCCACAAATTATCGCTTTGTCAACTGGAACGATGGACTGACCACCGCCTCCCGAACCGATAGCAATGTAATCGCAGATGTTTCCGTGACCGCTATTTTCAGTAAAAAATTCCCTTGGCCCATGTTTCTCCCTGCCATTACTGGCGGAGGAGATCGATGAGGGGAAGGTTGGTATAAGTGAGTGTACCCGTCAAATAGGAACGCAGTGTGGAAACACTTCAAATTGGTTGGCTGATTCACCGGGCAGTATAGATGCGCCGCATCTCACCCTCGTTCCCATGCGGCGCATGGGAACGAGGGTGAGAAAATCAGGTGGCCGTTTTCATAAGCCTGGAGCCGATGGACAAAGCGAAGCGTGCCCATCATGTCTGGGGCCACCAAAAGAAAGGATGGGCACGGCCTGTCGGCCTTCGGAGTCTCCACTTAGTTCTGCTTACCTGCCCATCTACATTTACTGCTCAGGTCTTTAGGGACAAATAATGCACGAACAAAAAAATGCCGGGGTTCTTTGAGATGTTGACTTGTGGTGCCTGAGATTTTATTCTTCAGCCTTCAGCCCGAGTAGTTCTTAGTTGGCACTTGGCAAGTGGGCAAGATCAATGCAAATTGTCTCTCTTGTGCTCGCAAACTGTCGGTAACTGATCCCGGCCCGATCAAGCATCATCTTGGCGGCCCGCACCGTATCGGTATACTTGTACTTATCCGACATATAGATAATCTCTTTAATCCCAGCCTGGATAATCACCTTGGTGCATTCGTTGCAGGGGAAGAGTCCCACATAGATGCGGCAATTATTGAGGTTATAGGTAATGGAGTTGAGGACGGCATTGACCTCCGCGTGACACACGTAAGGGTATTTGGTGTCCAGAAATGTCCCTTCGCGGGCCCAGGGCAACTCGTCATCAGAACATCCCCACGGAAAGCCGTTATAGCCGACGCCGACAATCTTGTTCTGTTCATTAGCCACACAGGCGCCTACCTGGGTGTTTGGATCTTTACTGCGCTGGGCCGACAGGAGGGCTACCGCCATGAAGTACTCATCCCAGGAAAGATAGTCACTCCGTTTTTGTTCTTTCTTTTTCATAAGAGACTCTTTGTACATAATTTTAGTACATTAGGAATTCGTTTCTTGTTTTTTTGAAACGAATTTCGTGAAGGTACTTATCCCGTTCATCGGGGTTACATAATTCCAGGTGATTACAGGTTGGGGATCCATTGTTTGATGGTCTTCTGCAGCTGGCCGTCCGCCTTGCTTTGCTGGATAAAATGATTGGCCTGTTGCCTCAGTTTCTCGTCTTCTTTTCTCATCTCCCAACCCAGAAATTCTTCGGTCACCAGGGTCAGGAGAGGGGTCAGCCCCGTCGGCTTGGTGGCCGCGGCGTAATAGCAGATCGTCGGCGCGTCATGGAGAAAAAGATCAATTTTTTTATGCGTTAAGGCCTGAATTGCGGCATCGACCTTTTGAAAGCGCATGATTCGGACGCCATGAATGTTCTTGGTGAGAAAGATTTCGCCGGCGCTTCCCTGGATAACACCCACGCTAAATCCGGAATTTTCCAGGTTGTAGATCCCTGTAGAAAAGAGGGCGGTATCTCGAGACCTGACAAGCAGGATCTGGCCGCCACGCAGGTACGGCTCACTGAAGATGACGTTGCAGTCTTCGTTGGCTTTGATTTTCCGTCCGGACATGATAATGTCAATATACCCTTCCGTCAGGGCCTCAGTCGCCCTTTTTTCCAGCACCTTGACAAATTGTACGGTCTTGCCGGAAAATGTCCCCAACTGCTGGGCGAGATCTGCCTCTAGTCCTTGTATCTTGTCGTCTTTTTTATAAATAAATGGCGGCACGTCCAGGAAAACTCCCACTCGCAATACCATGGGATCAGCCGCTATTTCAGGGTCGGCGAGGGGTTGCGGTGGTGGCACCGGCTTGCTGGGAGTGGGCTCCGGTTTGATTGGCGTCGTTGGGCATTGTTCGATTTTTGTTGTGGGCAGGACATGTTCAGGAACGTCTGGAGCACAGGTGCTCAGGCTCATACAAAAGAACAGCGCCAGGAACGCCAGGAATGGTTGAATGATATATTTCGGCATCTGTTTTTGCATGAAAAACTAATGATTACACAGGTGGTTAGACTGAAGACTGAAGGTTTTTAGGGATAAAAAATATGTGATCATACAACATGTCGGGATCTTTGATATTTTTTACCATTTGGTCTTCGGTCGTCAACCGAATTCCCTCCAATTTCAACAGCCTGTTCCTTCTTGTTTAGTTGCTTTTCGTCTTTTACGCCAGGATGAGACTCCGGTGATTTTGTCGATGAACTGTTTGATTGCCTGAAAGTAGAGTCTGCCCGCCACCGCGATGATTGAGTTATGATCTGCCCCGGGGACAACCTGAAATTCCTTGTTCTTGGCCCCGCAGAATGATTGCAGTTTCTCCGCCTCAACCGCGGGAATCAATTCGTCGCGGGCGCCATGGAGGATAAACGTGGGCCTGGTGACCAGGGCGATCTTGGCGCTGTTATTAAAACACTCTTCTTCTGTAATCTCAAAATCGTTTAAATTCAAGCCCAGGGATTGCGCCAGGGGCAGGGTGTCGGCAAATCCGCTTTCAATGATGAGCCCCTTGATCTCATCGGAAAATTTTGCGGCAAGATCAATGGCGCAGGCTGATCCCAGCGATCTTCCCATGAGGAAGAGGGCACCGGTGTACCCATTTTCGCGCAGCCACTTCCTGGCCTCGTGCCATAGGATATCTCCATCACTGAACATGGCAGCGACACTGGGCTGGCCGCTGCTCCAGCCATATCCACGATAATCAGTCACCAGCAGGTTGATGCCAACCTCATTATACAGCGGGCCAATGGTGTCATGGTCGCCGACCGTCTCGCCATTACCATGAAAGTAGAGGATGCAGGGAGCGTCCTTGTCCACGAGATAAAAACGGCAGCCGATGCGCACCCCAGGCTCCATCTCAAAATTAAGATCGCAGGCCCCAGGCGGCAGGGGGGTGACCGCTTCCTGCTGCGGGTAAAAGATATGCGAGAGGATTTGGGGACAATCTAACTTTGAATAATCAACCATGGGAAAACCTGAGTTTTTATTAAATGAGGCAATGGGACACGGGGACGAATCTTTCTTCAACCTTTCTTTTTCGTGTGCAGATGGAGCTTTTTCTTGAGAGCCAATTCCTGAGCAACCTGGGTTGCCGTCTCTTCAATGGATCTGCCGTCAGACATGATAATCGGAATCTCATATTGAAGAAAGATCTGATGGGCCTGATTGATCTCATTGACGCAGGTGGAAAGTTTGGCGTATGAGCTGCCTTTGTACCGTTTTTCCCGGATATGATGCAGGATCTCGGGGGTAGTCGAGAGGGCGATAACCCGTTTTTTATTCCTGACAATATCTGCCGGCAGACGATAGACGTTCAGATCATCACAGACGAGTGGGTAGTTGGCGGTCTTGATCCCCATCTGGGTGGCCAGATAGACTGAAACCGGAGTTTTTCCTGAACGGGAGACCCCGAGCAGAATGACCTCTGCCTCGTCGTAATCCTTGGTCGAGGAGCCATCGTCATGAGAAATACAATACTGAATGGCCGAGACACGCTGGGCCATGGTGGTTTCATCGAGATGCCTGGAAAACCCCGATTCGCGCAGGGGTTTTGCCTCCAGAAGTTCTTCCAGCCGGGTAAGATAGGTGTCACAGATATTAAAAAATTCAATCTCGGGCGCATCCAGAATGGCGATCAAGTCGGGGTTCATGATGGTTGAAAAAACCAAGGGATGACGGCCTGACGATTGTTCGAGAATATGCTCTAGGGCGTTCCAGGCGTCTTGTTCCGTCCGGATGAAAGGGAGCTTTTCCTCATTAAAACTGATCTCAGGGAACTGACAGAGCAGTGACTTGCCGAGATCCTCGGCAAGGATGCCGGTACTGCCGGAAAGAAAATAGACATCTTTAGATTTCCACATGGTGTTCCTTTTCTTTTTGGATGTCGGCCGCACCGACATCCGAGAAAAATCGCCAGCAATTTCGCCCAGCGCCTTTGGCCAGATACATTGCCCGATCAGCATTTTTCAAAAGTGTATTGATGTCGGTCGAATCTTCCGGGCAGGTAGTCACTCCAATGCTGGCGGAGACAAAGGCTGTTTCATTGTTGAGATGAAAAGGTTTACTCAGGGCATCAAGGATCTTTGTCGTAACCTTGCCAATGTCCACATCAAGTTTGATGTTGGTGAGCATCAGGACAAATTCATCACCGCCAAAGCGGGCCACAGTGTCTGTCTTACGAACGCAGGCTTGGATTCGTCGCGCTGCCTCAATGAGGAGAAGATCCCCATAGTCATGCCCTAGGGAGTCATTGACCTCTTTGAAACGATCCAGATCAAGAAACAGTAGGGCAAGAGAAGATTTGTTCCTATTGGTATAGGGGATAGCATTTTGTAAACGGTAGAGGAACAATCTGCGGTTGGGGAGCTGGGTCAGGTTGTCAAAGTTGGCCTGCCGCCAGATGATCTCCTCGGAAAGCTTTCTGGCGGTGATATCCTCTTTGATCGCCATGTAATGGGTGATCTCGCTGTTCTGGTTGAAGATGGGAGAAATGATCGCGTGTTCAATGAACTGTTCACCATTCTTCTTCTGGTTACAAAATTCACCTTCCCATGTCCTGCCGGTGCTGATGGTCTTCCAAAGCTGGGCATAGACGTCGGAACAAGTCTTGTCGGTCTTAAGTATCCGCGGATTTTTCCCCAGGGCCTCTGCAAAGGTGAAGCCGGTGATCTTGGTAAATTGTGGATTGACAAATTCAATATTGCCCTCGATGTCGGTGATGACAATACTGACCGGACTTTGCTCCACTGCCTTGGAGAGTTTGCGGAGGCTTTCCTCATTCTTTTTTCTGGCCGTAATGTCACGGCCGATAACCACGAGGGCTTTGCGTCTGCCGTCTGGATGAAACAGTGGGCTTTTGATTACTTCCAAGATTCTGTTTTCCTGGTCAGGTGTCGGAATTGTTTCCTCTGATATCAGAATGCCCCTATGCTCCCAGGTCTTTTCATCGGTCAGCTCACAGGCCAGAAAGGCATTATGGCAAGCAGGGTTGTACGCGGCCAGCTCTGCATCTTTTTTCCCCTGATACGGAACGCCGTTAAGTTGAAACAGAGTAAGGATGGCCTCGTTGGCCAGCAGCCAGCGTCCCTGATTGTCCTTGAAGCAAATGATATCTGGTGAGGCGTTAAGCAGGGTCCGCTGCAATTCTTCATTGGCAACAAGCTCAGCCTGACTCTCTTTCATCCGCGCCAGCATCTGGTTAAACATGGTGGTCAGGAGCGTCAACTCGGGGCCGCTATCGTGGGCGAAAGGAACTCCGTCTCCCCCGCATACTTTCATGTGATCGATAAAACAGTACAGGGGGGTCATGAAACGAAACAAAGCCCACCAACTGATAAGAAGGACACCAAGACCGCAGATGGTAATCGTCAATATGATCATGCGTTGGGTAGTATAAAAAGGCGCCAGCACTTCTTCCATAGGGAGATTGGCCGCCAGAATCCACGGAGCCTCCTGGAGGTGTTGAAAAGAGGCCATGAAATTCAGACCTTTGGAATTTGTGGTTTCTCCGCTTCCCTCAAAGCCTTGGAGCGCCAGATCAAAGAGACGATTGACGCCGACAGGGACATCCTTGTGCATCATTCGGGTGGTGTCGTGATGGATGAGAATGGTGCGGTCTTTGGAGTACACATAAAAATAGCCGTTCTCTCCCACCTTGCGTTGGGCGATATTGCCCAGGGCGTTATCGCCATTTAAGGAAAGACCGCCACAGAGATAACCGGCAATGATGCCTTGTGCGTTACGAATCGGGGCCACGAACTCGATTATGGGACGATGGCCGGATTTTGGGGAGAAAAAAGGTTCGGAAATAATCGGACGGGCGGCCTTTTGAGCCTGTTGAAAAAACGGGAATGAAGAGTAGTCCTTTTTCAGTGTCTCTGGGAAAATCAAAGGCAACTCGGCCAGGATTCGGCCATCTGCCGTCAGGATCATCAGGCCATCGTCAAGCATGGTAATAAGTCCCGTCCGGGTGGCGAGATATTTCTGGGTGGAAGAGGAATCAAACAGGATTTCCGGCGGCATGACATTGGCCGCCGCTGTTATCGCCTTCAGCTTGTTGGCAAGGTCGGCATCAATATACATCCCAAAGGCCTGCGCCGTGGTGTATTGCTGTTTACCAAAAGCGGTAAGGTATTCCTTTTTGAGAAAGGTGACTGCTCCTATGACGATGATAAGAATGCTGGTGATAATTCCAATAGAGATGACAGTGCCAATTCTGGTGGTGATAGTCCAGTTTTTCCAGAAAAAATAATTACTCATATTGATATCAGTATATTAGCTTGCGATGGCGACCTGCTGTTTTTCTTTGCCCCATTTTTTGCGGGAAGGCGCGATGAGCGGTTTTTTCTTGAAAGAAAGCGATGGGGCGCCGAAAATCTCTTGGGCCTTCTCGGAAAATTCACGACATGGCCTGATAGTAAGGTCTTTGAGAATTTCGATGTCCACCTCGCCGTGCCCTGGAAAATGGAGGGTGAGCAGCAGGGGACACATGCCATGAAACTGGTAGCATACTTTTTTCAGCGCCTCGAGTCGTTGCCTGGTAACAGTCGTAGCCGATAGCGCAAGCTTGATGGATTCGGTATATTTTTCACGGGCCTCAGGGAGAAGGTCGATAGACTCGGCGATGATCTTGGCGCCTCGCTCGTCCTTCTGCACCGTTCCCTGGATGATCACCGCCTCGGTTGAGGACAACAGATGATAGGTACGGGTATAAGTCTCCGGGAAGACCACTACTTCGACTGAGTCGAGAACATCTTCCAGGGTGATGAAGGCCATGGAATCCCCTTTTTTGCTCTTCAACAGTTTGCAGGTGCGAATGAGGCCGCCGACGCGGACTGGTTGCTCATCCCCCCACTCCCCCAGTTTGCCGATATCGGTGTCGACAACGGTCCTGATCTCATGAATGGCATCGTCCAACGGGTGACCGGTGATATAAAAACCTACGGTCTCCTTTTCAAAGGCCAGTCTTTCGAGTTCGTTCCACTCAGGGATATCCGGAAGAGGGATGGCGATGATTTCTCTTTTGGTGGTGTCTGGTGCCAGTGCAAAAAGAGACATCTGGCCGCTCAGTCGATCTCGCTGCGCCGCTTTGGCCTGTTCCATTGCCTGGGGCAGGATAGTGAAGAGTTGGGAGCGTTTGCAGCCCAGTGAATCAAAAGCACCCGCCTTGATCAGGCTTTCAATGACCCTGGAGTTGACACGCCGGGAGTCGATCCGGTTGCAAAAATCTTCAAGGGATGAGTATTTCCCGCCATCATTTCGCTCCTGAATGATTGATTCAAGGGCAGCGCCGCCGACATTTTTGACGGCAGCCAGACCAAAACGGACACGATCTTCCCGTACGCTGAAATCGTAGATCGATTCGTTGATATCAGGCGGTAGGACCTCGATCTGGTGTTCCCGGCACTCGTTGATATAGAGAACGATCTTGTCGGTGTTGTTCATGTCGCAGGAAAGAAGAGCGGCCATGAATTGGGCAGGGTAGTGGGCCTTGAGATAGGCGGTCTGATAGCAGATCAGGGCATAGGCGGCTGAGTGTGATTTGTTGAAGCCATATCCTGCAAATTTGGCCATCAGGTCAAAGATATATTCGGCCTTGTCTTCGGGAATGCCATTCTTTTTGGCTCCAGCCATGAACTTGACCTTCTCCTTGTCCATGACCTCAGCCTTTTTCTTGCCCATGGCTCGGCGCAGGTTGTCGGCATCTCCTAAGGAGTAACTGGCCAGGATGTTGGCGATCTGCATGACCTGTTCCTGATAGACAATAACCCCGTAGGTCTCCTCCAGCACCGGTTTGATCTGGGGCAAAGGGTAATTGGCGGTGGCGCGGCCATGCTTGGTTTCGACAAAATCATTGACCATCCCAGACTCCAAGGGACCGGGACGATAGAGGGCGACAAGGGCAATCAGATCGCTGAACTGGGTGGGTGCCATCTTGACCAGCAGCTCACGCATTCCGGAACTCTCCAGCTGGAAGACCCCTAGGGCGTCGCCCTTACAGAGCAGATCAAAGGTCTTGAGGTCATCCGTTGGGATGGCGTCAATATCCAGATCTGTTCCGATGTCAGCCTTGATGTGCTTGAGCGCCTTGTCAATAACGGTGAGGGTCTTGAGACCCAGGAAGTCGAACTTGATCAGTCCGGTCATCTCCGTGTGCTGCATGTCATATTGAGTCAGGGTTTCCCCATCCTTGCCCCGGCAGGTGGGAAGGAACTCGACCATCGGCTGGGGTGAGACGACAACTCCTGCCGCGTGCGTTGATGTGTGCCGGGCCAGACCTTCAAGAGCTTGGGCCACGCGCAGTAGTTCGGCAATTTTAGGGTCCCGGTTGGCGGCATCCTGAAGACGAGGCTCATCGGCAAAGGCCTTCTTGATCGTCATCTTCAACTCTTCCGGGATCAGTTTGGCGATCTTGTCCACCTCGCCATAGGGGATATCCATGGCCCGACCCACGTCGCGGATCACCCCCCGCGCCTTCATGGTGCCGTAGGTCAGGATCTGAGCGACATGGGATGCCCCGCCATATTTGTTCTGTACGTATTTTATAACCTCTCCGCGCCGCTCCTGGCAAAAGTCGACGTCAAAGTCAGGCATGGACTTGCGCTCGATATTGAGAAAACGCTCGAAGAGGAGGCCATAAGGGATGGGGTCGATGTTGGTGATCCGCATACAGTAGGCGGCAAGGCTGCCCGCGCCGGAGCCGCGGCCCGGACCTACCGGGATGCCCTGATCCTTGGCCCAGTTGATAAAATCGGCAACGATGAGGAAGTAACCGGGAAAACCCATGGTATTGATGACATCAATCTCCAGGGCCAGCCGTTTTTTATACTGCTCTTCAAGGGCGGGAGTCAATGTCCCGGCCTTACGCATGGCCGTAAACCGTTCTTTCAGACCTTCCTTACAGGTCTTGGTGAACATCGATTCGAGCGTTTCTCCTTCTGTGATCGGGAAGATAGGAAAGTAGTAGTTGCCGAATTCTATTTCCAGATTGCAGCGCTCCGCGATCTCAACGGTGGCGGCAATGGCCTCCGGGCTATGATGAAAGCTTTTCTTCATCTCTGCCGGTGACTTGAAATAAAATTCGTCGGAAGAAAACTTGAAACGTTTGGAGTCGGTTAGGGTGTTGTTGGTCTGGATGCAGAGGAGGACTTCATGGGCGTGGGCGTCATCCTTATTCAAATAATGGCAGTCATTGGTGGCCACTGTCTTGATTCCAAGCTCGGCTGCCAGTTGTTTCATCCCATTATTGACGGGGGTTTGTTCGGGGATGCCATTTTCCTGGAGTTCGAAATAAAGCCTGTCGCCAAAGATCTCAAGGAACTCTCTGGCCTTATTCTTGGCCCCGTTCAGGTCGTTCTGGCCAATGAGCCAGGGGATCTGGCCGTGGAGGCAGGCGGTGAGGGCAATAAGACCTTCGTTATGGGCGACAAGGGTCTCCATGTCGATGCGAGGTTTATAGTGAAATCCCTCAAACTGGGCGATGCCGGCCATTTTCATCAGGTTCTTGTAGCCGGTGTAATCCATGGCCAGAAGCACAAGGTGAAAACCCTTTTCTCGATCTGTCCGCTTGCCGGGCGTCATGTAAAACTCACACCCGATGATCGGCTTTATGCCGGCCTTTTTGGCCTTGACGTAAAAGTCCAGCGCGCCGTACATAGCGCCGTGATCGGTGATGGCCACGCTGTCCATTCCGTATTCCTGACATTTCTCGAGAAGGTCAGGAATACGGATAGCCCCATCCAGCAAGCTGTATTGGGTGTGAACGTGGAGATGAACAAAACCGGCACTCATAGGGTTTATTTCAGACCTTGCACGCCATCCAGATGAGCATTGGTCAGGATCATGTTACTTGTCTTGGCGCCGGTAAAATCAGCTTTAGTCAAATTGGCCCCAGTAAGGTCGGCATCGGTGAGATTCGCCCCTTTCAGGTTGGCGCCTGGCAGATTAGTGTTGAGCAGAAAGGCGCCGGTGAGATTCGCCCCTTCAAGATTGGCGCGGCGCAGATTGGCGCGGCTTAGGTCGGCTCCTTTCAGATTGGTCCCTTTCAAGTTAGCGCCTACAAGGTCAGCCTGTCTGAGGTCGCTTTTTTCCAGATTGCATCCCGGGCAGTTTTTGGCCGTAGATTTTACGGTGTGTTCAACCTCCGCATCAGTGGCGGCAGGTGTGTTCTCGTTTTTCTGATCAACAGCGGCAGATGGTTCCGCTTCGTGTTGTGTAGTTGCAGTCGATCCCGCGGCCAGGGACTCCCGGAGATAACCTGCCTTGTTGGTTGGTGCAGCAGTTTGGGGGACTGTAGCGGCAACAGGAGAGGGTGATGTCTTTCCTGAGGTCAGCGATTCTCGGAGAAAAGAGTCTTTTTTAGTTGATTCTGGTGCTTTGTACAAATGCGCCGAATCACCACTTAAAGATTGTGCATTGTAGGCAAGGGCGCCATTATTGAGAAAGAGTGCATAATTATTTTTTCCACCATCAGGAAAAACAGAATAACATCTCATCTCACCATAATACCAGACCTTGAATTTGAGACAAAGTTGGTTCTCTCCGTTGATATCCCATCCGCCTTTATCGGTATCATCGGCGGTCATCGATTCGGCGCGGCCCGAAATCGTGCCGTCCGGATGAAAGTACATGTATGAATCAAGGTCAATAGCCTCCATATGCAAGGAGTTGCCCGAAACCAGATCAAATATCTGCTTTGCGGCAAGGGGAGTGACGCCTTTGGCGGCCATCTGATTTTGCGTGACTGGGGCGCAACCGGCAAAGAAGAGAGTACAAAAAAGAATGGAAGGGAAAAGTCGTGAAGACACAGCATACCTCCTGATATGGTAACATGTTGAAATAAAAATAAATATTAATAAGCTGATAAATATACCATAAAGGAAATTGCTTTGCACTTTATAAACGGAAGCTCTCCGTGTTTGGTGTCGAGAGGCGGTCTGGCATAGGATGTCCTGATGTTTCTGATTTCAAAGGCCTTTCTAATCATTGCAAGGCCGGTCAACATATTCGGAATAGGTGTAGCGACCATACTGATCATAATGATTATACGTATCACGACACATTCTCTGGGGAGGCGGCGGTGTCGGTGGAGGGTATTGCTGCGAGAGCGCCATGACGCCCAAGGCAGTACCGACGATAGCCAGCGGCAAAATCCAGTCATTGTGGTGATGATAGGGGCCAGGGGAATAATATCCGTGGTGTCTCTCTCCCGAATAGGGTGGAGACTGACGGTAGTATCGTGGCGACTCGTTCCCGTATCGTGAAGGGTAGTCGTGGCGACCTGCGAAGCTGAATGTGGGCCAGAGTAAGATGATAAGCGCCAAAGAAAGTGTTTTTTTCATGATTACGCTCCTGTTTATGTTGATTTTTCAACTTCATAAAATATTTGATATATTATAATGCTTTCCTGCAACAATGCCACAATAATGCCGTAATAAGCGCCCTTGTCTTGTGGCCGGAAAGTCGCAGTGTTGCCATGATTTCTTGAAAATCAGTAATGATTCTGGTGGAGAGACCTGCAATTGAAGGTTTTTGGGGGAAGAGAAGGTGTGAGATGATTGGTCCACTTCAGTCTTCAGCCTAAAATAACGGGAGCTGATACTTTTCTTGACAAGGAACAGGGGAAGAAATAAGATTTTTCTATGAAAGGACTTGCAGGCATCGTCTCTTTCTATGTGTTTTTTTCTTTCATTTCTTTTTTTAAAGGAGGTTTCTATGGCAAACAAGGATCTTAAGAAGTTTCTGGCCGGTCTGGGTGTGGCCGGGTTGATTGCTGCCGGCGGTGTTTCCCTGCCAGGCGCGCATGCCGCCGGGAGTGGCTGAGGTGGCAGTAAAGACAGCGCAGGTAGCGCTGAAAAAGTAGTGAAACCAGCAGGAAGTGGCTGAGGTGGTAGTAAAGACAGCGCCGTGAGCGCTGCAAAAGAAGAAGGGAAAGAAGACGTAGGTAAAGAAGAGGTGAAAGCTGCGGTCGATGAGGCAGTGAAAAAACCAGCAAAAAAAGCGGCTATCGAGGGTTGTTAACTGCTTGGTTAAAGAACTTGTTTTTGGTCAACTGTCCGAAGGGTATCCCGAAATTGTTGTTTTTGTATGTTTGGTAGTCTTTGGAAAATAAGTGCATGCTAAAGCCGGTTCCCCAAAGGGGGGTCGGCTTTAGTTCTTTCAACTGAACTCCGCAGAAAATTTCATGATGATAGCTATTTTGTGTGTTTGCCTGTAGGGCCTTCAGGTTTGGCAGGCAGGTAGCTTTTTCCCGGTGATTGACGTATAATGCTGCTGATAGAATATACGGCCCCGTACGAACGTCACTCTGCTAATAGAATAAACCGAAACATGAAAATCCTGGCTGGGGCTGGTTGGGTGTTTTGCATGTGAGATGAATGCAAATGACGGATAATAACACTTGCCATCCAAAGGGCTATTCCCTCCCCTGCTCCACCAGTATGGACTCTTTTGTCTTTTTGGATGTGCGTGGGAAACGCTGGCCCAGGCTCCGGCTCTTCATGTTTATTGCCGGGCTTCTCTTTTTTATTGGGGTGATCCTGTTCGCGCAGACCTTGTTCCTGCCTTCCCAGCTTACCCTTCCGCCTGCGGTGCAGCAGCTCAAGTCCCGATTGAAGACCCACCAGATCGAGGAGCACCAGATCAGACAACTGTCAACAAAGCCGTTATGGCTGAATTTTGCCAAAGTCAATAGCGGCAGCGCGGCGATCTTTCCCTTTATTGCCGGTCAATCGGGTGCTGCTGCATCTTTAAAAAAAGAACAGGGGCCATTGAGGCTGAATCTCCCCAAGGGGAAGGGCGGCAGTTTGGTAACCTTCCCCTTCATTGCCGGTCCTGTGGGTGCTGTATCGCCTTTAAAAAAAGAGCAGAGGCCAAAATTCGCTTCTGTTCAAGAAATTCGGCTGGGTTTTTATGAAAGTTGGGATCCAAACAGCTTTGATTCTCTCAAGGCCAATGCCGATATTTTGACTCATCTTTGTCCGGACTGGCTGACCGTTGAAGATGGTCGTGGCGGACTCAAGGTTGTTACCGATCAGAAGATCCTGGCTCTGGTGAAGGAACGGGGGGTTGTTCTTCTGCCTCTTCTTCGCAACATGGGAGCGGATGGGACTTGGCAGCCTGAGGCGGTTGAAGGGCTTATCAACGGGCCGGTTGCCAGGCAGGATCAATTTATCGCCGCCCTCAAAAATCATCTGAAGGCCATGGGGGCCGGCGGGGTCATTGTTGAATGGGAGCAGGTCGATCCTTCCTATCGTACAGCTATGGCGGAGTTGTTGAATAAAATATCTTTGGCTCTCCACGCCGAGGCTATGGAATTGTGGCTTTGCGTGCCCATGGGCAGGGATCTGAATGTTCTTGACCTTGACGCCCTTGCCGAACATGTTGACCGCTTTGTTGCCATGCTGCATGATGAGAATTCCGAATCTGATCAGCCTGGACCGATTGCCTCAGAGGAGTGGTTTGATGGTTGGCTCGATAGTCTTACTGACTATGGCGACTCGGCACAGTGGGTGATAGCCCTCGGTTCTTATGGCTATGATTGGACTGAAGGGGAAAAAGAGGCGGAGACCGTCCGTTTTCAGGACGTGATGAGCCGGGCAGGCCACTCCTCGCTCGCTTCCTGTGATTTTGAGGCCCCCATCTATAATCCACATTTTGTCTATGAGGATTCCGGAGCCACCCATACCCTTTGGTTTCTGGATGCGGTGACTTTTTTGAATCAGCTTAAGGTCGGAAGATCGTATAATGTCGGCGGCGTCGCTATATCGCGGCTGGGCACGGAGGATCCCGGCATCTGGAACGTCCTGAAGATGGATTCCGCTAAGCTTCTCACCCGCGACGGTCTTGCCTCTCTGGAGACTATCAGGCCTGGATCCGCGATTGCCCATATAGGTCGGGGGAATTTTATTACCATAGCGGATGAACGTGCCGACGGGGCGCGGCAGATTATGATGGATAAAGAGGCCGATCCCGAAGATCCGGTGCTTGAACGCTATGAAAAATTTCCCAATTATCTCACCATCGTTCATCAGGGCAGGGGGCCAAAGGATTCTGTCGCCATCACCTTTGATGACGGTCCTGATCCCAGGTGGACTCCGGAAATCCTTGATATCCTCAAGGACAAAGAGGTGAACGCTACTTTTTTCATGGTGGGTGCGAACATGGAGAAATATCCTGATCTGGTTCGGCGTATCGTTCGTGAGGGGCACACGGTGGGAGTTCACACCTATAGCCATCCGAATATCGCCCTGGTTTCAGAGGAGCGGGCTAATCTCGAATTTAACGCAACCCAGCGTCTTGTTGAGGCCATAACCGATCATTCCACCATCCTCTTCCGGCCGCCCTATAACGCCGACACCAACCCCCATGACCCGGAAGAACTGATCCCGATCAAACTTGCCCAAAAATTGGGATATATCACCGTGACCGAAGATATTGATCCCGAGGATTGGGCAAAGCCAGGGGTTGCGGCCATGATTGAGAGCATCAAGGCTGGCCGTCAGCAGGGTGGAAATATTGTGCTGCTCCATGATGCGGGTGGTGACCGAACCCAGACGATCGAGGCCTTGCCCAGGATTCTCGATTACTTGCGGGCCAGGGGGGACACAATTGTTTCTCTGTCGGCGATGCTTGGGAGCTCGATGGTGCAGTTGATGCCGCCGGTTTCCCATAATGAGCGATCCATGAACAGGGTGATAAGTGAGGGCGGTTTTAAGGCCATCCATGCGGTGACGGAATTTTTCTGGGCATTCATGATCGTGGCGACTGCCCTGGTTGTTTTCAGAACGTTAAGCGTCGCCGGTTTGGCGATCTGGAGCCGAAGGTCCGGCAATGCGGGGTTAGTGCCCTCTGCCTTTGATTCGTGGCCGCCGGTGAGTGTCCTGATCGCTGCCTATAATGAGGAAAAGGTTATCGGGCAAACCCTGCGGGCGCTGTTGAACAGTACCTATCCCGGCGAGATTGAGGTGGTGGTGGTTGATGACGGTTCCCAAGACAACACTGCTCAGATCGTCGCCAGGATGGCGGCAAGCGACGGGCGTATCCAGCTTATCCGGCAAATTAATCTTGGTAAGGCTACGGCCTTGAAGAACGGATTTAAAGCGGTTCGTCATGAACTTGTGGTCAACCTGGATGCAGATACCCAATTTGCGTCCGATACGATTGCCGAGCTTGTCCGGCCATTTGCCGATCCTGCTGTTGGCGCGGTCTCAGGGCGGGCAAGGGTTGGTAATTCCAAGAAAATTGTCGCCAAGTTCCAGTCCCTGGAATATACCTGCGGATTTAATCTTGATCGGAGGGCCTATCATCTGCTGAACTGCATTACGGTGGTGCCGGGGGCGGTCAGCGCTTTCAGGAAGAGCGCGGTCTTTGCGGCAGGTGGGATCAGTACCGATACCCTGGCGGAGGATACCGACCTGACCTTGAGTATGCACCGGTGTGGTTTGAAAATCTGCTATGCCCCGAAGGCCGTGGCCTGGACTGAGGCCCCGGAAACCATCAGGACCTTTGCCAAACAGCGGTTCCGCTGGGCCTTCGGCACCTTGCAGTGTCTCTGGAAACATCGGGAAATGCTTTTTGGTGGAAAGAATAAGGCCTTGGGCTGGTTCAGTCTGCCAAGCGCCTGGTTCTTTAATATCCTGCTGGTGGCGCTCGGGCCGATTAT
>JAUSAB010000092.1 GCA_030653035.1 Desulfocapsaceae bacterium | reverse complement strand
TCATTCTGGAGCGTATTCGAAGAGCGGTGTGTCTCTTGGTAGATTTTATATCAATCTGCCGTAACCCGACCTTTTTCTTCTCTTGCAAAGGGCCAACGTCGATCACGCGACCAGACATCCATTTGCTGCATAAAAGTCCGGAGTTCCGGGGACAGTATATTAAATGACCGGTAGTTTTAAGGTATGGGGTCATAAGGTATGGAGTCAGGTCTCCTTTTGACTTTTTTAACAAAAAAATGTCAGAGCCTTGGGTGGCAAGTCTTTGTTTGACTTACATTGTGAAAGAGTTAAGAACTTCAGTAGGATAGGACTGAAAATTTTGGTATATTTTCCAATACTGCATGAAGGCGGATTGCCGAAACAGCCCGGCAACCGCTTATGCCAACGTTAGCATTTTACATTAATTGACGTCATGTCGCTATAGCATTATAATGTCATGAAAGGAGGTGATTTTATGTCTACACAAGCGAAAAGAGCAACCATATATTTCGACCCTGATCTTCACAAGGCATTGAAATTAAAAGCATTAGAAACTTCTCGATCAATTACCGATTTAGTCAACCAAGCTGTTAAGGAAGCGCTATCAGAAGATGCAGAAGACATTCTTGCTTTTGAAGAGCGTAAGAACGAACCACTTATCAGTTATGATCAAATGGTAAAAAAATTGAGAAAAGATGGAAGAATATAAGATTTTCTTCAAGAAATCAGTTGAGAAAGACTTCAAAGTTATCCCACAGGCCTACCTATCTAAGGTTCTAAAAAGAATTGAAGATCTGAAGAGTGAACCGCGTCCTAATGGTAGTGAGAAATTAACTGGCCTAGAACTCTATAGAATACGACAGGGTATTTTCAGAATCGTTTATTCAATTCAGGACAATGAATTGACGATATGGATTGTAAAAGTCGCCCATAGAAAAGAAATCTATAAGAAAATCAGCTAACAAAAAGTTTCAGCGGACGCGGTGACCCGCGCCGCTGAATATTACGATGTCCCCGCTTCGCGGGACATCGCCCCGGATGAAGTAGCGCTTTTGCTACGATCCAATATCAAGGTAAATCAAACTCCGGGACATCAAATGGATTGAGGTAGACGCAAACAACGCGCTACTCATCCGGGGCGATGCGCAAGAATACGAAAAAGTCACATGCAAAGATAAAGCCTTTATTGAAAGGGGTGATAGTAATATGGGAATGACACCAGATCAATTCTTCGAGGCCTTTGTTTTTGGTAATTATGAGGATTGCTAACAACCTGCAAAGTAACAGCAACCAAGAAGACAATTAGATTGCGACTAACGCCCTGCCGTACAACGGCTGATACGGCTCTGGCGACTCTTTGAAAGGAAAAAAATGGACGAGGGTAAATATCGCGTATGTCCGGTTGAACTGGCTGGCAGTCTTGATAACAGATTCCGAAGATGGTTTCAGAACCCGCAAAAAATACTCGGGCCGTACGTCAAAGAAGGCATGACAGTGTTGGATTTGGGTTGCGGTCCGGGTTTTTTTACTGTTGAAATTGCACGAATGGTTGGCGAATCCGGACGGGTTATTGCTTCAGATTTACAGGAAGGAATGCTTCAAAAACTCAAAGGCAAAATTGCAGGAACGGAACTTGAAAAACGTATCATCCTGCATAGATGCCAAAAAGACAGAATCGCGGTCTCCGAAGTTGTGGACTTTGTCCTCGCCTTTTACATGGTGCACGAAGTCCAAAACCAAGAAGCTTTTTTTAAAGAGATAGGATCACTGCTTCACCCCCTCGGGCAAGTTCTTGTTGTCGAACCGCCATTCCACGTCTCAAAAACGGCATTTGAAGAAACGCTGAGGATTGCTCAGAGCGCTGGATTCACACTTGTTGAATGCCCGAAAATCCCTTTGAGCAAGGCTGTGATTTTAAGAAAGGGATAATCAGACAAAACCGGCCGGCTCTGTATATCACGACTGATATCACCTGTTAAAAAAAATTTCTTTACGGACATGCAAAAAAAAGAATACTACTCACTTAACCTGAAAAGGAGATTCTCATGATCGCATACTGCGGACTGGATTGTTCGAAATGTGAAGGATTTCTTGCCACCCAGGCAGACAGTAACAGTCAACGAGCTGAAGTTTCCCGGAAATGGTCAGCCCTCTATGCTGCAGATATCAAACCGGAGCAGATCAACTGCGATGGCTGCAAGGCCCAGGGGCGGAAGTTCTTTTATTGCGAAAACTTGTGTGAAATCCGCAAATGCTGTACAGCAAAAGGTGTTGACCACTGTGCCGCCTGCAAAGAATACCCATGCCAAACTTTATCAGCGTTCATCCAGATGGCCCCTGAAGCCGGTAACGCCCTGGAAAGACTTCGATCATAAGAATTATGGTTGCGAACTGAATCTGTGAGTGACACTATGAATGCAAGAAATTCCAAATTGATTTCCTTTATTTCCTTTGCCGCCAGCATCCTGATTGGTATCCAGATTCTGGTTATCCTCATCCGCGGGGAAGCGGCATGTTTGAACCAGGGCTGCAAGATCGTTGAAAACCTGATAACTATCCCTCCCATATATTTTAATCTTGTCGGATTTTTTTATTTTCAGACTGTCTGCTGGCTCTTTTTTCTGGCCCGCCGAAAGGGCAACCTGTTCATTGATCTCTCCAGGCTCTTCCTGCTCACAGGAGTAGCTGTTGAAAGTGTCCTGATAGCTTATCAGATTTATGTTGCCGATGCACTTTGTGCGTATTGTCTTATCTTGTTTTCAATCGTTCTGTTGTTAAACACTTTGGCTGGATGGAAACAATTTATTGCCGGAATCAGCATACTTTCCGGTGTCATACTCATCTCCTCCCTGTTGAGTTACGGCCCGACCGCTCTTTTATCCAAGCAGCAAACAATCAACAGCGGCACCTATGGAACTCGAACCTGCGTAAATCCTCAGAAAGAATTATACCTCTTCTTCTCAGCAGATTGTCCCCACTGTAAAAACGTTATTCAGGCCCTGGAGAGCTGCAGCAGTTGTAATTTCCATTTTAATCCCATTGAAAAGCTTGAAAATTTTGATCTCAAGGGAACGAAGCGGACAGCTTCTTATGATCCGCAATTAAACAAGATTTTGCTTAAATTGCTGGGAATCGACTCTATTCCGGTTTTGCTTGAAAAAAATCAATCAGGATTTTCTATCATCAAAGGTGAAAAACAGATTATTCACTATATTCAACAGGCATGTTACCAGGCTGACCCGCTGCTTTATCTTAATCGTCAAGGGCAGAGTTCTCAGGACGGAATTCCGGTTTTCAGTGAGGCAGGAGAGTGTTCTGTAAATATCGAGTGTGAGAAGGAAGGGCAAAAGAAATTACCCACAGAGAAATTACCGGAAGCATCTGTTCCGGCGCATTAAATATATTGAGCCGGAACGGGTGGATATCGGCGCACAGTGGTATCCCTTTTGCTATAGCCATGACAGATAAGTGCATGAAGTGTATCTGATGTCCCGATGAAAAAACACAGGTTTTAATCAACAACCATTTGAGGAGGAAGAATCATGGAAACGGAGAAAATAATGGACAGCATGTCCACCGAACTTTCAGGAGCCCTTAAGGGGTTGGCGAAGGCCAAAACTATCGAGGAGAAAGTGGCGTACAGTCAGGTTGTCAGGAACCTCAGCGAATCCATGGGCGTTTTTCTCAATCTGGCAGCTGATGGTATGATGGATTATGATTTTGAGGATGATTGAAAACGGGTCGACGTCCCGCCATTTTCTGACTGGATACGTCCACGATACAAGAGAGTAACTTGGATATTCGCTGGAAACAGCGAATTGTGCATGTTCGCAAGGATTTTTTGCTGCTGAAGCAGACAATGACGATCATGCAGCCATCTGATGCCGAGCGGGCAGGGGGCTTATCCAGTTTTAATTAGTTATGGAACGAAATTTTATAAAGAAAGAATGTGGGAGAGGTCCCTAATTTCCCTGCGTTCGACTGACTGGCCCCAACTGTCCGCGAAAGTTTGGATATGAACCGAATCTATCAGTTCCTTGAGCTGTGATGAATGGTTTGTTGGCACGTATCTGTTTTCTGAATGAAAAGCTAAAGTCTTCAAGTTTACCCTTGTTATTATATTGACGCGTGACACTAAAGCGTGACACTTGACTGTCACGCTTTAGTGTCACGGCTTACAACAAACAACGAAACTCTTTGTTGTAGCATTATTTTGTAAGGGGTGGTGAATATGTCACAGGTTGTGCCTGCAGAAGAATATGACCTGATCGCACGGGTCATTACTGAACATCCTGAAGGAATAAGAATTTCAGCGCTTGAGAAATTATTGCCTTCTCATTTACCTGATATCAACAGGCGAACATTGCAACGTCGTCTGCAACGACTTGTGGAGGATGGCCGCATCGTCACGCAAGGTGAAAGTATTGCCCTGGTGTATAAACCTGCTCCTGCTGGTAACACTGCCCAACTCATTGCCCCTGAGCCATCATTAGCTGCTGTTGTGGAGTCGTACGTTCCAGTTGCACCGGAAGGGGGTGTGATGTTCGCTATGCTCCCTGCTTTTAAATCGTTTGCGGAAGAGTATATTCCGGTTTCGTCGGAAGGAAGGATTATCCGTGATCTTGTGCGGCAGCCCTTGATGCAACGCAAACCGGTTGGGTTTCAGCGCGCATTTCTGGAGGAGTATGAACCCGGTGTTACCTTCTATCTCCCCGCGTCTTTGCGCGCTGGGTTCCATGAAATGGGCCGCACCCCGCTTGATCAAAGTCCTGCCGGAACCTATGCCCGAGAAATTCTGAACCGACTTCTGATTGATCTGTCATGGGCCTCTTCCAGGCTGGAGGGAAATACCTATAATCGTCTCGATACCCAAAACTTGATTGAGTTTGGACAGGTTGCAGCGGGCAAAGATATCCAGGAAACCCAGATGATCCTGAATCACAAGGCCGCCATCGAATTGCTGGTGGATGACGCCGATCAGGTCGGGTTTAATTCGTTTACCTTTCTCAATCTGCATGCCATTTTGTCGGAGAATCTGCTCCCTGACGACAACGCGAGCGGACGATTGCGCCGCCGACCAGTTGATATTTCAGGGTCAGTGTATCATCCGCCGGCCATGCCCCAGGTTGTGGAAGACTGTTTCCATCTGTTGCTGCAGAAGGCCGAGGCAATCCCTGATCCCTTTGAACAGGCCTTTTTCGTGATGGTGCAACTGCCGTATCTGCAGCCGTTCGAGGATGTCAACAAGCGTGTCTCGCGGTTGGGAGCCAATCTTCCATTGATTCGCAATAATCTGTGTCCTCTCTCATTTGTCGATGTGCCGGTGCAGGCCTATGTGGATGGAACTCTGGGGGTGTACGAATTTAATCAGGTGGATCTGCTGCTGGATGTGTTCACCTGGGCCTATGAACGCTCATGCCAGCGCTATCTGGCTATCACGCAAACCATGGCCGCTCCTGACCCTTTACATATCCGCTATCGGGAGGCCTTGATTCAGGTGGTACAGATGGTGGTTCGTGACGGCATGAATGTATTTTTAGAAGATGTCAGGCAGTTTGCCAATCAAAATATCCCGGAAAATGATAGGGATGTTTTTAATAAAATGGCCCTTGACGCTTTGCGCAACCTGCACGAGGGCAATGTCGCCAGGTATCGTCTGAAGCTCTCCGAATTTCAGGCATGGAAACTGATTCGAGATCGGCATGACTCGATAAACAAAAGATAGTGTTTCAGTCGAAACGCGAATTTGTCCCCTGATACAGGTGGCTGGATTGGCGTGGAATTCGCAGACCCGTATTCGTACTTTCAGCATATGAGATTAACCCACCAGCCTTTAGCTGGTTGGTGTTGAGTTGTTTTTATTTATTCACATCGAGAAAATACAAGAAAAAACTGCAGATAACAAACACGAAGAAAAATCTATGTAAAACAATCCTTTTAATCTAATAATGCAGAGGCTTTTCTCTGTATTCCTTCCTCTTGATACATATTTGTATTCCCTCTAATTTCGTTGTAGCCTCAAGCAGAAAAAACATTCAAGTTTTTTGTAAATAAGAGTTCGGTGGGAATAACATCCATCAACCTCAAAAAGGAGGTGCGCAGAATGCGAACGTGAGCGAATTGCCCATATGTGACCATTTTTTTGTAATCTCTACAAACTGAAGACAATATCCAATACTTGAAAGGAGAAAAAGATGAAAAAAACATTTTTAATTACCGCCGCCTGCGCAATGACACTCTCAATCTCTTCCATCGCATTCAGTGCTGAAGGGCCATATGTGAGTGGCAACTTAGGGATTGCAATACCGAGTGATTCCGATCTCACTGACTCCACCTTGCCAGGTATAACCATAAATTTTGAATCTGATTCAGGGTTGGCACTTGGGGTAGCCGCCGGATATGCTTTTGCTAACAACACTAGGATCGAGGGGGAAATTGCATACCAGAAAAACGACTTAGACAAAGCAAGTTTATTCGGTGTTAATGTTGATTTAACTGGTGATACATCGAGCCTTGCTCTTCTTCTAAATGGCTACTATGATTTCAAAAATGCAAGTGCCTTTACCCCATTTATAAGTGGCGGCATTGGGATGGCAAAGGTTGAAATAAATGACATGAATATACCAGGATCAGGTCTACCAAATACAAATGAGGATGACACGGTATTTGCCTATCAGGTTGGAGTTGGTGTGAGTTATGCTGTAAACGAAAAAGTCAGCCTTGATGTCAAATATCGCTATTTCGGAACTGCTGATCCGGAGTTCGATACCACGGAAGCAGAATATTCAAGCCATAATGTTTATGCCGGAATAAGGGTTTCCTTTTAATATTTTCGGTGCTCCCAATTAATTTCAGGAGCACCGAACAAGCGCATAGAGAGAGACGGCGGGGAGCAGCTTTCTCTGAAAATATTTCAGTGGCCGCCGCCCCTCATGCTGGTTGATGTCCCCGCTTCGCGGGACATCAACCAGCATGAGGGGCGTTTTTGCTACGATCCAATATCAAGGTAATGGGGTATCCAATTCACTCTCGTTATAATTTTCCTGATCGACACCTCGGTCTGGTTCGCCAGCAGTGTGCATATTCCACACCAAACCGGCCAGTGATTCCACGGGAATCCGGCCACCGATTCCATTTCATTCCGGCCAGTGATTCCACGGGAATCCGGCCATCTGTATTAGGGAGTAGCGACGCATAGAACCAATTGGTAGAACGGACTTTTTTTGAAGTGAGCTTCAGAGGAGTCCCATGCCGAAAGAGAGGTTATCTATGCGAAAGATTC
>JAUSAB010000086.1 GCA_030653035.1 Desulfocapsaceae bacterium | reverse complement strand
CCAGCGTTCGTTCTGAGCCAGGATCAAACTCTCCAGTTTAATATCCTGAACTGATTTCTCAGTTGTTTTTACTCAGTGACTGACTTCTCAGTTACTTCTTTACTGCCCAGTATCTCGCTGAAGCATAGATACCAGAGAATGCATAAATGCATTCATTGGGCCCGTTTGCTGTTTGCTGCTATTCAGTTTTCAAGGATCATCCCGGCCGTCTCATCCTCCCAGACTGCCGCACAGCTCAAGGCCGCGACGAAGTTCGTAACTTAACCAAATCAAAACAACCTGTCAATAACTTTCTTACCCAAATCATTCGTTTTACTACCCTGACACTTCCTGCTTTCCCCGGATGGCTCGCATCAAATGTGACGCACCCGGCGACCGCGGCAAACTACTCAATCATTTAACCCTTGTCAATCAAAAAAATGAGATATTCATGAATACGTTCCAGCTACCAGCACGACAACACGATAAGTCAGGAAGTTACGACACACTATGAACGACACATAAAAATAAACAAATATACCGCACTGCCATACACAAAGATATCGCGTCCCTTAATTAATTATTAATCCATTTTTGCAAGACAGCTATTATCTTTTGAGCTTGTTCTGGACTCGAAATATTAAACTTGGATTTTGGCAAATATTCACCTTCTCGCTTCTGGTAACGACGGATTGTGTACATATCCTTACTATACTCATCCTTCCCCTTATTCCAGTTTTGATAACGGAACAAGATTGTCGTCCACGCCCCTTTTGATAAAACTTCTTTGTCCAATTCTTTTACCAGAAGAATGCCATCCTCTTCATAGTTTATTGTCAACTCATTCAAATCGCTGCTCATGTCATGTCTCTTTTAGTCTGAATTGTGTTATTATGCCGCTCAAAATAAATAGGTATCGACGCAAAACAACCATATCCTACCCAAAAGGTAAAGGGGAAAGAAATGACTTGCATCATCTCTTTCCCCTTATAAAGCCCTAACGAGCAACAATAACTACCGGCAAAACTCAAGTACTGAAGTAAAGACTCCCCTCTCGGGCATCAACCAGGATATGATCCCCCTCCAGAAAGCGGCCCCCTAAAAGTTCCATAGCCAGAGGATCTTCGAGATAACGCTGGATTGCCCTTTTCAAAGGACGCGCCCCAAACAAGGGATTAAAGCCTGCATCCACTATGAACGCCTTGGCGGCATCAGTGACTGTAAGTTTATATTTCCTCTCTTCCAGCCTAGCTATTAGTCTCTGGAGCTGGATATCTATAATAGAGCCCATATCTTTTTTGGACAGGCTATGAAAAATAATCGTCTCATCCACCCTATTCAAGAACTCAGGTTTAAACTTCTGGTGGAGAAGCTCTTCAATCTGATTGCGGACCTTATCAACCCCTGCGTGCTCCTCTGCCATTTTAAGAATCAGGTCACTGCCCAGATTTGAGGTCATGATCAGAATAGTATTTTTAAAATTTACAGTCCTTCCCTTGCCATCGGTCATCCGCCCATCATCCAGAACCTGCAGCAGGACATTGAAAACATCCGGATGGGCCTTCTCAATCTCATCCAGAAGCACGACCGAATAGGGCCGCCTACGCACCGCTTCCGTAAGATACCCACCCTCTTCATAGCCGACATAACCCGGAGGGGCGCCTATCAACCTGGCGACGGAGTGCTTTTCCATGAATTCAGACATATCAATGCGGATCATGGCCTGAACACTATCAAAGAGAAAATCTGCAAGCGACCTGGCAAGTTCAGTTTTCCCTACTCCGGTGGGCCCCAGGAAGATGAAAGAGCCAAGTGGACGGTCGGGATCCTGCAGACCGGCCCGGGCCCGGCGCACTGCATTGGCAACCGCTTTAATGGCGTCTCCCTGACCAATTACCCTGGCAGCAAGCGCTGACTCAACGTGTACAAGTTTGTCTTTCTCGCCTTCCAGAAGCTTATCCACTGGGATGCCGGTCCATTTCGCAACCACCGCGGCAACATCTTCAGCCCCCACCTCCTCTTTCAGCATCTGATTTTTTTCCTGGATGTGCTGCAACTTACTGTTGGCACCTTCAAGATCTTTCTGCAGTTGAATAATTCGCCCATAGCGGATTTCCGCAACCTTGCTCAGGTCACCGATCCGTTCCGCGCGTTGCTCCTCCATATGCGCCTCATCAATACTCGCCTTGATCTGACGAATACTTTGAATAACATCACGCTCGGTGGTCCACTGCCCTTTCATGGCATTCAACGAATCATTCAGCTCGCCCAGTTTTTTCCTCAGCTCGACAAGGCGCTCTTGCGATGCTGGATCTTTTTCCTTTTTCAGGGCCTCCTGCTCTATCTCCATCTTGATTTTCTTCCGTTCCAGCTCATCAATTTCAGTGGGCATGGAATCAATCTCAATACGCAAAGAGGATGCAGCCTCATCAATAAGATCAATGGCCTTGTCAGGAAGAAAACGATCGGTAATATACCGATTCGACAGAATGACGGCGGCAACCGTCGCGGCATCCTGGATCCGGACGCCATGATGTACCTCATATTTTTCTTTGATGCCGCGAAGGATGGCAATGGTATCTTCCTCGCTGGGCTCCTGAACAAGAACCGGCTGGAATCTTCGTTCCAAAGCGGCGTCCTTCTCAATATACTTCCTGTATTCATCCAGGGTAGTAGCACCAACACAGTGCAATTCTCCACGCGCCAGGGCAGGCTTGAGCATATTGGAGGCATCCATGGAACCCTCAGCGGCCCCCGCCCCCACCAAGGTATGAATTTCATCAATGAAGAGAATAATCTCTCCTGCGCGCGTTTCAACTTCTTTGAGCACTGCCTTTAACCTGTCCTCGAACTCACCACGGTACTTAGCCCCGGCAATCAAGGAACCCAGATCAAGGGAAACAACCTGTTTTCCTTGCAGGGTGGCCGGGATATCACCGTTAACAATACGCTGGGCAAGTCCTTCAGCGATGGCGGTTTTACCAACCCCGGGTTCACCAATCAGAATGGGGTTATTTTTGGTGCGGCGGGATAAAACCTGGATCACCCTCCGTATCTCCTCGTCTCGGCCAATAACCGGATCCAGCTTTCCTTTTCTGGCAAGATCAGTCAGATTGCGCGCATATTTCTCCAAGGCCTGATATTTCTCCTCAGGATACTGGTCGGTAACCCGCTGATTGCCGCGAATGGTAGTCAGGGCCGTCAGAAAGTTTTTCTCATCAATGCCCTTATTGCGCAGCATTTTGGACGTCTCTGACTTATCCTCTTTGAGGATGGTAAGGAAGAGGTGCTCTTGGCTGACAAATTCATCCTGCATCTGGCTTGCTATGTTAAATGCCTTATCAAGGAGTTGCTTCAGCCCTCCAGAGATATAAGCCTGACCAACACCACTCCCTGAAACCTGGGGAATCTTGTCAATTATTCTGTTCAATTCCATCAGGATGACAGCAGGATCAACCCCCATCTTCTGGAATACAGGCACCACAACCCCCTCGGGCTGTTCAAGAATGGCCTTGGCCAGATGGACTGACTGAATTTCCTGATTCGATTTACCTTGAGCGATTTGCTGGGCTGCCTGAATTGCGTCCTGAGACTTTATGGTAAATTTATCAAACTGCATGAAACTCTCCCCCTTAATATGGACTTGAAGGTAAGTGAAAAAAGTTGAAGGACTTTGCTGCGCTACACGAGTCTTTTTGCTTGCAGTTAAAAATAAGAGCGAGCCAACAAGGTGTCAAGTTTTTGACTATAAAGAAATGGGTATGAAAACAGAAAGAAAAAAAGAGGAAGAAACAAGCTATTGTAAGAAAAAAAATGTCGTTGTCCGAATGGTAAAAACGACAAAAGGAGTCGCAACAAAATGATCAACAGAAAAGAGGATATTTTGTTACGGCTCCTAAGAAGCAAGCCTCAAAACTATGAGGTTTGCTAGAGAACTCACGCCATGATAATCAACTGCACCCGCCAGAACCGCAGGAACCGGATTTACAGCTACCGCCACCGCCGCCAATAGGATTACTGGCGGTAATGCCAAATCCGGAACGCGGACCAGCATCAACATATTCAACTCGAACGGTGCCACAAGTATTCAAGAGACCTTCCTCGACAAGGAATTTTAAACCACCGTTTTCAAAAATTTTATCATTGTTTTTTGGCTCATCCAGAGCCAACCCCAACGAGGGGCCAGCTCAGCCGCCTTGCATCAAGGCAATACGCAAAGCAGAATCGATACTATTCTGTTCCAAGTATTCAGTAAGTTTTTTTACTGCTTGGTCAGTAACGGTAAATTCAGACATACAACTCCTCCTATAATCTATGGTTAATTAACAAATATTGTATTTTCAGTTAGTAATATATTATGCATTTTCCATCCACTTGAAAAACACATTCCCCTTCCAATCATACATAAAAATGATATTATCTATGTTAAGTTGCAAATATTGAGAAGTCAATCCACATTATGTGGGTAACCACATTGAGCACAAACAATATAACCTTACCTTCTTTCTACTTATTGCTAAAATACACGTATATTTCCAGAAAATCACATCAATTATCAGATTGATATCAAAAAAAAAGGCCTACTAATATGAAAAAAATTGTAATTTCCACCGGCGGCGGAGACGCCCCAGGACTGAATGCGGTTATCTATGCTGTTGTTCATTCATGTTATCGCCGCGGCTGGGAGGTATATGGCAGTCGCAGTGGCTATAAAGGCTTACTAAACCTTGATGAACTCAGGCGCCTCACCCTTGAGGATGTTGAAGAGATTTATGCCACCGGTGGCACCATTCTGGGCTCGACGAACAAGGGAAACCCTTTTTCAACACCGGTCATTAATTTGGCAGGCGAGGTCCAAATTGTTGATATTTCAGATAAGATTATGAATAATTTTCAAAGAATGGGCTTTGACTGTCATATTGCTATTGGTGGAGATGGGAGTCTTGAGATCGCCCATCGTTTCGCCCTGAAAGGAATGCCGGTCATTGGGGTTCCCAAAACCATCGACAATGATCTTGAAGCAACAGATAGAACCTTCGGCTTTGACACGGCAGTATCAACAGCAACAGAGGCCCTGGACAAACTCCATTCAACGGCAAAGTCGCATGATCGGGTCATGGTGGTTGAAGTCATGGGGCGTGATTCCGGCTGGATAGCCCTTTATTCGGGAATTTCCGGAGGCGCAGATGTTATTCTGATGCCCGAAATACCCTTTGACATGGACGAAGTCTGCAAAAAAATAACAAACAATGAATTACACGGCAAGGATTACTCCATTGTCGTTGTCGCCGAAGGAGCCAGTGTCAAAGGCGGAACAGTAATCAACAAAGGCGCGGGCGAACTGGGAAGGTCTGAGGTTGTCCTTGGTGGGGTCGGTGAATGGGTGGCGTCTGAAATCCGGAAACGAATCAGTAAGGACACACGGTCTCTTGTCCTTGGCCACCTACAGCGCGGCGGCTCACCGACGACCTTTGATCGCTTGCTGGCCTTACGTTTTGGCGCTGCTGCCGTGCGGATGGTTGAAGATGGTATCTTTGGTCACATGGTGGCCCTGTCTGCCTCCTCCATGGTCCCGGTTCCTCTCATTGACGCTATCAAATCTCGAAAAAAAGTAGACTTAAACAGTGACAAAGTTTTGACCGCAAGAGAAATAGGTATCTGCTTAGGGGATTGCTCAGATTGAAGGATCATGGGCCCACAAAGAGAAATAATGAGCACAAAAAAGACGGAAAATAAATTCAAAGAAATCTACACCCTGCTCTCTCAATATTTTGGTCCACAAGGCTGGTGGCCAGGCGATTCGCCACTGGAGATCATGGTTGGGGCGGTACTTACCCAGAATACCAACTGGGAAAATGTGCGTAAGGCTATCACCAATCTGCAAGAAACAGGTTGTCTCTCTTTTTCAGCACTTTCCGCTCTATCTGTTGAGGAACTTGCACAGCTAATCAAGCCGTCTGGTTATTTTAACATCAAGGCGCAACGGCTGAAAAACCTTCTCCAGATGATTACTGAGCGATACGAAGGGAAGCTCGAACTTTTACTTAACGATGATCTGGCTACCGGACGAGAGGCCTTGCTCTCGGTGAAGGGAATTGGGCCTGAAACGGCGGATTCTATCTTGCTCTATGCGGCCAACCATCCGATCTTTGTGGTGGACGCCTATACCCATCGGATCTTTTCCCGGCACCACCTGGTACCCGAAGAGAGCGACTATCACTCACTTCAGGAGGCGTTTCACGACAAGCTACCGGCCCAGTCAGCTCTTTACAATGAGTATCACGCCTTGATCGTTGCCGTGGGAAAGGACTATTGCCGCAAGAATAATCCGCGATGTGTGCAATGCCCGTTACAGAAAGTCTGAAATACTCTCAGGCCTTGGTCTTTAAAAGACTGCCAAGCATCTCATCGGCAACCTGCAGGGTTTTAAGATTCGCCTTATACAATTGAGCATTGACACTCATTTCAGGGAGTTCTTGCGCAATATCAACATTGGACTGCTCAACCAGTTCCATACCTTTGCTGGTCTGTTCATAGATCATGGGCCCAGGGGTCTCGACCCGTTCTATCTGAACCTGAACCCCCTGAGGTTCTGCGGTGGACAGAATTACGCGACTTTTCTTGAACCCCTCAGTGTTGGCATTGGCAATATTATTGGCATTGGAATTGATTTTTGCGCTGTAAGCGGACAAGCCCGATAAAGCTGACTGGATGGCAGGGATCATGATGACACCTCCGATAAAAGAAAGACTTCGTTCACACTTCTTTATTTTTACATAATAACAACAAAAGACCAGCCGCGCCAGTCATCTCATTCTTTTTTGGCAACCGGCCGTTCCTGAAAGCGCAGAAACTGTCGGCAGATACGGCGAATGATGCTGGAATCCTTAGAGCTCAACTGCATCCTTCCCAAGAACTGACGGATATTATTCATATAGTAGTCGTGACTTTTGTCCTGTAAAAAATTCACAGAAGACAAAGTCTCTTCCAGATAATGATACATCCCTTCAAGTTCGAAGGTCGTAGCCAGACCAGGAGACGGAACTGGATCTTTCCGGCAATGCACAACTCCATGATAAAGCTCATAACAGTGGATGGCCACAGCCTGGGCAAGATTCAACGAAGAGAAATCAGCCGTCAAGATGGAAGAGGTCATTTGACAGTACTTCAAATCATCATTCGTGAGGCCTCGATCTTCCGGACCAAAGAGAAAAGCGATTTCATTATCAGGCAACAGAGGCAGAATTTCACTGACAACATCCCGAGGGTTCTTTCCCGGAATACGCTGTCGGCCACGCCGGGCAGTGGCGCCCACAACCCGGGAAAAAGGGGCAAGGGCCGCTTCGAGATCATGGTGAAACTCCATCTTCTCAAGAAGGTGCGCGGCCTTATGGGTGGCCATCATGGCCATACGTTCACGATCAGGAGGGATACTGCCAACAACGATCAGCCGACTGATTCCCATATTCCAGGCCACTCTGGCCGCCGCCCCGATATTTTCCGGGAATTTCGGCTCCATGAGGACAATGGCAACATTATTAAGGAGGGTGGAATCAATGGTGGTCATGAAAAGTGAGAAAAAGAAGAGAAGAAGAAACAGGGTGAGTGAATGGGGAACAAAGAACAGAAAATAACATGTGGCTTTCAGCCGACACCCTTCAACTTAAGCGACCGCATCATCATGCGAGTGCTTGCTGATTTTTTCATATTCTTCCACCTGCTGATTCGTGCTGGTCGGCATCAGTCGTTTCAGTAAAGGTACAACACCTTGTTCTGATTTTTCAAAGAGCCGTTCAGCCTCTTTAATCGTGATCTGCCAGGCGGGAGCAAAGCCCGGTGCCTTTTCAAACATGATATCAAGGGCGGTCTGATAAATATAATACTGCCTGATCTCCTTGCGCCCTGGCTTCTGATTCAATGACTGGACAGTAATGCGCAGGTTATCCCGTTCCTGCCTAAGGGTAATGAGCTCCTGTTTCCTTCTTTCGTTGTCAGCGGAATCAATCTCCAATTTGGTATGCAGATGTGTTTTCAACCTCTTTATTTCCTGAGATAATTCCCGACGACGGAGAAAAGCGCGGACATAGATAAAACAGCAGAAAAGAAAACCAAGGAGTAATCCCTCGACAAAAGGGGTCGTCAAAATTCCCATGAACCAGTTCGAATTTTCCATAGCCTTCAATTCTCCAAAACAACGATAAAAGGGGTATCACCGTGTGTTCATGACTTGAGCCCTGAGCCCTACCCTCTCTTTATGCCAAATATGATTTTCCGTCAAGTATCAACGAAAAAGCCCACACGGCCAGACCATCAGTTTCTTATCCCTTGGCCAGAGTAAAATTGATCCTATTTTTTCGAGGATCAACATCAAGCAGGGTCACCCGCACCAAATCGCCAATCCGGTACATCTTGGCGCTTCTTTCTCCCATAAGACGATGATGTTTTGCGTCATAGATGTAATAGTCATCATGCAATTCGCCAATCGCCACAGAACCGCTGATAAACAGTTCAAGTAATTCCACAAAAAAGGCAAAGCCATTGACCCCGGAGATCACCGCGTCAAAACTTTCTCCAATCTTGCTCTGCATATATCGGACCTTCAACCGGTCGTTCATTTCCCGTTCCGCACTCACAGCCACCCGTTCCCGGGTAGAGAGAAAAGGCCCGATAATTTTTAAATTTTCCGGACTGAGATTTTTCTTATTTTCCTTGGACTTGCTGATGAAATCATACAGGGCCCGGTGTACCAGCAGATCCGGATAACGACGGATAGGCGAGGTGAAATGGGTGTAGTCGGTTGCGGCCAGACCAAAATGACCGACATTCCGTGCATCATAACGCGCCTGCTGCATGGTGCGAAGAAGCAGGTTGTTGACCACATATTCCTTGGGGCTGCCTTTCACCATATCCAGAACCTGACCAAACCAGTCAGGATCTTGCCGATGTTTGGGGAGATTGAGCCCCAGGGTTTTGGCAAAGCCGGTAAACTCCTGCACCTTTATAGGATCAGGTCGTTCATGGATCCGGTAAAGGGCGTTCACTGCATGCTCGGTAAAGGTCTCGGCCACAGCCTCATTGGCGGACAGCATAAACTGCTCGATGATCTGATGGGCAAAGTTCCGCTCAGCCCTGCCAATAGTGCTTATTCTGCCGGTATCATCAAGACCGATATCCGGTTCCGGCAGGGTAAATCCAATGGCCCCCCGATCTTTGCGCAGCTTCTGGAGGATTATTGCCAGCTCACCCGCCCACTTGAGAGGAGTAAGAAAGGGTTTATGCTCGCGGCGCACGTCCTGATTGTTGTCAATGAGGATCTGCCGGACCGTGGTATAAGTAAAGCGCTTGTGGCTACGAATAATGGATTTAATAAAACGTTTTTTTGCCGTGTTGCCCTCCCGGTCAAAATCAAGAATGGCGGTAAAGGCCAAACGGTCCTGCTCAGGAATAAGACTACATAAATTATTGGAGATCTTCTCCGGCAGCATGGGGATAACCCTGCCGGGAAAGTAGATGGAGGTGCCCCGCTCATAGGCATCTTTGTCAAGGGCCGTCCCTGGTCGCACGAAGTGGCTGACATCGGCAATAGAGACATAGAGCCGGAACCCCTTTTTCGTCTTGATAACCGCCACGGCATCGTCAAAATCTTTGGCCGTTTCTCCGTCGATGGTGACATGCAGGATCTCCCGCAGATCTTCCCGGCCTTTCGTCTCGGTAATTTCTTCCGGCAGTTGCGCCGCCTCCTTCCTGGCCTGCTCGCTAAAACTGTGGGGCAGTTTGAATTTCTCAATCACCAACCGCATCTGAACATCAATGGCGTCCGGATTGCCAAGGACCTCAATGATCTTGCCCCGGAAATTGAGGGTATCTTCAGCGCCTTCAGCAAGACGCACGATGACCGCATCCCCCTCACTTACATCCTTAGGGACAGCGCCATCAATAATAACAGAAAAAGGAAAACGGGGATCCTCAGGGGTTACCCGAACCTTATTCTGCTCAAAGGAGATAAATCCGGCCAGACGGTCAGAACCTCGCTCAAGGACACTGATCACTTCCGCCTCGGGACGACCATCTTGACGGACCTTGTAAACTCGGATAAGAACGGTGTCACCGTGGCGGGCTGCTCCCATGTGGAATGCCTCAACCGAAGGATCTCGAGTATAGGCTAAACCACCAGCCCTGACAGAAAGCCCGGTGACAAAACCAAAACCGCGTGGGGTTTGCTCAAGAACTCCCTTGGCCAGGTTGTTTTGCTTGCCGAGCGAAAAACGATCCTTACTGGTATGATTCAGGATTTTTTGTTCAACAAGCGTTGCCAGAAGTGCTGTCAATTCTTTGTGCGCACCTTTTTCAATCTTGAGCTCTGCAACGATATCAGCCTGCGAAACGCCATGTTCACTGCGATACACGAACATCAATACGTCACGCTCGAGTGATTTGTCTTGCCGTGCTGATTCCCGATCAGATTGAGAAACATGCCGCCTGTCTGTTGGTTTTCTTGGAAAATGTTTTCTTTTTTTTCTCATAACTGATATTTGTTTTTCCCCTGACCGTTATTTTTTGGTAAGCTTATTTAATATTCCTCTTTTTAAGGTTCGCTTCACCCCATAGTCTTTAACCTGACGACCTGATCAGTCAGATACTTTTTATTTTACAATAGCACAGTCCTGACAGTGGGCAAAGGAATTAACAGCAACATTCCCTTGCAGGTCACATCCGTTCCCAATAAATCAACCATAATAAATCTGGCCATATGCAGTATAATATACCTTTTGATCTGGAAATATATCGCACCCAGATGCGGCAATTGCTTGGCAATGACCCAGCTGATGTCTTCTGGCGCGCTCTGGATTTTGCCATTGAAGCCCACAACGATCAATGGCGCCGTTCCGGCGAGGCATACATCATGCATCCCTGTTCTGTCGCCAGAATCCTGGCTGAAGAGATGGATATCACCCACCCGGAGATCCTGGCTGCCGCCCTGCTCCACGATACAGTGGAGGATGTCGAAGAAATCACCATCGCCTTTATCGGTGAAAAATTTGGCCATTATGTTGAGGCCATCGTTGAAGGCTGCACCAAGATCACCCAGTTTACCGGGGATAAACAGACGCATTACAAGATGATCCATCGCAAGATCTTCTCCGGGGCCGCCTTACGTCCCGAGGTCATGTTGGTCAAACTGGCCGACAGGCTCCATAACCTGCGGACTCTCAGCGCCATGCCCCAGCACAAAAGGCAGAAGATAGCTGACGAAACCATTGACATCTATGCCCCACTTGCCACCGTGCTTGGCCTGTTCAGCCTGAAACGCGAGATGTTCAACCTGGCTCTTTCCTATAAATTCCCCAAACAAAGCGCTAAGCTCATCACCCAGATTAAACAGATTGAACAAGATCCAGTGGTGTTTGAAATCGTTCAACAACTCAAACAGAAGGCCGAAGCAGTCTGGTTTACCTGCAAAGTCACCATTCGCCCCAAGGGACTCTGGGCCTACTATGATGCCATTAACCATATCTTACGCAAACAGATAGATAATCCCGTTGAGATTCTTATTGTCGTTGAGAACGCTGCCGCCTGCTACCAGGCCCTGGGAATCCTGAACCAGACCTTTCCACCCCTCCCCCGAACAATCCGTGATTTTATCGCCAGCCCAAAGGAGACTGGCTATCAATCCCTGCATGCCCGGGCCAACATTAAAGGAAAAGAATTTCTCTTTAAAATTCGCACCGCAGATATGACCCGCAGGGCGCAACGTGGCCTGTTTAAAGGCTGGAGTTCACAAAACTCCAACCAGCGCCAGTTTATTCGTGAGATCCAGGAGCTGTTTGATGTTCTGGCCTCAAACGATTCCGTCTCCTACCGTGATGTGATTGCGGCCAGCGGAAAAAAGGAAATTTACACCTTTACCCCGCAGGGTGACTTGAAATATCTTCCAGTCAACTCCACCGTCCTTGATTTTGCCTTCCACGTCCACACGGATATCGGCCACAGCTGTCTTGGCGCCATGATTGGCAGTAAACGGGGAGCAATTGACACCATTTTACATGATGGGGATGTGGTGCGTATTATCCGGGCTGACCACCCTATCCACTTTGACTTGAAGATGCTTGATCTCTGCCAGACTCCCCGGGCCCGTTCCGAACTATCAAGAACCTTTAAGACCAGAAGTCAGCAGGTTGCCCAGGAGATTGGACTTTCAGTGGTCAGTCAGGAGATGCCACGTTACGGCATTCCTCTTGACCTCCTGGATCGGCCGTCTTTCAAGCAGATACTCGAACATTTTTCCCTGAAAAGCTTTGAGGAGCTTTATGTTCAAATTGGTGAGGGGAGGTTACGATTACCCACACTTATCGAACGCATCAAAACCGTTTTTTACGCCGGAAGCTCTCCCCTTATCCGGCCAACCGGGGCCTTTAATACCATTGAGCTCACTACTCTTGATCCGGCGTTTGTCAAGATATCAGCCTGTTGCAAACCAAGCCCGACAGAACCCCGACTCTATGGCCTGCTCAGTGAACGAGGATTGTCGGTACACAGCATGAATTGTCCGAAGCTTCAAACAATCAAGCTCCAGCGAGAAGATATCGTCTATGTCCGATGGAAGCAAAAAGAGACCTTTGTCGCCCAGAAACAAACCCTGGTCATCATGGCCGCTGCCCGTCAGAAGATGATGATGCATGCCGGCGTGGCCCCTATAGAAATGAAAATCCTTGACCTGATAGCACTCTCCAAATCCCCAACCCCTACCCCTGCGTGGGAACTGGTTTTCGAAGTTCCCAGCCTCTATGATTTGCGGCAGGTATTAAAACATTTTGACAAGTCAGGACTGCCCTATGAGTTTGCCATTGAATTTTAACAACTGCGACCTGGCATCATAACCATAAACAAACCTCTGTCTTTTAGACACAAAAAGAACTGACAGCACCTGATATTTCCTTATTGAAACACAAGGGCAAGCGCGCTATATTCGTTTACAAATTATTGTACTCTTAACAACAACATCGGGGAGTGGCTCAGTCTGGTAGAGCGCGGCGTTCGGGACGCCGAGGTCGGAGGTTCGAATCCTCTTTCCCCGACCATTTATGACGTTACCACCTGAGATTACCAATAATTTCTTGCTTTAAAAAGCCCTTTCCTTCAAAACTGATACAAAGGAGGAAAAGGCTTTTTTTATGGCTATCGTATCACAACACCACCTTCTATTACATTCTTCCTGTATTTTTTCCTCACTCTCTTGTGAGAAGAGCAAGGAAAAAACTACGGATGGGCACCTCGAACCACGGTAAAGGACATGGGCGGCAAGGTGACTCCAGACGTCGATTCATCAAGAACCTGAAAATGCGCTGGTGGCTCACTTCTCGTTGGATGTCCATTGGCGCCATCGGCCCACCAGGTATATTGGGTTCATCCGACTAAAGCGTACTTTGTTTCATGAAGGGCCATTATTTTCAGCTTAAAGAACTCCATGTCTCTGTAACCATAGGCTTTCCTCTGCATAGTCTTGATTTTATTATTGGTGCCTTCGAGAGGGCCTGTCGATA
>JAUSAB010000079.1 GCA_030653035.1 Desulfocapsaceae bacterium | reverse complement strand
CAATGGCTGGATATCCCGCTGGTATTGATGGCTGGTCGTTCCACTGCGGATCACCTTCCTGACCGTATTCCTCGATAAACTCAGCTTACGGCTGATCTCTTTAATTCCTTCACCATCTACAAAATGATAACGACGTATCTTCGCTATTGTCTCCACTATCAACATCCTCCATTACCTCCGTGATTACATGGTCACGAAGGGGATAACATAGTGGGGTCAATTTTCGACGCTGTTTCTTGCTATAGAGGGGTCATTATTCCACGCTGATCAACAAGCTGGGGTAACGTAGCCAATGGCACTGTGTTGCCTGACGGTATTATAATGATCAATGTGCTTTCCTGGTATTCTGCGGGCATCGTCAAGGGAAAGTGGGACACCGGGACGGATGCATTCAGTCTTGATGGTTTTATGGAATCGCTCCAGCTTGCCGTTTGACTGCGGATAATAAGGCGACGTCCATACATGGGTCCATCCCTGAGATCCGAATGAATTCTTTTAAATCCTTGGCAACGAACTGGGGGGCAGTTGTCGGAAATGATCCGAGGCCTGGCTTCCGGGTATTTTCCCCTGGCCCGTTCAAGGATGATTTCCACGTCACGCTCTGTCATCTGCTCTCTGATCTCCCAAGGGATGATAAAGCGACTGCATCCATCCAAAAAGCTGCTCAGGTAATTGAAGGTGCCACGGATATTGAGGTACGAGAAATCCACTGCCAGTCTCGACAGGAAGCGATTCAAACAATTACAGAATACATTGAAATTTTCTACAACCGTCAGAGAATACGGAAGAAGCTCAGATATCTCTCTTCTGTGGCTTTTGAACGTCAATTTTACAAAATGCAAAAAGCAGCATGACGGATTTGGTGTCCACTATTGACAACCTACCTCAAAATCTTGGTTTTACTGTGGCCTGCTTGCATGAGCGCGTAAGTCTGGTCTCGTTCACTGTTTAGTGAGCTGTGTGTAGCCTCTCATGTATGCTCCTCTTGCTTTGGTCGGTGAGAAATGCCATAATACTATCACCGTTTACTTCTTTTGCCGACATGGAAGAGTTGCACTTACAAGTTGAATTCAGGTAAAAAGATTTTTAGACTGTTATGAAAATAACATCAGGACTTAATAAGCAGATCTTTCTGGCCATGGCCGTTGCCGGTCTTTTCCCTCTATTGGTTATGGCCTTTCAAAACAACTATTTTGCCCGGCAGGTCATCGAGAATGTTGAAAAAGAACATCTCGCTTTTTCTCTGCGCTCCCGCGAACTCTGGCTGCGAACCTGGGTAAATCATACCAGGCGGGATTTTTATCACCTGGCTTTTAATAATGATGACAAGAAAGAGCTCAGCGACGAAGAGATTTTTCTTCAATCGGCCCGGAAGCTTTTCAAGGGACATCTCAGCTATCGCTCCATTAGTCTCTATCGACCCGACTGGTCATTGCTCATTCGCTATCCCGAAGATTTCAATGAGGAGGTCCAATCTCCTTCGAAAACGTATCGTGCAAAACTCCAGACCCCTGGATCGCTATTTGTTATGGATGAGGATTATCACAATATCGGCAAGGATATCATCCTACCGGTGGGCCAGGGAATGCTGAACCAGGATGGCAAGATTGGCGCGTTTTTGGTTGCCGAAATCAATCTGAGCCGTTCTTTGGGGCCCATTCTCGCTGACACCTCTGATCTCAACTCCGGAGGCAGCTATATTCTTGCCTCTGATAAAGGTGAAATCCTCTATAACTCATCGGTATCTGATCAGAAGAGATCCCAGTCTGAACAGTGTGTCTCGGATATTGTCCCCTCGCTGGTACTGACCAGTCCTCCCAGGGAAGTACATGAAATCCTGAATTGTGGAACTGAGAACTACTTCATCACTGCTCCCATTCCAGAATTTAAATGGCTGCTCATTAGTCAGTTCGAAACCGGTAGTGCTCTTCAACAATTTGAGAAGTATATCCTTTATGGTTTAGTCACGGCCGGCCTCACCTTCATAATACTTGTGGTTCTATCCCAAAAACTTGCAAAACGTCTCTCTGCCCCTCTTGATGAACTCACCAAGGTTGCCCGACAAATTAGCGTCGGCCAGCACAATGAGCGGCTGCATCTTTTTAAAGAAGAATATGCCCAAGAGGTGGGCGTGGCCTTTAATGCTATGATGGATGCCTTGGAGAAACAGCAGCAATCCATCATCCAAAGCACTACCCTCAGCATGATAGGCAAGATGAGTTCAAGCCTGGTGCATGAGATGCGCAACCCTCTCTCATCCATCAAGATCAACCTCCAGGCTATGGCCAGGAAGCTCAGGGATGACAAAGATTATAGCGAGATGGCAACTATTTCACTTGTACAGGTCAGTCGCCTTGAAGGAATGTTTGAGGATCTGCTCCAGTTCAGCAAGCCTATTGAAATTCACATGGAACCAATCACTTTTGCTGAGTTGGTGGATGAGGTGTTGACCACTTTATTGCCTGAGGCACAAAAGAAGAATGTAGATCTTCGAGTGAAGGACGATCTCCAGGATTTCCTCTTCCGGGCTGATAAGGAAAGCACCTGCCGGGCCTTGATTAATCTGGTGGGCAATGCCATCCAGTGGTCTGAACCCGGCAGCGTCGTCACCATAAGCGGCAGGCGTCCTGCTGGAAACGAAGGGGTGGCTGTGATTCGAGTAGCAGATACTGGGCCTGGTTTGCGACCGGAACAGATGGAAAGGGTGTTTCAGCCCTTTTTCACTACCCGTCCATTGGGTACAGGTCTTGGGCTGGCAAATGTGAAAAAAGTAATGGACTACCAGGGTGGATCGGTTCTTGCTACAAATAACCCCAATGGGGGGGCAAGCTTTTCACTTATTTTTAAGGATTAAGGGATAATGATTAAAATTCTTATCATCGATGATGATCTGGCCTTGGCCAGATCTCTGGAAATTCACCTCAAGTCGGAAGGTCATCGGGTCGTTGTTGCCCATAATGTCTCGGACGGCATGACGGCTCTGGGAGAGTTGATCCCCGACCTGGTATTATTGGATCTTAATCTTCCTGATGAGCACGGTCTGAAAGCGTTGCCGGCTATTTTTACCAATCTGCCCGGAGTGACAGTGGTTATCATGACAGGCAATACGGAAAACAGTGAAGCAGTTGATGCCATGCGTGACGGTGCCTTTGACTATCTGCGAAAGCCACTGGATCTTGATGAACTTTTGCAGATGGCCGTCAAGGTGGAATCGTTAAACAAGAGGAATGTTTCCGGTGATACTGTCGAGGAAATGTCTTTTCCCAAAACATTCCCTGTGCAAATGATTGGTTCTGATCGAAAAATTATTGATATCCACAAGCAGCTCGGTCTTCTGGCTCGCAGCAGGGTAACGGTACTTGTTACCGGAGAGTCCGGCACCGGTAAAGAGTTGGTGGCTAGTATTCTCCATGAAGCCTCGGCCCCGGATCAGCCGTTTGTGGCCATCAACTGTTCCGCCTTTGTCTCCACTCTCCTTGAAAGCGAGCTTTTCGGTTATGAAAAGGGGGCCTTTACCGGTGCGGATCAGGTCAGAAAAGGGAAACTGGAATTTGCTGGTAAGGGCACGGTTTTTCTCGATGAGATTGGCGACATGTCTCTGGATCTGCAGAGTAAACTGCTGCGGGTCCTCCAGGAGGATGAATTTGTCCGGGTGGGAGGGCTTAAGAACAGGATCTTTGAGGCCCGGATTGTGGCGGCAACCCACCGTAATCTCCAGGAGATGGTTGGTAAAGGGACCTTCCGCCAGGATCTCTTTTACCGGCTTAATGTGGTAAGCATTGAAGTCCCCCCCCTACGCGAGCGACGGGGCGACATTGACCGTCTTGCCGAGTATCTTCTTGCCAAAATTGCTTTTAAGATGAGGCGTCCGCCATTGCGACTCAGCACTGCCGGTCGTCTGAAACTGCGGGCTGGCAATTGGCCCGGCAACGTCCGTGAACTCGAAAATACCCTGACTCGGGCCATGGTTCTGGCTCACGGCAAGGAGATCGATGTCGATGACCTTGTCATGCAGCAGGATGACAATCAGGGGCAGGCCGCCCGTCCTGTAACCGGCACTCTTGCAGCCACTGAAAGAATGTATATAAGCCAGGCACTTGCCGAGCATAACTGGAATATTACCCATACCGCTCTCACCCTGGATGTCTCACCCACCACTCTCCGTAAAAAAATCACTGATTATCACCTAAAGCGAGCTGAATCTTGATGTCTTCTTCCTCTTTTCCATCTGTAAGGGCACAGGTTTTATTCCTTGCGACCCTTTTCTGTCTACTGTTGCCGACATCACTCCGAGCCATTGATTTAGCAGGTGACAAGGTACAGTTGCACGGCTTTTTGACCCAGGGATACATGGAGAGTGTAAACAATAATTTTCTCGGGGATACCATGGATGGCACCTTTCGCCTCACTGAAATAGGCATCAATATCAATGCCAACCTTACGGATAAGTTGCGTTTGGGCGGGCAGGCCCTTTATTGTAATTTGCCGGCAGCAAGCACAGGTACAGTCCGCGCCGATTGGCTGGTGGCTGATTATCATTTTTCCGACCCCTTTGGGGTGCGGCTGGGCAAGGTGAAGATGCCCATGGGCCTTTATAATATGGAGCGTGATTGTGACTTCCTGCGTCCTCTCATCTTTCTTCCTCAATCCATTTATGACGAGACATTTCGTGATTCCTGGCAAGCCCTTTGGGGCGGTGATATGTATGGCAATCTGCTCCTGAGTAAATGGGGGGACATCGATTACCAGCTCTTTGGCGGTCGCATTCAGTATGAAGATGATGCTTTGGCTACCCTTGCTTCCACCGAGTTTGTCAATCGTTACAATAAGCTATATTCGTTGTTTCTCAGCACCGAGGATCTGGATCGACAGAATAATTATGCCTATGGTGCTGCCCTGTTTTTTAACCCCACCCTCAAAGGACTGCGCGGGGCCATGACTTTATTGGTACTGGATGACGAATCGTGGCTCAATGAATACCAGGTGAGCAGTCTGCGAATAAAAAGCAAGGTTGTCGCCTCTCTTGAATATTCCTGGAAAGAATTTAGTTGGACTGCCGAATATAGTGAGACTGACCGCAGGCAGGAGCAGTTCCAGGTCACAACATTGGATGGCCCTTCCCAGGCCTGGTATATGCTCCTGAGTTACTCCCCCATTGAGGCATTGACCTTTTCCCTGCTCTATGATGAGTATTATCGACTTAAAAACAATCACCATGAATCCGCAGGCTCCCAGAACCTCTACCCTTGGCGTAAGGACCTGGCAGCATCTCTGCGCTATGAGATTGCTGAGAATTGGACCTTTAAGGCCGAATGGCACACCGTAGACGGTACGGCTCTCTACTCGGGATATTTCAATCCGCAGGGCACTGAGCGTTACTGGCAGTATGGTGCTCTGAAACTCTCTTTTAACTTTTAAACATGGCGATGATGTTGAAAAAGAGAACAGGTTGCCTTATTATGGCTCTATGGCTCTTTGCCGTAGGGGCAGGGGGGGGAGAGCCACCTGGTAATTTTGTACTGGTGGTCAATGCTGGTAATGATGTGACCACCATCAGCCGCAAAGATGCAGAACTCATCTTCTTGAATAAACAACGAAGCTGGCCTGATGGAAAAAATATTAGTGTGGTGATTAACGAAAATCCAAAGATTTATGACTCTTTCAGCCATATCGTCCTGAGACGATCGTCACAGCAGTTTTTAGTCTTCCGCAAGCGAATGTTATTTCGTGGCCAGGGTATTCCGCCCCCCACATTCAAAACGGACAAAGATGTTGTTGCGTTTGTGGGCGAGCATGTCGGCAGTATCAGCTATGTCAGTCCTGATGCGGTAACCCTGGCAGTAAAGGTAGTCTCAATTCTCCAGTAGGTCTTGGCATGAATATCCTCTGCAATATTCGCTGTAAAATTTGGGCTTGTGGCAGTGTGGCCCTCCTGAGTTATCTTGCTGCCACTCTGGCTACTACCTGGGTGAATAGCGAGACTACAAGCTTCATCACTCACACACAAAGGATCGACTTGCCTCTCTTTTCCAAAGGGGTTCTTGCTTACAATCTCTTTAACGCCCAGAGTCAAGAGTATGAAAACGGCCTCCTCGCCGGTGAGCAGGGAGAGGTTCACCAGGCCAATTTGCTTCATAGCCAGATAGCTCCCTTGCTGGATGGGCTGGTACAATTGGGTGATGTCAACCATAATGATCTCCGTCCTCGGATCCTTTCCTTGCGGGATGAATACAATAATTATTTCGTCATGGCCTCTCAATATTACTTAGAAGCGGTGCAACAGATTGATATCTTTGCCTTTCGTAACGAGATTCATCAGCTTGGAAAACTACAAGCCAGCCTTACTAACGATTTCAAAGAGGTTGCCGGGAGTCTGGAGGAGATGATCAATGAGGATCTGGAGAAAAATAAGCAGCGTATTGATTATCACACCCGGCTCCTCACCATCGTTTTTATCATGTCTCTCCTGATAGCTGTTCTGGTAGCTAACTGGCTCGCCAATAGGGAAATCATTGTCCCTCTTGGGAAAATAAAAATGATGATTGATGATTTTGGTCGCGGCAGAACTATCGAAAAACCGCAGAGCAGTCGAGGAGGAGATGAAATTCAGGGGCTGGCAAGATCCTTCTGGCAGATGACTTACGATCTTCAGCTCATAACCGTCTCTCGGAATTATGTAGATAATATCATCAACAATATGTCAGATTCGCTTATTATCTTAAACTCCGACCTGACTATTAAAACCGCCAACCATGCGACACTAAGTCTCCTGCATTTCTCGGAGGAAGAATTGGAAGGCCGTTCCTTCCGGACTATTTTCAGCCATCAGGAGAAGGCCCTTGTCGATTCACTCTTTTATGGGTTTCTCGAGGGCAAAGTCGTTGCTAATATTGAGGCCCTTTATATTGGCTATGATGAACTGCCTGTCCCGGTGTTTTTTTCAGCCAGCCCTCTCTATCTTCCCGACGGCACCCTGCAGGGTATTTCCTGTATGGCCCGTGATATCAGCGAACTAAAAAAACAACGTGATAATCTGGAATTTCTGGCCAACTTTGATAAACTCACCGGTCTGCCCAACAGTAATCTCTTTTTTGACCGCCTGACCGTGACCGTAACTGAGGCCAGGCGTTATGGCCATCGCTTTGCCCTGTTGTATCTTGATCTCGACAACTTCAAACCCCTCAATGACAAGTATGGTCATGGGGCCGGAGACTGTGCCCTGCAAGAGGTGGCAAGACGTCTGAAGGAGACGGTGCGTGACTCTGACACTGTGTCCAGGCTTGGTGGTGACGAGTTCGCCATCCTGCTGAGCAGGATTCAAGATGCCGGTGAAGCCACAATGGTGGCCACCAAGATTCTCGATATTATGGGCAAGCCATTCCTTATCCAGGGAAACCAGAGCATCCTGGGGATCAGTATCGGTATCTGTCTTTCCTCTCCTTGGATTACCAGTGCGGACGATCTGATAAAAAATGCCGACATGGCCATGTACGCCGCCAAGGCTCAGGGCGGTAACCGCTTTATCTTTTCGTCTCCAGATCAAGTGTAAACTCTCAATCTGGTAACAGCCTTCCACGCAGGACTTTTCATTTTTGCTACAAAGAGCTTTTACTTTCCCTCCCTCTCTATCTTCTCCATCCAGAATTCCCATCGCACAAACTTGATTTCCGAACTCGTTTTCTTTTGAAAATCGATCCCCAGATTATAGTGAGTTGGTGAACAGCTTCTGACAATCGAAATTTTCCCCGCCATTTTATTTTCTGGTAACCACATTATTTAAAAAAATAGCACTGTTATTACATGGAGTTGACAGCCTTTTGCTGCCGAATGTCTTTCTCTGCGTTTTATGGCACTTTTCCTGCACTACCAAGGATCAAGAAACCGCACAGAATTACGCAACGAATAGTCTCATCGGGTGGGGCCATTCAAGATTAATCAAGGAAGACGGAGGATTGAAAAATGAAGACATCAAAGAAACTGATTTCTACAGCAATTGCCCTGGGTGCACTGGCAACATTCAGTGTAGCCGAGGCAGGACTGATTACCGGGTGGGACCAGAGCAATGTCGTGCCCCGCACGCCTACCTATCTCACCGATCCGGGCTTTGTTTTTGACCAGTACAACTATGTCACACCTGGGTATCTGACCGATCCCAACACCGGCGCCGTTTCCATTGGCGGCTTCATGCCGAGCGGCTGGGCCAAATATGCCGGTGGATCAGGCGGAATTTACAATCAAGCCGGCACACTGGTCGGCGCCATGACCTGGAAAGAGAGAGACACCCAGGGCCCCGGGCTTTCCATCGTCAACGGCGATGACATTACTCAAGACAACTGTATCATGTCCGCTGGCTGGAACCCCGATTCAACGGTGGTGCTTGATGCCTCCGGCAATGACATCACCGAGATGAACGACTGGTGGGGCATTGACAAGAAACAGTGCTCCGACCCCTTCCAGTCCAGCAAGCGCTTCAAGGTGGTCAGCTACAAGCTTGACACCCCGGTTGACCTGACCTTCAATGTTCAGGATAACGGTGCAAATACAGTTTACAGGCTGCTCATGAAATACGGCAACCAGACAGGCTCCCGGGTAACCGGCTTCAAAATGCAGATCGGGTTCCTTGACGCCAACGGCAATTTCACCGAGGCCGGTGCCAATGACGGGCTTGCCTTTGCCCCCCGCAGCGGCGTGCCTTATAACTACACCGTGCCTGTCACCAGCGACATCCTGAAACAGGGTGAGCTCGATGCCCTGATAGCCCACGGACTTTTCGGTGCCCCTGACAAACATCACACTGCCTCCGGTTATTTTAACCCGTACGTCCGCGCCACCTTCCTGATGACAGCTAACCAGACCCACATCGTTGCCTCAAATATGTCTGCCGTGCATAAGGACCTCGTGGGCGAATGGCTGCCTTCCAATCATTTGAAAGGCGCTCTCTACTTTGACTCTGATAACATTGTCTATACCGACAACATCCTCATGGCCAACTGTACCGGCAACTTTGACGAAGCAGCCGGACAGACCAAAGTTGTTTCCGCCACATGCAACCAGGCCTGTGTGGACAACTTGGGCTGTGACGCCCCGTGGGTCACCTACAGACAGTCCGTCAATATCACCGCCAATGCCGACGGCACCTGGAATATCCCTGCCGTGGTCGGCACCGACATCCGCAAACCCGTTGCCCTGACCACCACCGAGCTTGCCGCTATCAAGGCCAATCCGGCCTGGTTGCCAGCTGAGATTGATGACTTTGCCAACGTCAATATCAATGCCTTCCTTAATATCGGCGCCGTGGCTAGAAGCAATTTCACCCTGCGCCTTACCCCGACCTTTGACGCAACCGCGGCCGCCACGGAACCCGGAACAGCTTCACCCACAGACTTTGTTGTTACCATCACGGCTCCTAACACGGTTGTCCTATGATTTCAGGTGGATAACTAATCAATCGCAATCAACAACTGAAAATATTTTTTCTATATCGGAGGATATAACATGAAACTGGCAAAAATTATCCCATTAGCTCTTCTCCTGGTTTTCACCGCAACCGGCATGGCTTTGGCCGCAGGTACCATTAAGGCGAACACCAGCACCACCGTTTCCGCTTCAGTGCAAAATAAAACAAGTACAACCAGTAAGGCAGCTGTAACGTTAAGGGCTTATAACCAGGCCGGCACCAAAATTGCTAATCTGTGCAAGAAAGATGTCTATTTGCCGAAAAACAGCACAACGAAAGTCACATACACCTGGATTGCACCAAAATACGCGACAGGGGTCTACTGGAATTCGAAAGTAAACCTGAAGAATTACTGCGACACCACTTACACTGTCACTAACGATGATGACGATCACGATGACGATGACGATGACGAAGGCGATGATTGACATACACTGCCGTCCAACAACTATTAACTTGAAAACGGCAGTTACTTAGTAACTGCCGCTCCCCCTCATCTCCAGCCCTTGTCCCTTAGGGACAAGGGTGAAATCACCCTCTCCTTTTGGGAGAGGGTGGGGAGAGGGGAAAATCTGGCCATGTAAGAAGTTATTGCAAAATCATTCTATCCAACTGCCGTTTTTGGATTAATCAATGTTGTCTGGTTAATCTGCCTGCTGGAATAATGAAAAAATGTGAAAGTCGGACGGGCTTAGAGGAAAAATCCTTTCCCCGGAAGACAAGGTAAGGTCAGATTTCGGCATCGCATCAGGGTTTATATGGTTTGCGATGCGACTGTTTACCTTATTTCGTTTTACCAGTACTTGTGCGAGGGTAACGGACGGAGTATTCACCAAAAGAAAAGGATGTTTCTTTTGGTGCGAATGTACCCCTAAGCTTCCACCACTTCTTTCCTGCAACCTCAACAACGAGAAAAAGTCCTTCGCCGTCTCGCAGCTTGTAAGCCTTGTCTTTTGGCTTTGCATTCTTGACAGCAAGTTTAGATGGAAGATTTTTCCATACTTACGGCATGTTGGTACCTATGTGGGTAGAGGTTCTTGCGGATATTGCTTTTACCCATAATCCTTCCCTGATAAGAATTGATTTGCAATGGATTTTATTGGACGGTGCTGGACATAAAAAAACCCGCAAACCTTGTAGGTGAGCGGGTCTTAAGACGTATTTTGACTTGCTTGGACAACGAATTGGCGGAGCGGACGGGGCTCGAACCCGCGACCTCCGGCGTGACAGGCCGGCATTCTAACCAACTGAACTACCACTCCATAACACTGAAAAAAAACTAAAAATTGAGTGGTGGGCGGTACAGGGATCGAACCTGTGACCCTCGGCTTGTAAGGCCGATGCTCTCCCAGCTGAGCTAACCGCCCCCGCAATCAATCGTGGAGATCTTTTAACAAGAACCCCGGCTGGCGTCAAGAAAAAAATCAATGGTGGCTATTATCTACAGGTAACGCTATCTCGCCATAGACAACTGGAACCGGAAGGTCTTTGAAAAGCGTTTCTCCCTCCTTGAGGACAATGGCCCGCTCCAGGACATCATCTACATGCTCCATACACTCGATCACCAGGCTCTTTCTGATATTGGCCGGGACATCTGCCAGATTCCGCTCATTATCCTTGGGGATCAGGACATGGGTGATATTGCCCCGTTTGGCGGCCAGCAGTTTTTCCGTTAAGCCCCCGATGGGCAGAATCCGCCCCCTGAGGGTAATCTCACCGGTCATGGCAATTTCATGGCGCACCGGGGCCTTGAGCAATGCCGATACCAGGGTGGTGGCAATAGTGATCCCGGCCGATGGTCCATCTTTAGGGATAGCCCCTTCCGGGACATGGATATGAATGTCCAACTTCTGATAAAAATCTGTTTCCAGTCCTAAACGCAGGGCCCGGGAACGTACATAACTCAAGGCCGCCTGGGCAGATTCCTGCATCACATCACCCAGCTTGCCGGTGATGGTCAGCTTACCGGTTCCCGGCATCAGGGTGGCCTCAATCTGCAATAACTCTCCACCCACTTCGGTCCAGGCCAGTCCAGTGGTAAGTCCTATTTCATCACGCTCTTCCGCTAGACCAAATCGATACACTGGAGTTCCCAGATATTTCAGGACAGACTGGGCAGTAATTCGGTAATGTTTGTCTTTCAGTTTTTTCTTCAACCGATCCCGGGCAATCTTCCGGCAGAGAGAGGCAAGATTCCGCTCCAGACTCCTGACCCCGGCCTCTCTGGTATAACGTCGGATCAACTCGAGGATCCCGCCATCAGTAATCTGGATATCACCGGGTTTAAAGCCATTGGCCTCAAGCTGTTTAGGAATCAGATACCCTTCGGCGATCTTCTGCTTTTCGCCCTCGGTATAGCCGTTCAGGCGGATAATCTCCATCCTGTCTTGCAAAGGCACAGGAATGCCATGCAGATTGTTGGCCGTGGTGATAAAAAAAACCTCAGAGAGATCATAATCAAGATCCAGATAATGGTCGTTAAAGGTATTGTTCTGTTCGGGGTCAAGGACCTCCAGCAGCGCGGAAGAGGGATCGCCCCGGAAATCGGTGCTCATCTTGTCTACCTCATCAAGACAAAACACGGGATTGGCCACCTCAGCCTTCTGCATGGACTGGATGATCTTTCCCGGCATGGCGCCGATATAGGTACGCCGGTGCCCACGTATCTCGGCCTCATCACGCACCCCGCCAAGGGAAAGCCGGACAAACTTGCGGCCCATGGCCCTGGCAATGGATTTACAGATAGAGGTCTTGCCAACGCCAGGAGGCCCAACCAGACAGAGAATCGGCCCTCTGATCTTTTTCACCTGGGCCTGAACCGCAAGATACTCCAGAATTCGCTCTTTCGGTTTTTCCAGCCCATAGTGGTCCTCATTGAGGATCACCTCGGCCTTATTAATATCGATGGCAGTCTTGGTTTTCTTCTTCCAAGGCAAGCTGACGATACAATCGATGTAATTCCTGACGACGGTGGTCTCAGCTGACATCGGCGGCATGCTTCTGAGTTTTTTTAGTTCCTTTACTGCCTTGTCCCGGGCAACAGCAGGCAGATCTTTCTTTTTAACGGTCTCCTCAAGCTCGGCAATCTCATCGAGACCGTCTTCATTCTGCCCCATCTCCCGCTGAATCACCCGGGCCTTCTCGCCAAGATAATAATTACGCTGGATCTTGCCCATGCGTTTTTTTACCTTTTCATTGATATCCCTTTCCAGCTCAGAGACTTCAATCTCCCGCTGGATAAACTCCATGACCTTCTCCATTCGTAGCGCCAGCGAATCACACTCCAGAATCGCTTGTTTTTCTTCAGTCTTCAGCGGCAAATGGGCACAGATTACATCAACAAGTTTACTGGATTTCTCGATATTATTGACAGATTTTACCACTTCCTTGGGGAGCTTTTTGGTCGTTTCACAGAACTCAGCAAAGATCTTGCGCAATTCCCGGTCATAGGCAAGGATCTGGCCGCTAGTCTCTTCCGTCTCCGGCAATTCCTGTACCTCTACCTGTGAAAAGGCTGTGCTGGCGACAAAAGAAACGATTTTCGCTCGTTGTTTTCCTTCCACCAGGGCCTTGATAGTCCCATCCGGCAGGCGCAGAAGCTGCATCACTACCGCCAAAGTTCCAACTGTATTTATCTCTTTCTCGGTTGGATCATCGACCTTTGAGTCCTTTTGAGTCACTAAGAAGATCTCGGTTCTCTTTTCCATGGCATCTTCCAATGCCTCGATTGACCGCGTTCTTCCCACCACTAAAGGAGCAACCATGTGGGGGAAGATGACAATGTCACGCAGAGGCATGAGTGGATACAGTTTTGTCTCTATTTCTTTCATATCTTATCCTGAACCGGTTATTAAACCGGAGGGTAAAAAACGCTCTTCAGTAATCAGCCGTTTTGCAATTTTTGATCCGCATTATTGCCATAAAGAATTACCGGATAGTCCCCGTCGGTGATCACCTGTTCACTGATCACACATTCCTCGACGTTCTCTTTTGAGGGCAGCTCATACATCACATCCAGCATGGCTGCTTCGAGCACTGAGCGCAACCCTCTGGCCCCGGACTTGCGTTTGAGGGCCTTCTGGGCAATGGCAGTCAAGGCGCCTTCGGTAAAAGAGAGTTTGATTCCCTCCAATTCAAACAGGCGCTGATATTGTTTGATCAAGGCATTTTTGGGCTCACGCAGGATTCGGATCAGGTCTTCCTCTACCAATTCTTGCATAGTGGCAATGACCGGCAGGCGGCCGACAAGCTCAGGAATCAGGCCAAATTTCAACAGATCTTCGGGTTGGACGCCAGCCAGGAGTTCGCCGATATTCTTCTTGCTTTCGCTGGTCACCTTGGCGCCAAAACCGATGGATTTTCTGCCGCCACGCCGTTTTACCACCGTGTCCAGGCCGACGAAGGCGCCGCCACAGATAAAAAGGATGTTGGTGGTATCGATCTTAACCAGTTCCTGTTGTGGATGCTTTCTCCCGCCTTTGGGTGGAATAGAGGCCACAGTCCCTTCAATAATTTTCAGTAAGGCCTGTTGCACCCCTTCTCCGGAGACATCACGAGTCAGCGACGGACTGTCTGATTTTCTGGCAATCTTGTCAATCTCATCGATATAAATTATTCCCTTTTCCGCCCGTTCAATATCAAAATCAGCCGCTTGCAGGAGGTTGACCAGGATATTCTCGACATCATCACCGACATATCCAGCCTCAGTCAAGGTTGTGGCATCGGCCATACAGAAAGGGACGTTCAAGGTCCGAGCCAGGGTTTGGGCCACCAGAGTCTTGCCGCTGCCTGTTGGTCCGATCAGGATGATATTGGACTTTTGCAATTCCACCTGACCATCATCGTTAGGGGCTTCTATCCGTTTATAGTGATTATGAACAGCAACAGAGAGAACTTTTTTGGCAAATTCCTGGCCGATGACATACTCGTTCAGGTGGTCGTTGATCTGCATCGGTTTCAGGGATGCGGGTCTTTGTCCATCCGCCTGGGCACTTACAGCCCGGTCGTCATCGTGGACGATCTCGTTGCACAAGGCGATACACTCATCGCAGATATAGACATCAGGGCCGGCAATCAACTTGGCAACTTCATCCTGACTTTTTCCACAAAATGAACAGTTGGACTGGATTTCCTTTTTTTTCTTATCGGCCATCTTCCTGTTCCTCATCCGAAGCTTTTCGTTTCAACAGCACCTCGTCTATGATGCCGTACTGCCTGGCCTCTGCCGGACTCATAAAATTGTCGCGATCCGTATCTTGTTTGATTTTTTTGATCGGATGGCCGGTATGATGGGCCAGAATCCGGTTCAAATCATCCCGCATCCGCAGGATCTCCCGGGCATGGATATCAATCTCGGTGGCCTGTCCCTGAAATCCGCCCATGGGTTGATGGATCATGATCCGGGAATTTGGCAAGGCGTACCGCTTTCCTTTGGTACCGGCGGCAAGCAACAAGGCGCCCATTGAGGCTGCTTGCCCCATACACAAGGTGGCGATATCGCACTTCACATATTGCATGGTATCATAAATAGCCATGCCGGCCGTAACTGATCCACCAGGAGAGTTGATATAAAAGGTTATATCCTTGTCGGGATCATCGGCCTCCAGAAAAAGAATCTGGGCGACAATAGAACTGGCGACTTCATCGCCTACAGATGTTCCCAGAAAAATAATCCGCTCTCTGAGCAGGCGGGAATAAATATCAAAAGCCCGCTCACCCCTGGGGCTTTGTTCGACAACCATAGGTACCAGATTCATGTCATACTCTCCTTAAAACAGTTCGACTGCAGCGGTCATATAAGCTGGCCATCTGCAGTCGAAAAGAACGCATTCAATGATTTATTACTCTTCTTTATTCTTTTGACTGCAACCTCAAGCGCCGGCATTTTCCGAAGAAACAAGGGCGTCGACAAGTTTCGCCTCAGCCCGTAGAAATGCGAGGATCTTTTCATTCAGCAGTTCATTGACGAAGGGAAGCAAATCATCGCGGCTGCCACCGAAATATTGCTTCACTTGCGCCACCGGCATATTGTACTGGGCGCCGATACGTTTAAACCCGCGATCCATATCCTCATCATTGACTTTGATCGCCTCGACTTCTGCGATCTTCTTCAGGATGAAGTCGCCACGGACCCGTTTTTCTGCTATCGGCCGGTTACGCTCGGCCAACTCTTCACGGTTGATGCCGGCAGACTCCAGATCCAGGCCATTCTCCTCCAGAGATTTTACCGTGGCCTTGATCATCTCTTCCACTTCGTAGCGTACCAGACGGATAGGAACAGGAAAGCTATGCAGGTCAAGAAGTTTGTGCATGATCCGGTCAGTCAGATCACCATCCGCCTTATCTTCTTTTTGTCTGAGCAGGCGGTCATGGATAGCGGTTTTCAATTCCGCCAGAGTCGTATATTCACTGCCCACATCTTTGGCAAATTCATCGTCGAGCTCAGGGAGAATACGCTCTTTCACCTCTTTGACCTTGACCTTGAAAGTCACCTTTTTTCCGGCAAGCACCGGATTGGGATATTTGGCTGGAAATTCCACTTCATGGCTGGCCTCTTCTCCATTCCGCATCCCAACAAGTTTTTCCTCAAACTCAGGACTGATGCGACCGGAACCAACATCTACGGAGAAATTATCGTTTTTTACTTCCTTCATGGGCTTATCGTTATGAAACCCTTGGAAGTCGACAACGGCGATATCTCCCTTTGCCACAGCCCGATCACCCACAGAACGCAGAGGGGCCATTTCAACCCGCAGGGATTCCATTTCCGTTGCGACCTCCTCATCGCTTACCGTGACAACGGGTTTCTCGATCTCCAGTCCTTTGTAGCCTTCAATCTCAAATTCGGGCTTGGTGTCGATCATGGCCACATAGCTGAAGGTGCCGTCATCATTAAACCGTGGTTCACTGATCTCGGGATGCACGATGGGATCAATTTTTTCCTGCTCAATGGCGGCAAAATAAGTATCCTGAACCAGCTTTTCTGCAACCTCGGCCTCAACCTGCGGTTTGAAACTCTTCAGGACAACAGAGCGAGGCACCTTGCCACGTCTGAATCCTTTTAGTTTCACATCCTTCTGTACCTTGTCATAGCCGTTTTTCAGTTCTTTCTGCACATCACTTTCTGGCAAGGTGATGGTAAGTTTTCTTGTAAGATCAGTGAGTTTTTCAACAACAACATCCATCGTTAACATCCTTTCAATAGAGATTATTCCCAAGGCGTTAAAAAAACATGGCGAGTCTAATGGGGATCCAAATTATTCTTGCTCAATTTTTTAACACAAATGGTGCGAGAGGGGGGACTCGAACCCCCATGCACAAGGCGCTGGTTCCTAAGACCAGTGCGTCTACCAATTCCGCCACCCTCGCAATATTTTCAACAAGCTGAAACGACAAAATACAAATTTCGCATTCAACCTTCAGTTCGATGTGTTATCTAATAATTCACATCTTTCTGGCAGTCAAGAAAGATTCAACTGGAAACAAGCCAAATGAGTGTGTTGAGTGTGTTTCATGCAAAAATACCTCCTCCACTCTGTCCTGCAAGGCTTGATAAAGCATTTACTCTAGCCTTGCAGATTCACTTCTTGCCAAATCCAGTAACTGCGGCTATTATTTCTTTTTTATCAGTATGTTTACCAATAGAAACGTTGCAGTTTCCTTTTTGACATCATGTAACTTCGGAGGAACTCTATGAATTACCAACAGAAAGTAATGGGCTGCACTCTCCTTCTGGCATCCATTTTTGCCGGTCAGGCCTTTGCCACGACAAACACACCGACGCCATCCAAGATAGACTGGAATGTGGAAAAGAGCTGGAAACTTCCGGCAAAGCCACTGGATATTGTTTATTCTCTCGATGGGAAGCGGGTCTTCATCCTGACCGACCAGCATACGGTGCTGGTTTATGATAATATGGGAGAGCTGGCCGGCTCAATCCCGGTGGATAAAGGGGTTTCGGCTATCGATATCGCGCCACGCGGAGAACGGCTCTTTCTCATCAATCAGGAGACCAAGGCCTTCACCGATCTTACCATTGACTTTGTCGCCGACATCAATATCGTTGGATCACCCTTTCTCGGTGTAGCCAAGGCCCCGGTTACCATCGTCCTCTTTACGGATTTTGAATGCCCTTACTGCAGCAAGATATCGCCGCTTCTCGAGCAGGTGCTTGCAAAAAATCCTGACACCGTCAAAGTTGTCCTGAAGAACCTGCCGTTGGGGATGCATCAATTTGCCGATCCTGCTGCCCGCGCCGCACTTGCTGCCGGTGAACAGGGTAAATTCTGGGAATTCCATAACGCCCTTTTCGCTTTACCGGCTCAAAATATAGCCCTCAGTGAAAAGGCTATTGAAGATATTGCCGTTAAACTTGGCCTTAAGATGGAGCAGTTTAAGAGTGACATGGCCTCGCCCAAGATCAGACAAAAGCTTGATCAGGATATCATGGATGCCCAGAAAGCAGGGATAACCGGAACCCCCTCAATCTTTGTTGATGGTCATCCTCTGCGGGAACGCACTGTTGAAGACTTTCAGAAAAAAATAGATGCGGCCCTTGGCAAGACAGAAAAAAAATAATACGGTCCTTCAACCGCTGAGTCGTGATCTTGATTTTTCGGACAACGCGCTGACCGCGATCCTGTTCGGTGATCTGAATAAAAATCTGCAGATTGTGGAACAATGCTGCGGGGTCACAATACATGTCCGAGGCAAGGGGGTTCATATCACCGGCCTTGGGCATGAGGTGGAGCTGGCCGCGGAACTGCTGGAACAGTTTTATGGTCTGATCCGCAAAGGATTGAAGGTCTTTCCCTCTGATTTTGCCTTTGGTCTGCGGGTCCTTGAGTCAACCCCCCATGCCCGGTTGGACAAGATCTTTCTGGATAAGGTTTTTATTACCACCAAAAACCGGATTGTTTCGCCCAAAACCGGCAACCAGAAGACCTATATCGATGCCATCCGCAACAATGATATCGTCTTTGGTATCGGTCCGGCCGGCACCGGCAAGACCTATCTGGCGGTGGCCATGGCGGTTTCCGCTTTGACTAATGGTCAGGTGCGCTCCATTATCTTGGCCCGGCCGGCAGTTGAGGCTGGGGAAAAACTCGGTTTTTTGCCCGGTGATCTGGCCCAGAAGGTCAACCCCTATCTCCGACCCTTGCATGATGCCTTGAGTGACATGCTGGGTCCGGAAAAAAGTGCGGCCCTGATTGAACAAGGCATTATTGAGATTGCCCCTCTGGCCTTTATGCGTGGTCGTACCCTGAGTAACGCCTTTATCATTCTTGATGAGGCCCAGAATACTACCCGCGAACAGATGAAGATGTTTCTGACCCGTATCGGCTTTGACTCTCAGGCCGTTATTACCGGTGATGTCACCCAGGTGGATCTGCCGATTCCTAAACAGTCAGGACTTCTTGAGGCCAGACAGCTTCTTCAATCTCTGGAAGGGATTGCCTTCTGCCCCTTTACCCAGGCCGATGTGGTGCGTCATCCCTTGGTTCAGAAGATCATCACTGCCTATGAAAAAAAGCAGGAGAATGGTGTTATGGCCAGTGAGCCAACTGCGACAATCAGCAAGATCATAAAAAAATCTGCGTAACTCGTCTCCACAATCCATCCCCCAGCCGCCGCTATGCTCATTGATCTCTCTTTTCATGCCAACTGCCCGGACTGCCGCATCAACAGCCGGCTCCTGCAACGCCGGGCTGGAGCGCTCCTGAGAGAATGCCGGGTTTCCGGCTATGGCCTGAGCATCCTGCTGGTCGATGATCAGGAAATAAGCTGGCTCAACGACCATTACCGGCACAAGAGCGGGCCGACCAATGTTCTGTCCTTCCCCTTTGCCGACGGGGCAGACAGTTCGCTTGCCCTGGTGCCGGTTAAGGAGTTGGGCGATATCATCATCTCGGTCGACACCGCATGCCGTGAGGCCAATGAATACAAACAATCCCTGCATGACCGGCTTACTTGGCTCATCACCCACGGCCTCCTGCATCTGCTTGGTTACGACCATGAGCGGTCAGAGGCAGATGCCATTCTTATGCAGGACAAGGAACAGGAACTACTCAGCAGATTACAACACTCCAGGAGCACCGCTATGACCCATCTTGCCATCAACGTTGATCACATTGCCACCATCCGTCAGGCCAGAGGGGGCGTTGAGCCTGATCCGGTTGCGGCCGCCGCCATCTGCGAAATGGCCGGGGCCGCAGGTATTGTCGTGCATCTTCGGGAAGACCGGCGACATATCCAGGATCGGGATATCATGGTGCTCAGGGAAACGGTCAAGACAAAACTCAATCTGGAGATGGGTGCCAACAAGGAGATCATCGGTATCGCCTTGGCCCTCAAGCCGGACATGGTGACCCTGGTCCCGGAAAAGCGGCAGGAATTGACGACTGAAGGCGGCCTTGATGTGGCGGCCCAGAAAAAGATGCTGGCCAAAACAATCGACAAGATGAGCAAGGCCGGGATTCCTGTCTCTCTTTTTGTCGACCCTGATTCCCGGCAGATCAAGGCTGCTCAGGAGATTGGGGCCACCTTTGTCGAGATCCATACGGGCCGCTATTGTGATGCCGCAAGTGAAAAGATCCGTGAGCAGGAATTCCAGACCATCGCTGCGATGGCCGAAGAGGCTTATCAGATCGGCCTGCGGGTCTATGCCGGACATGGCCTGAATTACCAGACCACCGCCCGTATCGCCGCCCTTGATACCATTGAAGAGTTGTCCATTGGCCATGCCATCATCGCCAGGGCCGCCTTTGTCGGACTCGACCAGGCAGTTCGTGATATGCTGGACATTGTCCAGGAGGCTAGTAGACTCAGCTGAGTGGCAGTTTTTGGGTCTCAGCCCTTGAGCTTGTTTTTGAATTGTTCGTTGACTTTATAGACGAAGGCCAGGACCTCGGCCACGGTGCGATAGAGTTCGGCAGGGATTTCCTGACCCAGGGGAATCTTGGCCAGCAGCTCAACAAGATCAGGGTCTTCCTGGATGTATACCCCGGCCGCTCTGGCGGTTTCGATGATTTTTCTGGCAATCTCTCCTTTACCACTGGCTACGACTCTGGGCGCGCTGCTTTTCTCCGCGTCGTAAATGATGGCAACGGCCTTGTCTGTTGTGTGCTGCTCGTTCATCTCATGCCTTTGTATCCAGGAATGATTTTCCGGCCGGCACCAACCGTCTGACCAGGTCAGAGTCAGGGGCGTTTGCCGTTCCTGAGAAGGAAAGCCCCTGGAGTGGGGGGTCTGCCAGTTGCTGCCTGAGATCGTCACTGAACTGCCCTACAAAATCAGCCTTTTCCTGGGAATCACAGTTGAACCGCATCCATAATCCTTCATCTGTCTGGACAAATTCGATCTGGATGTTGCCCAGTCCGCTTAAGGCGAGATGCAGGGAAAAATGCAGTTGTTTCTTCCTTTTGTGGTCTTCTGTTTCCTGCTCCTGTTTCTGATCGATAAGAAGATAACCCTGATCCAGAAAAGGGAAGGGCAAGGGGATGATCACGGTCTTGTCCTGGTCCAGCCGCAGTTGGCTTAATTGGAAGCTCTCGATGGTGGAGAGAAGGGTCTTTGCTGTCCCTTCAATTCTTTCTGATTCTTTAAAAAGATGAATGACCTCCAGGAGTGCTGATTTGAGAGAGCTCGTCCCTTCATCTTTGAGGCCTTTGCCTAACCTTGCTTCCATCTGCAGGCCAAGGGTATCAATCATCTGTCGCAAGACTTCTCCCCCCTCTTTGCCACTTAACGGCTTCTGTTGCAGGGCAAAAAAATTCTCCAATAGCTGACGATTGGCGGTTGTTAAGGTCTCTATCCCTGGATTTGGCGGCTGCTGAAGTGTTTGGAGCAATGAGCTTAAATCGAGGTTCTGACCGATAAAGGTCAGCGATTGTCCCAGATGTTGCTGGAAGGGGGCGGCGATGATCTTGAATTCCAGAAGGGGCGTAGTCGCGGTAACCTGGAGCTGCAGAGATTGGCCTGGGGTCAGGTTTACAGAGTCACTTTGGGCCAGAATACGGTTGGTGCCAATATCGAGAATGAATTTATTTTCACCGGCCGCCTTGACCACGAGGGCATGCATGGTCTGGCCTTCCAGCATCTGCGGCGAATGATATTGCTGTCCGCCTGCTCCGGAAGTTGATGAGCCGAGAACAGGAGACGATGAGAGGGCGGCGATTGGTTCCATACGTTTCTTTCGACCGGAAATGAAAAAAACTTAATTTTCAGGTTATTTTTCAGATCAGCCGCCAGGAGTGCAGGGCTTAAATTATTGGATAGTTGCCAACTGCTTTTACGCAGTCTGTATCCTCTCGCGGAGTTGTCGGCGTTGTTCGCTGAGACAACAGGAGACGATGAAGTCTTTTTCTTTCTGGGAAAGGTCGTCGAATTGTAATGCTATTTGCCAGCGTTCTTTGCGCAGTCTAATCATGCGGATTACGTGGGCTGCGCAGTGTATGTTCTTGTCGGTACGGGGGAGATTGATATGAACAACGATGCGTTGTTTGTTTGGAAACTCTGCGGGAAAAAGTGCCAAAGCCCCACCTCCGGAAAGATCAATGGTCTCGCCGGTAAAAGTCCAGGCATGGGCCCTTTCCTCAGGGCCAGGTTCGTAACTGGCGGTAATATTGGTGCGCATGTCGGCACGGTAAAAATTGCGCATTTCGGTTGGGTCAATGGGCTTCTGGGCAAACATTTCCAGAATCCGATCCCCTTTGATTGTTTCTATTCCTGCCTGGAAAGTAACGGATCTTTCTTCATTCTTGACGACTACGAGGCAACTTAAGTTGGTGTCGATGTTTGTCGGAAGTTGTTTTGGGGGAAAGACCAGGAAGAAATTCGGGGCAAGGGACTCCTTGTAGATGCATTTGAGTTGCTCGGAGCTTCCGTTCAGAAGCTGCAGTTTGATTTCAGCAGCCTGACTGTCCTGAATCTTTTTTATGATATCAACAAGAGAAGAAGGCATCGGAATAATAAAGTATGATGGCTGGAAGAAGAAATGTTGTTTTCCTACGGGCCATTATGATAGATTTTTGACCTGGACATTGAGGCGAAGCAACCGGCGTTGAGTGATCAGGCATTGACCAATGATTTTGTCCCGGTCTTCGTCGGTGATTTCTTCGAAGTGATAAGCGATAACATATCTATTTTTCTCCACCTCTGATATCCTCACTGGACGAGCCAGGAAGGAGAGAGTATGGCTTCGATTGTCGTGCAGGGACAGTTGGATCCTGACCAGTTTGTCGGCAGGCAGTTCTTCATGAAAAATTGCCAGAAGGCCGCTGCCACTGAGATCAATGATTGTACCTGATACCTGCCAGTATTCTTCTGGCGCATCAAGATCTTCTTCAGCATGCCGGGAGCTGGCGATAATCGGTATGGTGTAATCAACCCGGAAGTATTCGCGCATCTGTTCATGGGTGATGGCCTTGCGGACGATCAACTCGATAACCTGGCTATTGACTACTTTCGTGATCATGGCCTCAATCGAAACACTGTGACCAGCCATGTCCAGGCTGATGATGCAGGGCGTTTTGGTGTCAATGATGTCAGCCGGCAGGGTGCCCGGTTCAAACAGGAGATTAAAATGGGGGGCGGTTGTTTTTTGAAAGATACATCGTTCCCTGTGTCGTTTATCTGTTCCCTGGATCGGCAAAAAAATTCGCACCGGCTTGGTGTCGGGAATGTCAGCAATGAAATCAGTTTGTGTGGTCACGATAAGCAATCTCTGATAGTTGAGGCCGTTACTAATGAACAATGATATCTCTACCAATTTACCCATCAAGTAAGTAATCGCAGGTTGGAGTTTAGCCCGACAACACCCTTTTTGTCTCCGATAACTTTTTTTATACTATCAGTCTTGCAAAGAACTATCAAGATTTCTGTGTGTTGCCGCTTCGTTCAGTAATTTTTTTTTAACCAGGGATACCTGTCCCCATATTCGGTCACAGATGAGGATAACTTTGATAATGATATCTTGATACGTCTTGATAAAATCGGCATTGACGATCTCCGGGCCGGCAAGAGACATGATGGCTATGAGTTGTTCATCTTGTTGTGCCAACTCCCGTTGCATTTTTGCAAGTTGAGCGCTTCGTAGAAGAATCTGTTGGGGGGATAAGGTGGCAAAGTTGATTATTAGAGATGCTGCTGCTTGTTCCAGGATGGTGTATCGTTTTATGGCGTTGTGGAAGGCTTGCTCGACATCGATTATGGCGTGATGGGAAGACGGAGTGAGGCGGCCTGGCATTAGAAACAGACCGAAATAATAGCAGGGGGAATATGGATCTTATCGGGAATCATTAAGGATTCCGCCGTTCTGAGAAGGTGTTGCCTGGCGCTGGTATCCGTTCAGGGCAGCGCGTCCGCCCTGAATCTCTTTAATCTCATGGGCCAGCAGGGATTTGATATTGTTTGTAGTTGAAAGCAGTGAATGGGTATGGATCAAGATTTGGTGCATGATATCTTGACGTTTGGAGAGTAAAGAAAAATGATTGAGCCAGGCAGGATTCGTTTCTTGCATCGTCATAATCAGGGTGTGATCAGCAAGAGCTGCTTGCTCTTGTAATTGCAAGATCTCCATTCCTCTGGCGTGAAGGGTAGCCGGGTTATTGTCACCGGTCTCACTGTTGATGGCTGTAAACAGGGTGAGAATATTCTCATAACGTTTGATTGAACGCTGGAGCAGGGTGTCGATCTCTTCCCTGGTTTGCTGTTGAGGAGCAGGGTCAGGCATATTCGTCACGTTTTAAGTTGTGTTGATACTGTGTTGTTATCCCGCAGCGTTGAGGGCCACATACATCTTTTTGGGCTGATTGCTTTGTTCGTGTTCAGGTGGTGCCGTCGTTTCTTCCTGTTGCTGATGGTTGATGTCAATGGCCTGGCCCCAGGTCTCACGGAGATCAACCAGAAGACCTTCAACGGTTTTCAGTTTTTCCCCGGTGGTATCTTTACGGGCAGCATTCAGCTCCCGAATCATGAACTGATAGAGTCCATCGAGATCAGCGGCAATCTTGCCGCCGATCTCATGGTTCAGGGTATTGGAGAACTCGACAATGATGGCCATGGTCTTGCTGATTCGCTCCAGCTTGTGCACCTGCTGGCCCTGTTCTTCCGCTATCATCGCCTGGCGGGTAAAACGGATCGCGCCATCGTAGAGCATGATCAGGATCTGCTCAGGAGTTGCCGTATAGATATGATTCTGCTTGTATTGATCCAGGTAGGCATTCATCGTTAATTATTTCCCTTAAGCATGTTGCTCAACATGTCCATTTGTTGAGTGAGAAAGCTCGACTGGGCATTCAGACCGCTGACGAGTTTTTCCATCGCGGTATATTGGGCCCGGAGTGTGGCCTCTTTTTTGACCATTCGTGGTTCCATATTCAGGATCTGGTCATCGATGCGGGCAGCAGTCTGGTTGTAACTTTTCTTTTTGCCTGCATACATCCCTGTTGATCCATTAGTAACGTCCAGCAGGTAGTAGTTCATTTTTTTCATAACCCCGTCAACGCTGCCTTCACCGGCCAGCAGGCTGACGACGCCATCAAAGTTGTTCTGGAGGGCTGCATCCATTTTGGTGTTGTTCTGGGTCAGGGTTCCATCCAGGTTTGTGGTAATGCCGAGTTGGGACAAGACGCTGAGTGAACCACTGGTCTTGGTTACCGAGCTCAGAATAGATTGCAACCCGCGTTTGACACTGTTGATCGAGGCGTCACCCCGAAGCACTGAGCCGAGAAGGTCCGGGGTCTCTGGATCTGTTGTCTTGGGGGCGCTTCCCTTAAATTCGTCATAGCCGGAGAGTATCCACTCAATGGCCTTGTTGTAGCTGGTTACAAAGGTGGTTAATTTTTCCTTCAAGGCGCTGGTGTCTGGTTTAATCTCCAGCAGGGATGTTGCGTACGGTGGAACCTGGGTAGGAGCTGCCGCACTGACTGCGTTGAGATTGAGGGTGACACCGCTGATGGTTCCGCTGAGAGTGTTGCTGTTACTGACCACCTCCGTGCCATCTATAAGAACTTTGGCCTGCTGGGCAATTTGTGCCGAAGTGGTGGTAAAGGGAATGACAGTGATTCCGTCGGCGGCCTTCAGGTCGCTTGTCACGCTAAAGGCGGTGCTGGCATCGGCGCCGGTGAAGACCATGTGGTAGGCGGTTGCGCTGTTCGTGCCATCATTAATGATAGTGGCCCTGATCCCGGTGGTGGTGGATTTTTCATTGATGGCCGCAGCCAGACCGTTCAGGGAGTTGTTGGCTGAGGTAACAGAAATAACGGTATTTGTTGTACCGTTGGTCAGGGTAAAGGTGCCTGTGCCGAGCACGGCATCTGTTGGTGATGCCCAGCCTGCGCTGATGTCCTTTTGCACTTGAGCCAGTTGTTTGACGGCGATGTTATAGCTACCGCTGCTGGCATTGGTGCTGGTGGCGGTAAATGGGGCGCCAGCGCTTACAGAGACACTGGTCGATTTGACCTGACTGGTGAGGGTCATGGCGCTGACCGCGCTTTTCAGATTGTCAATGGTACCTTTGAACTGGGCATAGGCGGCAAGGCGATCGGCTTCGGCTGTTTTTTTTGCTTCCAGCCGGGTAATCGGCATTCGTTCGATTTTCATCAGCTTGGTGACGATTGAGTCGGTGTCGAGACCGGTGGCAAGGCCGCTGAAGGTGGTTGTTGAGGTCGATGTGGCTGATGTAGTTGACATTACTGTTTCCCTCCGAGAAAATACACCTTCCCTGCTTGCAGTGAAAAGCCCCTTTTTGTCCGACACGATCATGTCAGGCTGAAGCCCGACATGTCATCTTTTCTTACGCCTTGGTATCTACAATATTTCCAGTTAGATCATTCAATGCAGCCTTAAGCTTGAGCATCTCTTCCGCCGGAATCTGGCGTACGACTTCGTTGGTCTTCTGGTCGTAGATCTTGACGACGAATTCCTTGTTGTCATTCTGCTCAAAACGGACGCTGTAAACACCATTTTCGGTAACTGCCTTGATTTGGCTGAGCAGTTCTTCCGACTGGACACCTTTTTCGGCGGGCGCGGCCTGCGGAGTATCCGCAACCTTTTCTTTGTTCTTCCGTTGTGCGTCTATCTGTTCTGGGGCCTGGGGCTTCTGTTGAACGGCTCCACCCACACTGGCAGTGATATCTATATTCATGGTTCGCTCCTCCCTTTTTGCAAAGGGAAGAGGGACCGGCCGTAAAGCCGGCCCCTCTTTGTTTGTCAGCCTTCAGTCTTTAATCTTCAGACTGCGGCTTTGTTACCTTCATTCTTTCTTACTTCAACAAGGACAATGCCAACTGTGGAGCCTGGTTTGCCTGGGCCAGAATGGAGACACCGGCCTGTTGCAGGATGTTGTTCTTGGTCATTGCTGAGGTTTCCTGAGCAATGTCCGCATCCAGAATCCGGCTGCGGGCAGCAGAGAGATTCTCGGAGACGTTAGCCAGATTGGAGATGGTGGACTCAAAACGGTTCTGGACCGCACCAAGATCACCACGCATATTGTCAATCTGTGTTAAAGCCCCGTCAACAGCCTTGATGGCATCAGCAGCACCTGTGACTGTGGTAATATCCACGTTGTCGATGGAACTCAAGGTACTGACGTTGGCACCATTAGCGGCGGTTGAGAAGAGTGAACCGGTACTGGCGGCAATACTGCTTGTTACGTTGAAGCCAGCCGAACCATTGAAAGTGATCTCGCCACCAACGGTGGAAGAATCGAGTTTGGAGGCTGCGGTTGTACTATCTGTAAGAGTGACGACCGTAGGGGTGCTACCTTGCAATGTCATAACTGAATCTGCAGCGCCGGTAGCGCTGTGGGCAAAGTCAGCGACCTTGATATCATATCCTGCCGCTTGACTAAGGGTGAGACTTTTCTTGTCAGAACTCAGTGTGGCGGTAATGCCGGTATTCCCTGCCTGCTCGCTAATGGCAGTGACCAGGTTGGTCAGGTCATCGGAAAGCACGGTTGCATTAATCGAAAGTGCTGTGGTGTTGGAACCTTGAAGACTAAATGTGATACTGCCATTGGCAGTAAGGCCGCCTATCGTAGCCGTTGTTGCGGCAGTGGCCGTTACGCCGGTATCTGCAGCAATGGCATTGATGCTGGCAGCAATAACGGCAGCCGTAGCGCCAGCAGCAACAGAGGTAGTTTGTGAACCTTCCTTACCGACAACAGTCAGGGTCTGAGCCAGTACATCATTGGCTGAACTGCCCGTAGCTGCTGAGGTTGCTCCTTCAATGCTGTAGTTGGCCGTGGTGTTGCTGGTAGCCAAGGAATTATTACCAAGACTTGCGGCCTTGGCTGAGCTAATTCCAAAGGAAATGGTCTGGTTTGCATTGGCTCCCACCTGGAACTGGGCCGAAGTCATAGTTCCGTCAAGAAGCTTTTTGCCGTTGAATTCAGTAGTGTCAGCAATCCTGGTCATTTCTTGTTTAAGCTGATTTACCTCAGACTGCAGGGAAGAACGATCAGAGGAGCTGTTGGTATCGTTTGCTGACTGAACGGCCAGCTCACGCATACGCTGAAGGATGTTTGTTGTTTCCTGTAAGGCACCCTCAGCCGTCTGGGCCAGAGAGATACCATCGTTAGAGTTACGAGCTGCCTGATTCAGACCGCGGATCTGCGAGGTCATACGATCTGAAATAGACAGTCCGGCGGCATCATCCTTGGCGGAGTTGATGCGAAGACCAGACGACAAACGCTGCATGGATTTTGCCAGCGCTGATTGAGATGTACCCAAGTTACGTTGGGCGTTGAGAGACATTACGTTTGTGTTAATTGTGAGTCCCATGATATTCCTCCTTGAATATGGTGTATGGGGTACAGATGGGCGTCCTTGCCCGGTTGAAACGATTTACTGCTTAGTTACTGCTCGGGGTCGTGCTGGATGTTTTTCGTGTCGTGGCACCTCCTTGGTCAGTGGTTTTTTATTTCTTTAATTTTATATCGGTCATTTTTGGGAAAGACTTTAGGGGAAAAGTTAAAAAAGAATTTTTTCCCTTAAAATATCTATCGGCACCTCGATGATAAAGCTTTAGCTGTGATGTGAAAAAATTATGAAGGATAAAATTCAGTTGACTCAATATCTGGTTTGGACTGTGCCGCAGTTAAGACTCGATCCCCGTGCGGAGCACCGAAAGAGTATTTTCTGTGGGACACATGGGAAACAGATTACACTGTGCCTGCCAACTATCTGTTTGCTTTACTGACGGAAGTACTCATCGGCTGAGTTCCGCCGTGGTCGAAAAACCAGATTGCCACCATTTCCCTGATAGACCAGACAATCACCCGGGGTTTCACGATTGATGACACTCACCCCCTGCGAGAGCACCGAGCCGCTGCGGACATGACTGGCGCCGATGATGGCGGTATTCGGGTACATGATGACACCATCGCCTATAGCCGGGGCAATGCCATGATTCTTGCCGACGGTGGAATTTTGATAGAGGACAAGATAATTGCCATACGTCGCCTTGGCCAGCACAATGCCCACTGAGTGGCCGATAAAAAAGATTTCCGGCATCTCGATTTCATAAAAACAGTCGATGCCGTTCAGTGATTTGTTGAGGAAAAAGAGCTTGGTACAGATTCTCTGCTGGCCTTTGTGTCGCCAGAGAGTATTGGCGAGAAAATAGAGAAAGATCGCATATTGCGATGAATGGAGATAATCAAACTCACCTGAGCGCCACATTCGTACCGCATTAATGCAATTTTGAAGCCGGTCGAGCGCCTCGTCCAGGCAACCATTGAGGACCTGTTTCGTTCCGGTCTGTTCGTCAGGAAAAAATCGTTCCAACTGTGTCGTCACATAATTCAGCAGGCCTTCACGACTGGAGTGCAGTAATTTCAGCATTGCCGGTTCTCCTCAATGAGCGAGGTTATTTTTTCCAGTACCGGAATGGGTTGCCAGTCGAATTCCTTCTGCATCTTGTTGATACTGATCCTGGCCGGTGCTGGAGAGTCATCGTTGCGCAGCGGGATGATCTTGCAGCCGCTTACCTGGGAGAGGGCAGCGAACAGGGTCTTGTTGCCGATATTTTCACCGCTGGCAACGTTGTATATCCCTTCATTTCCCTGGGTGGCGATCAGGATCAGGGCATCAAGTACATCCTCCAGATGGATATAATCCCGAGCGAAAGCCGGTGAAGAATCAACCTCCAGCAGTGAGGGACTATCCTTGATGAGCTGTCGTAACAATCCGGGGAGAAAGCCATCTTCATCGGTGTGATCATTATAGACACAGGAGAGACGGGCGACACGGGCCCGTCCTTTACCCGTTACCTGACAGAGCGACTCGCCGAGTGCCTTGGACAGATCATAGATGTGCCGGGGGTTTGTCGGGTTCAGGAGCAGTGGCAGCTCTTCGCTTCCCTCTGTCCCCGGCTGACTGTCGTAGAGACGGGTCGAGGAAAGATAGGTCAGCGATGTGAAGCGGCCGGTCTGCAGGATTCTGCTCAACTGGGATACATGCGCCTCGATGGTGTCAAAGGGGCGTTGGAGATAGTCGGCCGTCAGCCCTGCGCAGTAAAAGAGATGGCCCATATCCTCCTCTCCGTCCAGGGGCGCGTGACGATCGGGAAGATGGCAATCCCATCCTGTGGCCAGCAGGCGGGCGGCAAGATGACGCCCGATGAAGCCCTTGCCGCCAATGATGGTCGCCCTTGGTTTCTGCATTATCTTTCCGGCCATGGGGGATTAAAGACCGTCCGTGGGGTGATGTAGGGTTGGATCCTTATGCAGGAGCAGTTTGGGACTGACGTTCTCGACAATTTTATATCCCGGGCCGGCAAAAATAGCGGCATCCTGCACCGCCACCATATTGAAGCCATGGGGCGGTCCCTCAAGATAGACCTTGTCTGTGGGTATCAGTTCTACGGGTTTACCGTTCATCTCGTAATGGGAGTTGAAGTCTCGGATGGCGAAAACAGTGTAGCCCGCCTCGGAGAGCAGTCGGCAGATTGCTGTATTTTCCATGCCGTGGGACCAGTCGACATAGTCTCTGTGAACCTCGAAGACGATATGCGGCTTAAATGCGGCTATCGTTTTTGAGGCCCCTTGCAGCGTTCCCAGTTCCGCCCCTTCGATATCGAGCTGGATCAGTCCGATTTTAAGGTTGAATTGATGTTGATAGTCGTCAATGGAAATGGTTTCGAACCCTTCCTCATCGGCGTTCGCCTTGACTGCGTTGGCGAAGGAGTCGAAGCCATCAAGTCTCAGACGGACACTGCTTTCCGACCATAATCCCAGAGTGTTGATGCGCACATTGTCAAGATTGTTGATCCGGAAATTTTCTGTCAACATCGCGGCCTGATCGAGATTGGGTTCAAAACAGTGGATGGATTTCCCTGAACTCCTGATGTTCTTGGCCACCAGAACTGCCTGGTCGCCGAAGTAGGCCCCGCCGACGATCACATCGCCTTTGATTCCTGAGGTCAGTCCCAACAGCAGCTTGGTTGTCTGTGGCTCCCAGACATGTGATGGATGCTCCTTGGTGGACATCAAAAAATCCCGGGCAATTTTTGTGCGAAAGAGAAACTTGAAGTGGGTGCCGTCGGCAAGTGACTTTTCATAGACATCTTTTTCATCGTGCAGGGCATCAACAATGGGGCCGGTGATTTCATCGCGCACTGAACCATCGATCTTCAGTTCTTTTTCAGCATTCTTGAGGAATTCCATGAGCTGCCCGCGGAGAGAACCATTCCGGCCCAGCAGATACAAGGCCCTTTGCAGACCTTTTCCATCCATATCACGAGGATCATTTGCCATATTTTCACCTTTCCTGTTCGTCAGAATTTTTAGAGGCCGTTACCAGATACCCATTACATTCGTGACCATTTTGTTCCGGCTTCTGCTGCCGCTTTGGCCATGTCTTAATGGATCTCAAGTCCGGGAACTGCCGTCACAAATTGTCCGCCCCATTCCCGGATATACTCCAGTTGTTTCATCACTTCATCACCTAGATTCCAAGGCAGGATCAGGATCCGGTCCGGTCGGTTGCGTTGCAGATGCGCTTCGTCAACAATCGGAATCCGGCTGCCGGGCATAAACTTGCCCTGCTTGGCGGGATTGCGATCCACCACATAAGGCAACAGATCAGGCCTGACTCCGGCAAAATTGAGCAGGGTATTGCCTTTGGCAGCCGCTCCGTAGGCGGCAACGGCGAGTCCTTGCTGTTTAGCCTCAAGAAGAAAGAGGAGCAGGTCATTTTTGACCTGCTCGGCCCTGCCTTGCAGGCCGGTATAAAACGCCGTACCTGTCATGCCTGCGGTCATCTCTTCGGTAAGAACTTTTGCAACCCGCTTCGTGCGTTCGTGCCTCCCGAGGTCTGCCCGCTGGGCATAGACCCTCAAGCTGCCGCCATGAGTGGGCAGTTGCTCCACATCAAAGATATGCAACCCTTGGCTGGAGAAGATGGCCTCAACCGTCAGCAGTGACAGATAGGAGTAGTGTTCGTGATAGACGGTATCGAACTGATTCTCCTGGACCAGTCGCAACAAGTGTGGGAATTCAAAGGTGGCAACTCCCTGGGGTTTCAGCAGGGTGGTAAATCCTTTGACAAAATCATTAATTTCAGGGACATGGGCCAGGACATTGTTGGCTGTCATCAGATCGACGCTCTGGCCATCAGCCGCCAGGGTCTGCGCCAGCTGTTCACCAAAAAATTCTTCGATGATGGTCAACCCCTTTGCCCTGGCCGCCTGGGCTGTGCCTGAGGTGGGTTCAATGCCGAGGCAGGGGATACCGGCCTGTTGCACGTACTGCAGGAGATAGCCGTCGTTGGCCGCGACCTCTATCACCTTACTGTGAGTGTTCAGGGTAAAGCGGCTGATCATTGTCTGGACATATTGCCTGGCATGTTCCAGCCAAGTATCGGAAAAGGAACTGAAATAGGCATAATCTGCGGCAAAGAGGGCATCCGCTCGGGAGAAATCTTCGGTCTGCACCAGCCAGCATTGCTCGCACACCATCACTCGCAATGGAAACCATAGTTCCGGCGCCTGCAGGCTCTCGCTGGTGAGATAGGCATTTGAGGGCGGCGCGGAGCCGAGATCGAGGAAAGGGAGTTGGAGTGTGGCTCCGCAATGGCGACAGTTCATGGACAGACTCCTTTGAAACCATTGTGAATGAATGGGTGCGATCTGTCACGATCCGATATCTCTGTTACCGGCAGGGGCCAGTCAATGGCCAGTTCAGGATCCTGGGGATTTAGCCCTTCTTCCGCCTCGGCCAAATAGGCTGCCGAGTGGCAATAGAGCAGTTCGACGGCATCGCTCAGTGTCTGAAATCCGTGGGCGAAGCCTTCAGGGATCAACAGGGCCCGACAGTTTTCGGCGGACAGGACTGCCCCATACCAGTACAGAAAGGTCGGTGAACCGAGTCTGATATCAACAGCTACATCCCAGACCTCACCCCGCAGGCAGCTAACCAGTTTCATCTCGGCATGGGGTGGGTGCTGAAAATGCATACCCCGTACTGTACCCTGGCGCGCGGTGGAGGTATGATTGATCTGGACAATGGGCCGGTGCCAGCCGATGGCGGCAAATTCGTCGGCGCAGAAAATGCGGGCAAGAAACCCCCTGGCGTCAACTAGTTGTTGGCGTTCAATTAATTTCAGGCCGGGCAGGGGCGTGTCGGAGATTATGAATCGACTCATGGCAGGGCCTCAAAATCGGCAATTTCAGACAGGCAGAGCTCGCAGGCGTCGGCCCCCTCTGCCTGCCGGCGGTACCATCTCATCGTCCGGTTGATTGCCTCAAACAGAGACCACTGAGGCGTAACACCCAGGGTCACCCTGGCCTTGGCAATCTCGAGGGCCAGCCAGCCAGCCTCATGCGGGCCCTCACTGCCGTCTCCCCAGATTACCTCGCCATGGCCGTAGTTTTTACTTGCCTGGGTGATGACTTCTCGGACTGTTGCAGCTGCCCCTGTTTCCGGCCCAAAATTATAAGCCCCGGCTAGATCAGGTTCGTGCCAGAGTCGTTCGGCAAGTCGCATATACCCTGCCAGCGGTTCCAGCACATGCTGCCAGGGACGGATTGCCTGGGGACGCCGGACCTCCAGGGGCTTGTCTGCTTCCCAGGCCCGTACGGCATCAGGGATCAGGCGGTCTTCCGACCAGTCGCCGCCGCCGATGACATTGCCTGCCCTAGCCGTGGCCATGGCCACTCCCTGTGCAGCAAGGAAGGCATCACGGTAGCTGGCTGCTACGATCTCCGAGGCGGCCTTGCTGGCGCTGTAGGGATCGTGACCACCCAGGGTGTCATCCTCCCGGTAGGGGTAGGGCCATTCCTGATTTTTATAGACCTTGTCGGTGGTGACCAGCACTGCCACCTTGACACCAGCGAGCCCGCGCAGTGACTCAAGCAGGTGGGCAGTACCCATGACGTTGGTGGCAAATGTCTCCAGCGGTTGGTGATAACTGGCCCGAACCAGGGCTTGGGCGGCAAGATGAAAGACGATGTTCGGTGCGGCCTCTTGTACAATCCGTGAAAGCTGGTCCGTGTCTCTGATATCAGCGTATCGACTGTCAATCAGTTCGTTTAGCCTAGCCAGAGTAAACAGGTTGGGAGCGGTTGCAGGCGGAAGAGACACACCTGTTACTTTGGCGCCAAGACGGGAGAGCCACAAGGCCAGCCAACTGCCCTTGAATCCGGTGTGACCGGTGAGCAGGACTCGTTTTCCTGACCAGAAGGATCTTTCCGGTTTCATTACCATACCTTCCACGGGGCAAGGCCTGATTGCCACAGATCCTCCAGCAGGGTCTTCTCGCGCAGGGTATCCATTGGCTGCCAGAACCCATCGTGCTCAAAGGCCATCAATTGATTGTCAGCGGCAAGGGTTGCCAGAGGGTCGAGTTCCCAACTGGTGGCATCACCCGCGATTCGATCTATGCATCTGGGGGAAAGGACAAAGAAACCACCGTTGATCAGACCACCGTCGCCACGTGGTTTCTCAGTGAATCCCTGTACCTTGTCTCCCACGATGGTAAGAGCCCCATAGCGTCCGGGAGGCTGGACTGCTGTCACGGTGGCCAGTTTTCCATGGGATGTATGAAAGGTGATGGCAGCCGAAATATCAACATCCGCCACACCGTCCCCGTAGGTAAAACAGAAGGCTTCTTCGTCCTTTACATATTCAGCCACCCGTTTCAACCGGCCGCCGGTCATGGTCTCTTCTCCGGTGTCTACCAGGGTCACCCTCCATGGCTCTGCGTGCCGCTGATGGACTTCCATGGTATTTTGGGCCATATCAAAGGTGACATCAGACATGTGCAGGAAGTAATTGGCAAAGTATTCCTTGATGACGTACCCTTTGTAGCCGCAGCAGATCACAAAGTCATTCACTTTGTGCGCCGAATACATCTTCATGATATGCCAGAGAATGGGCTTGCCGCCGATCTCGATCATGGGTTTGGGTTTGAGATGGGTTTCCTCACTGATTCGGGTACCTAATCCCCCTGCCAGAATAACTGCCTTCATCGTTGTTCCTCGCACCATTTCATAAACATCTCGTTATATGCTGCCTCCACCTTGCGGGTAAAGGCCGGCTCATCCATTAAGGGACTTTGCTCCATTTCTTGTCGCAGGCCGGCGCGCAGAGTCGTCAGTCTTGGCAAATCGACGGCGAGCGCTACTGCCCGTTCAATATACTCTTCTTCTGAGTTGGCGATCCATTCCGGATGCCCAAGTCCTTCAAGAACAGAACAGCCGAGCCGGCCGACACTGGCCCGGCCGGCGAGTGTAATAAAGGGAATCCCCATATAGAGTGTCTCAAACAGGGTGGTCCCCGAGTTATGGGGAAAGCAGTCGAAACCTATATCCAGGCTTCGCAGCACATCCCATGGTGGACTGTTGCAGCCGATTTCCAGGCGATCACGGTCAATACCATGGGCGACAAACTTTTCCGCCAATACATTTTGCATGGCAGGATCTTTGAAGTTACCACTGTTTATAACGAGGTGCGAACCTTTTACCTGTTTGAGTATTTCCGACCAGACCCGGATTGTTCGGTGGTTGATGCGCACCGCCCGGCTCAAACTCCCAAAAGTAATATAGCCTCGCTCGTGTGCCGGCAAGGCGTTCACCTCGCCCATGCCTTTATTGGGCCGGTAGGCAAGACAAGGTGTCGCAAGCTTCCATGGGGTCTCTGCAAACAATCCTTCGCTTCCCTCGGGGACACTGGCGCTGTCGGCAAGATAATAGTCAATCGCCGGCAACCCTGTGGTGTAACCAAAATCCAGCCAGTGCAGGGAAATCGGTGCTGGTTTGCGGGCGAACACCAACAGTCGGTTTTGTCCCGTATGTCCAGCCAGATCGACCAGGATGTCAATACCATCACTACGGATACGTTCGGCCATGTCGGTATCAGTCAAACCCTTTGTCGGTATCCAATGGTCCACATATGATCGGTATCGGTCTGTCGTGTCATCTTCTTTATAGCTTTCCGCGTAGGCGTAGAGCTCAACAATATCCTTGTTGTGATTTGCCATCAGCGGTTCAAGGAAATTGCAGACCGGGTGCTGACAGAACTGGGGCGAGACATATCCTACCTTCAGGCGGCGGTTCGTTGTCCGGCTGTTCGCATGCGGCTTCCATTCTTCACGAAGGGGGAGACCAAATCGTTCATTGAACCTGATATATTCCTGGTATATCTCCTCTCCACTTTTGTCGGGATGGTAATTCAGGAGAAATAGGAGATTGCCGAAGGCGCCGGCAAAATCTGGATTGGATTCCAAGACGGAGCGAAAAATAATCTCCGATTCGTCAAGACGGCCCTGCTCCTGAAGGATGTTCCCCAGGTTATTGTAAGCCTTCTTGTTATCCGGATGCATTTGCAGAACGGATCGATAGTTTTTTTCAGCCTCGGTAATCCAGCCCTGCGCCCGCAAGCTGTTTCCCAGGTTGATAGAAGCCTCGGGATAATCCAGGCTGATCTTCAGTGCCGCCTTAAAACTGGCTTCGGCCTCTCCGTGCTTTTCTTGCCCGGCCAAGGCGTTTCCTAAATTGTAACAGACCTCGGCATTGTCTGGTTTGATTTCCAGAACCTGCCTGCAGCAGGATTCACTTTCTGTAAACTTGTTTTGATTGTAAAGCGTTTTTGCAAGATTCTGCAATGTCTCAAGAGAGGAGGGCTTGAGCTTCAGGGCCTGTCGATAGACAGTTTCTGCCTCATCATATTTCTCTTGTTCGTTGAGAATCCCCCCTAAACTATTATATGCCGCAGCATAGTCCGGTTTCAAGATAAGTGCCTGACGGCAGGCTGATTCAGCTTCGGCGATCCTGTCTGCTGCCTGGAGAGTGATGCTGAGGCCGCAATATGCCTCCGCAAAATTGGGATTCAGCTCCAACGCCTTACGATAACATGCCTCAGCTTCAGCAAATTCATTTTCTTCATTTAAAATAAGGCCAAGGTTAACAAATGTTTCTGCACAATCGGGCTTCAGTCTCAGTGCCCTCCTACAACTGTGTTCAGCTTCAGGCAGTTTTTTTTGCGACCGGAGGGCAATGCTCAGTGTATTGTGAGCATCGGCGTAATCCGGCCTCATCGCCAAGGCCCTGCGACAGTAGCTTTCAGCTTCGGCATTCTTTCCCAAATCACAGAGAAGAACGGCGATATTACGCAGGCAGATATAATCTTTCGGCATGATCGCAATGGCTTTTTCCATGGCGGATAACGCTTCATCAAATAACCCTTGTTGTCTGCGGATTGCCCCTAAAACTTTCCAGGCGAGATTGTTTCTTGGAAAACGTTCAATCAGAGAGAAGGCGGCTGCTTCAGCTTCAACAAGGTTACCCTGTTGGAAGAGAGACACTAGGCTGTTTGTTTCATCAGGTTGCGGATTGGCACTATTTTTTCCGGCATTTCGTTGTCGGTTTGATTTGTTTTTTTTGATTGCTTTGGTCGGCTTTGTTCTTTTTGCATTTTCGATAGGGGATTCTATCGGGAGTGTTGCTAAACGGATTTTCAATATCTCCACTTCATCACCGTTCAAACCGGAGTGAATTGCCATTTCCAGAAGCTGGCGAGCCGATTCAGACTGACCGGCCTTGTCGAGGGCATCGATATACGCCAGCCAGTATGGCCCGTGTTCAGGACGGACATCAATTGCCGTCTCAAAGTAGGGCAGGGCGGCAGATGGTTGCTGCAACGCAACTGCTATGCATCCTAGTCGGTAATTCGCTTCAGGATGTTGTGGCTCGATCTCGAGAAGAGAATGGTACACGGCTTTGGCCTCCAGGAGCTGACCTGACTGGTAAAGGGTATCTGCTTGGTGCAGAATTTCCAGAAGAGATTCGGCGGTCACTCCATTGTCCTCAATTTTCAGCAGTATCGGTTGCTGGTCTTCGCACCACTTCGCAAACATCTCCCTGTAGGCAGTTTCCATTCTGCAGGCAAAGGCCGGTTCATTCATTAACTGACTGTCCTGCATCTCTTGCCGCAGTTCGGATCTGATCGTTGCCAGTTTGGGCAGATTAACGGCAAGTGCTACCGCCAGTTGCACATACTCTTCCTCTGTCCTTGCGATCCACTCTGGATGGCCCAGCCCTTCCAGAATCGAACAGCCGAGGCGGCCGACACTTGGCCGGTCAGCCAGGGTAATGAACGGCACTCCCATATAAAGGGTTTCAAACAGGGTGGTGCCGGAGTTGTGGGGGAAACAGTCGAGACTGATGTCCAGGCCGCGCAGGACATCCCACGGTGGACTGTGATAACCAATTTCCAGTCGTTCCCGATCAATTCCATGGGCGATGAACTTGTCTGCCAGTTCTTCCTGCATCGACGTATCTCTGAAATTGCTGCTGTCGATAACCAGATGTGAGCCTTCGACCTGTTTCAGTATCTCCGCCCAAACCAGTATTGTCCGGTGATTAATGCGGACAGCCCTGGTCAATGTGCCGAAGGTGACATAGCCACGGGTTAAGGCCGGCAGAAGACTGACATCTCCCATGCCTTCTGCCGGTCGGTAGGCAAAGGAAGGTGTCTCTATCCGCCAGGGTTTTTCAGAAAAAAGCCCTTCGCTTCCTTCGGGAACAGTTGCCTTGTCAGTCAGGTAATAATCGATTGCCGTGAGCCCTGTGGTGTAGCCGAAATCAAGCCAGTGCAGGGAAACCGGAGCCGGCTTCAGCGCAAACATCAGGAGCCTGTTATTTGCGGTGTGCCCTGCCAGATCTATAAGGATATCGATACCATCCGTGCGGATTTTTTCTGCCAGTACAGCATTACTGAGACCCGCAACAACTCTCCAGTGATCTGTATAGGATTTGTATCGATCCGTCAGGGCATCTTCTGTCGAGTTTTCAGCATAGGCGAAGATCTCAACACGTTGTTTGTCATGGTGAGCCAGCAGTGGTTCGAAAAAATGACGTATCGAGTGCAGTCGGAATTGCGGCGATACATAACCGATCTTCAAACGGCGGTCAGTTTGGCGGTTGTTAGCATGGGGTTGCCATGTTGTTTGCAACGGGAGGCTAAATCGAGCGTTAAAGGTTTTGTATTCCTCATATATTTCTTCAGCACTCCTGTCAGGATGGTAATTCAGGAGAAAAAGCAGATTGCTGTGCGCCTCGGGGTAGTCCGGGTTGAGCTCCAAGGCTCGGCGTAGGCATCTTTCAGCTTCAGAAAGCTGGCCATGTTCTTTAAGGACGGATCCTAAATTACTGTAGCAGAGAGCAAAATCAGGATTTATAGTCAATGCATTTTTATAGTATTTTTCCGCCTCTCGATAGAGGCCACGTTCTTTGAGGCAGGCCCCTAAATTGATATACCCTTCAATAAAGTCCGGCTGAATCTTGATCGCCTTCCGATAATTGTTTTCCGCTTCTGCGAGTTGTCCCTGCATCTGGAGGGTAACGCCAAGATTGCTGTATGCCTTAATGTAGTCCGGCTTGATTTGGATCGCTTTTTGATACGCGGTCTGTGATTCAGCAAGTCGATTTTGTTCTCGGAGCAGATTGCCGAGATTGAAATATCCTTCGGCAAAATCAGGTTTTATTTCCAGGGCGTGTTGATAACAGGTCTCGGCATCGAGAATTCGGCATTGTCTCTGCAGAGTGTTGCCGAGATTACCCAAGGCCTCGGCAAAATCCGGTTTTAGCTCCAGTGCCTTTCTGTAACTGGCCTCAGCTTCTTCAAGTTGACCCAGCTCAACCAGGGTGTTAGCTAACGCGTAATGCAATTCTGGTACTTCTGGATTTTGGGCCAACACCTTTTGATATCCATCCTTAGCGTCCGGAAATTGACGTTGCCGGTAAAAGTTTTCTGCTTCATTCAGAACAGCCTGAAGAGAAGATGCGGTGGCCTTTTTATCGTCTTTTTTGTCTTCTGTTTGTGGCAGTACCGATTGTTTATTCTCGCACCATTTAGCAAACATCTCTTGGTATGCTTGCTCCACTTTATGGGTGAAAACAGGTTCATCCATTAATGGACTCTGTTCCATCTCTTGGCGCAATCCGGCACGGACAGACGCCAGATGGTGCTGGTCAGCAGCGAGGGCCACCGCCAACTCTATGTATTCCTCTTCGGTACAAGCAATCCATTCAGGATGTCCAATCCCTTCAAGGATTGAGCATCCGAGCCGTCCGACACTGGGGCGGCCGGCTAAGGTGATGAACGGCACACCCATGTAAAGGGTCTCAAACAGGGTGGTTCCCGAGTTGTGGGGAAAACAGTCGAACCCGATATCCAGGCCGCGCAGGACATCCCATGGCGGGCTGTGAAAGCCGATTTCCAGTCGTTCTCGCTCTATTCCGTGGGCAATAAACTTGTTTGCAAGAGCTTCTTGCAGGTTTGGGTCTTTGAAGTCGCCACTGTCAATCACCAGATGTGAGCCTGCAACCTGTTTCAGGATCTCCGACCAGACTCGGATTGTCCGGTGATTGATCCGGGCAGCCCTTGTGAGTGTGCCGAAGGTAACGTAGCCACGGGTCGCTACCGGCAGGGGATTGATATCTCCCATACCTTCTGCCGGCCGATAAGCAAGGCAGGGTGTCTCTATCCGCCAAGGGGTTTCTGAAAAGAGAGCTTCACTTCCTTTGGGAACAGTTGCCTTGTCGGTGAGATAATAATCTATTGCCGTCAGACCAGTGGTATAGCCGAAATCAAGCCAGTGCAGTGAAACCGGAGCAGGTTTGCGGGCAAAAACCTCCAGACGGTTTCCGTCGGTATGGCCTGCCAGATCAACAAGGATATCTATGTCATCCTCACGGATTTTGGCTGCCACCGCGGCATCGCTCATGCCGGTTGTTGTAATCCAGTGATCTACGAAGGTCTTGTAACGGAGTGTCTGGTCATCTTCGTTGAACAGCTCGGCATAGGCATACACTTCGAATTTTTCTTTGTCATGATGGGCAAGCAAAGGTTCGAGAAAATGACGGGCCGAATGGCGACGAAGTTGAGGCGCCACATAACCCACCTTTAAACGACGGTTGGGAATGCGGTTGTTGGTATGCGGCTGCCATTCCTGTTGCCAGGGGATACCGAAGATAGTATTGAACATCTTGTATTCTTTGAAGATGTCCTCGCCGCTCATGTCAGGGTGATAATTCAAAACAAAGAGCAGATTGCTGCGGGCTTCAGCATAATCGGGTGTAATTTCGAGTACATGACGCAGACACTTTTCAGCTTCGGTAAGTTGGCCCTGATTGATAAGAATATTACCTAAACTGTTATGTGCCGTTACATAATTTGGGTCAAGTTCAAGCGCCATCCTGCAGGTTGTTTCTGCCTCAGAATTCCGCCCTTGTTTGTAGAGCGTGACAGCGAGATTATTCAGCGTTTTGATGTCATCAGCTTTGAGCGCCAGGGCCTGTCTGTAACTGTTTTCGGACTCAGCAAGTCTGCCCAGTTTCTGATACAGTATCCCACGGTTTCTGTACGCCTCATTGAAATCCGGAGAAATTGTCAGCGCCTGTTGATAATAGTTTTCGGATTCAGTTAGTCGCCCTTGTTCCTGGAGGTTGAGTCCCAAGTTGTTTAATGCGATGGCATAATTGGGGGTAAGTACTAACGCTTGTCTGTAACTTACTTCAGCTTTTGTGAGTCGTTTCTGCTCATGGTAAATGAGTCCAAGGTTGTTGTGGGCCTCAGGGAAATCCGGTTTGAGCTTGAGCGCCTGCTTGCATGCAGTTTCCGCTTCGGCAAGCAGGCCTTGTTCTTTGAGGGTGAGACTGAGATTATTGTAAAGCTCGGCAGAATCAGGTCTGATTCTTAAAGCCGATCGATAGCTGTCAACTGATTCACTGAACCTTCCTTGCGCTCTTAATATGTTCCCCAAGTTACAGTGTACTTCAAAAAAATCCGGTTTGAGTCTCAGGATGTGACGATAGCAGCTTTCTGCTTCTGCCGGACGGCCTTTTTCTTTCAGGATGTTTCCGAGGTTATACTGTGCCTGGATATAATTTTTGTTGAGCTGTAGAGCCAAGCGATAGCTGTGTTCGGCTTCTTCCAGAAGACCAGAATGTTGCTGGGCAATTCCGAGATTATATTGTGCGTCGGGATCGTGAGGTAGGTAGATTGCTGCCTGTTTCATGGCCAGGATCGCTTCTTCGTGCAATCCCTGCTGGTGAAGAAGCGGGCCCAGCACTTTCCAGCCGAATCCGTGGTGTGGAAATCGGGTTGTCAATGATCTGGCAAGTTCAATGGCTTCAGCATGGAGTCCCTGATCGAACAAACGGGTGAGCCTGTGGATCTCGGTGTTGGATGGGGATGCCGGATGCGGTCCTTTGATATTTCTATTTTTAGGCATATGCTTTTTCTGTTTGTGTATTGTTTGACTGGGCATTTTTTTATCAATCGTCATTGCTGTCATCTGTTCCGAATCGCACCAGCGTTTGAACATCTCCTGATAGGCAGTTTCGACTTTTCTGGCAAAACCTGGTTCGTCCATCAAGGGACTTTTTTTCATGTCTTCACGCAGACGCATACGGATTGCGGCCAGTTTCGGTAAATCAGCTGCAAGCGCTACAGCCTTCAGGGTATATTCATCTTCCGTCCCGGCTATCCACTCAGGATGGCCGATACCTTCAAGAATCGAACTTCCCAGCCGGCCGACACTTGGGCGGTCAGCCAGGGTGATGTAAGGGACTCCCATGTAGAGGCTTTCGATCAGTGTTGTGCCGGAGTTATGGGGAAAACAGTCAAGCCCGATATCGATCTTTCGCAGGACATCCCATGGCGGACTCTGGCAGCCGATGTCGAGCCTCTCTCGCTCGATTCCATGCACGCTGAACTGGTCAGCCAAGGCCTCCTGCATGGCAGCTTCCCTGAAACTGCCGCTATTGATGATGAGGCGGGATCCTTCACACCTTTTTAGTATCTCGGACCACACTCGAATTGTCCGGTGGTTGATGCGTACAGCCCTGGTCAGGGTCCCGAAGGTAATATGTCCGTTTTTTTGTGCCGGGAGTGTGTTTACAGGACCTGTTCCGTTAGGAGGACGATAGGCCAGGGCTGGCGTTTCGAGACGCCAAGGAGTTTCCGAGAAAAAATGTTCGTTCCCTGGAGGAATGGTAGGGTTGTCAGTCAGATAATAATCGATTGCGGTCAATCCTGTCGTGTAGCCGAAGTCCAGCCAGTGCAGTGAGACCGGAGCTGGTTTTCTGGCAAAGACTCCCAGTCGATTCCCTGCGGTATGACCGGCCAGATCGACGAGAATATCTATGGCATCATCCCGGATACGCTCACTCAATTGATCATCCGTCAACCCTGCTGTGGACAGCCAATGCTCCACATAGCCATGAAACAGATCGGTTGCGGCGTCGTCCTGAGAGAGTTCAATATAGGCATAGGTCTCAACCAAACGTTTATCGTGATGGGCAAGTAAGGGCTCGAGAAAATAGCGTGCTGGATGTTTACGGTAATCCGGCGCTACATAACCAACCTTCAAACGGCGATATTGTTCACGATTATTGGCATGTGGTAACCAGCTCTCTTTGAGGGGCAGGTAGAATCTCGCATTGAATTCCTGATATACTTGAAAGATTTCTTCCGAACTTTTTGCCGGGTGGTAGTTCAAGGCGAAAAGCAGTGTGCTGAAGGCGTTGATATGGTTCGGGTTGAGTGATAACGCTTGGCGGAGACAGGTCTCGGCTTCATTTGGCCGTCCCTGTTCCTGAAGAATATTGCCCAGATAGTAATGGGCATTGGTATAGTCCGGCAGGATTGCGATAACTTTTCGATAATTTGTTTCAGCCTCAAAAAATTTCTGTTGCAGTTTGTAGGTGTTTGCCAAGTTGTAATAGGCGTCTGCGTAATTCGGTTTGATCGCAAGAGCTCGGAGAAAGCTCGCTTCTGCGTCGATCAATAGTCCTTCCTGTTGAAAAACGACACCCAAATTATTGTAGGCCTCGGCAAAGTCGTGACGAATGTTGACGGTCTGTATGTACTGATTTTTTGCGTCATTAAGCCGATTATGCTGTTGAGAATCGACGCCGGAATTATAGAGGGCAATAGCGTCTTCACTTATGTCTGGTGGCGTTTCGTTGACTGTTTTGGCGATATTCCCGGACTGGCTGGCTATCAGGAGTGTTTTTGTGCACCATTTCTTGAACATCTTCCGATATGCACCCTCGACTCTTTCCGTAAAACCCTTCTCATCCATTAAGGGCGATTGCTGCATTTCCTCGCGCAAACCAGCACGAACAGCTGTCAGCCCCGGAAGATCTGAGGCAAGGGCAATCGCTTTTTCTATATATTCATTTTCGCTGCGGGTTATCCACTCCGGATGACCTACTCCCTCTAGAAGGGAACACCCCAACCTCCCGATGCCTGGTTTGTCTGCCAAGGTGATAAAGGGTACCCCCATATACAGGTTCTCAAACAGTGTTGTTCCGGAGTTATGGGGAAAGCAGTCCAGACCTATGTCGATATTCCTTAACACATCCCAGGGAGGACTGTGGTAGCCGATATCCAAACGGTCTTTGCCGATGTCGTGGGCGACAAATTTTTCTATCAGTATTTTAACTGCCGATGGATCCTTGAAACTGCCGCTATCAATTACCAGTCGTGAGCCTTTAATTTGATGGAGGATCTCAGACCATACCCGGATTGTTCGATGGTTGATGCGGATCGCCCGGGTCAGGGTTCCGAAGGTGATGTGTCCGTGCTGCACAGCAGGCAATGGGCTCACCTGACCCATGCCTGTTGCCGGGCGATAGGCGAGGGCTGGGGTCGATAACCGCCATAGTTGTTCTGAAAACAGATTCTCGCTTCCTATTGGCGCACTGGCAATGTCTGTCAGGTAGTAATCAATGGCCGAGAGCCCTGTCGTGTAGCCGAAGTCAAGCCAGTGTAAGGATACAGGGGCCGGTTTGCGGGAAAAGACCGGCAGTCGGTTGCGGCCGGTGTGCCCAGCGAGATCAATAAGGATATCAATCTCGTCGCTGCGGATACGTTCGGCCAGTTCGTCATCAGAGAGACCAATAGAAGATATCCAGTGATCTACGTGCTGCTTATAGCAAGTCGTGATTGGATCTTCGCGGATTGTCTCAGAATAGGCGAAAATTTCAAAACGGCTTTTGTCATGATGGGCAAGTAATGGTTCGAGAAAATGGAATACCGGATGGCTGTAAAAAGAGGGGGATACATATCCGACCTTCAGGCAACGATCAGCATCACGATTGTTGGTATGTGGCTTCCATTGGTTTTGATGTGGGTGGCCAAATCGTGCATCGTATTCACGATAGAGTTCAAAAAGCTCATCTGCACTTTTGTCGGGATCATAGTTTGACACAAAGAGCAGGCCATCATATGCCTCGGTAAAGTCTGGTTTGAGTTCCATAGCCTTGCGATAACAGAATTCTGAATCCTCAAGATGCCCCTGACAATGGAGGGTGTTTGCAAGATTGTTATAGGCTACGGCAAATTCTGGTTTGAGTTCCAGTGCCTTGTGTAGATTTGCTTCTGCCTCAGAGAGTCTTCCTTGACCTTGAAGGAGGTTTCCCAGATTGTTGTAGGCCTCCGCAGAAGAAGGCCTGAGTCTCAGGGCATGTTGGAAATTTGATTCAGAATCAGCAAATTGTCCTTGATCCTTCAGGTTGGTGCCGAGGTTGCAATAGGCCTCGGCATATTCCGGTTGAATGTGCAATGCCTGGCGAAAGCATTCTTCCGATTCGGTTAAACGGCCTTGTGCCATGAGGGTTACGCCAAGATTATTATAGGCCTCAGCAAAATCGCCGTTGAGGTCAAGGGCAAGGCGCAGGATTGATTCTGATTCGGCAAGATTTCCAGTGTTCTTGAGTGTCAAACCAAGATTGTTCAGGGCTTCCGGGTCTTGTGGTAGCAGGAGTGCAGCCTGTCTCATGGCCAATATCGCCTCATCCAGCCGGTTCTGCTGTTTAAGGAGCGCCCCGAGGATCTTCCAGGAAAAACCATGGTTGGGAAAACGGTTCAGAATCGAATGGGCAAGATTCTCGCAGTCGGTGATTCTTCCTTGTTGGTATAATGAGAGAAGGGTGTCGATCTCTTCCTGGTTTGGTGTCGCATTGTTTGCTGGGTTAATCTGTGGTGATTCAGGCAGGACGGAGGTGGCAGGTCGTTCGGCTGGTATCTCTTGCCGAAGACCGAGTCGGGTCGCAAGGGCGTTCACCTCTTCGCCTTCAAGTCCGGAATGTTGTGCCATTTCAAATATCTGCCGGGCGATATCTGATTGCCCGGTCTGATCCAGAGCGTCTATATATGCCAGCCAGTATGGGCCGTGTTCCGGCCGTTTGTCCACAGCAGCTTCAAAATAGGGCAGGCTTTCTAAGGGTTGATTTCTCTGGAGTGCGAGAAGACCTAAGGAGTAATTTGCCTCAGGATGATCGGCCTGGATTTTGAGAATAGTCTGATATTGATTTTCCGCCTCTTGAATCTGACCGTTTTGACTGTATATCAATGCCCTTTGCCAGGCTTGATCGAGCAGTATCTGAGAAGATTGGTCTGAATGGGGGGGCAGAGTCATGAAAGGAATGTTTGATGATTCAAATTTCACGGAAACGGTTAGAGATACATCCTGATTTTTATCACAATGTATATATTCAGCATGTTGAGGCGTGTTTTGTCAAGTTATATCTAAAGGCAGAATATTATTGAAAAGACAGAGGAATATATTCATGCCAGTTGGTAAGGATGGTATCCGAGGTTGGTTGACTGATCGAGAGAACAGGGCTGGCGAGAATGGTTACTAATCTGTAACCATTCTCTCCGGATTATGGTGATTAACCTTGCAGTAACTTCAATGCCAGTTGTGGCGTCTGGTTGGCCTGGGCCAGGATGGCAACCCCTGCCTGTTGCAGGATGTTGTTCTTGGTCATGGCCGAGGTCTCCTGGGCGATGTCGGCATCAAGAATCCGGCTGCGGGCGGCGGAAAGATTTTCAGAGACATTCTGCAGATTGGCGATGGTGGATTCAAAGCGGTTCTGCAGGGCACCAAGATCACCGCGCATGGTGTCAATCTGGCTTACGGCCCCATCAATGGATCTGATGGCATCAGAAGCGCCTTGAACTGTGCTGATGTCCACGTCATCAATGGAATAGAGGGTGCTGCCGTTGGCGGCAGCGGCAAGGGTGCTGAAAAGCGAACCGCCGGCGGCGGCAACATCGCTGCTTATATTAAAGGAGCCATGGCTGTAGAAGGAAACCTTGCCACCAATGGTGGTGGAGTCGGTTGCCGTGCCGCTTGTCAGCGTGATTGCTGTTGGGGTGGCAGCTTCATTGCCTTCGACGATCATGGTGTCAGCAGCGACACTGTGCGTATAATCACTGATTTTAATATCGTATCCTGATGCCTGCGTCAAGACGATCTCTGTTTTGTCGCCGCTCAGTGTGGCCATGATTCCGGTATTACCGGCCTGATCATTGATGGCGTTGGACAAGGCGGTCAGGTCGCCGGCTCCCACCAGGGCGCTGACCGGGATCTCCTGGCCTGCACCGGTGTTGGTCCCAGCCAGTTTGAAAGATACAATTCCGGCGGTGCCAATCCCGGAGATAGTGGCTGTAGTTCTGGCCTCGGCGGTTACGCCGGTGTCTATGGATGCGATATTGACTTTATCGGCAATTTGTCTGGCACTGTCATCGAGAGCAATTGAAACAGTCGATACGGCAGCACTCTCAGGGCCAAATATACTGAGGATTTGGGCCGTCACATTGTTACCGGCGCTTGTGTCGGCAGCAGCAGCAGACGCTGCTTCAATGCTGGTAGCGGTAGCATTGGTTGATTCTAGTGTGTGGTTCCCAAGTTCTGCTGCCTTGGCAGAAGGGATAGAGAAGGAAATTGTCTCATTGGCATTGGCGCCTACTTGAAACTGGGCATTGTTCAGGGAGCCGTCGAGGATGTTTCTGCCGTTAAAAGAGGTGCTGCCGGCAATTCGGGTCATTTCCTGCTGAAGCTGGTTAACCTCAGCCTGAAGGGAGGCGCGGTCAGAGGCGCTATTGGTATCATTGGCTGACTGGATGGCCAGCTCGCGCATACGCTGGAGGATATTCGTGGTCTCCTGGAGCGCCCCTTCCGCCGTCTGGGCCATGGAGATACCGTCGTTGGAGTTTCGTGAGGCCTGGTTGAGTCCCCGAATCTGGGATGTCATCCGGTCGGAAATGGCAAGACCGGCGGCGTCGTCTTTGGACGAGTTGATTCTCAGGCCGGAAGAAAGCCGCTGCATGGAGCGGGAAAGATCATTCTGTGATTTACCAAGATTGCGTTGAGCGTTTAATGATGGAACGTTTGTATTGATTGTGAGTGCCATGGTCGATCCTCCTTGAAAGGGTAGCTTGGCGTCGTAATCTTTACAAACGTAATGTCGGTCTCTCAGGCCTTGTATTTCTGTACAGCTTGTATTTCGTACCTCGCAGGTAACTCACTTTTCGTCAGGGTGGCCGGAAAACTTTAGGTGCCGTTATGAAATAAGCAGAGCTTTTTTGCTTATTTTATTACGGCACCTTATGCCGCTTCCAAGAAACAGCCAATTTTTTACCGGCTGTTTCTTGGAGTGGCGTCTTGCAGATATCACACAGTGCTTGTTATGAAATAAGCAGAGCTTTTTTGCTTATTTTATTACGCAGGCCAGGGACGGCCGAGTGTCGTGAGCACCATGGACGGTGCAGGAGCGACCGGCACCTTATGCCGCTTCCAAGAAACAGCCAATTTTTTACCGGCTGTTTCTTGGAGTGGCGTTTTGCAGATATCACACAAGGTTGATATCCTAAAAGTTTCCATTATGAAATAAGCAGTATTTTTCAGATAAAATAAAAAAAGCCCGGCCTCTTGTATGAAGAGGTCGGGCTGGTGCAATAAAAAAGGGACAGAATCAGGCGGGGAGTGGTGTCCGTGACTGGTATTCTGTGTTTTCAAGAATAACCTGAATGGCCCGGTTAGTCTTGGGGGTAAACATGATTGGGGCGGCCAGATTCAGGGTGATTTTTTGATCTGGCGGCACGGTAACCACGACTAGGATGTAACATTCATCTTCCTGATTTATCTGTAATGAGCTTCTTTCTGCATTATCAGGTATTACCTCGTAACTCGGGAAAAAATTGGTCGGGTCGGTGAGGACAAAAGCGATGTCCGGGTCATCGACACTTTGAATCCAGAAGAGAGGGCCTTCTTTTCTGTTGGGCATGACGATGAAAGAGTGCAGAGTGGGGAATCCGATCAGGCCGGCCGGAAAGATGAGCAGGTTTTCGGGATCGTATTCAACTTCGCCGAAGCGTGTCAGTATTGTTGTCATTTTTTCTTTATTTCCGCTGAAAGGTTATCGCTGAGGGTATCAAGATCGGTCATATTCCATTGTGTCGCGGCTTTGTTCTCCATGGTGATACGGTCATAGATTTCCTGTCGGTAGATCTTTTTGTTTTGAGGCGCTTCGATGCCGATACGAACGCCACCGCTTTTCATCTCAACAATCTTGATTGTTATATCGTCGCCGATGACAAATCCTTCGCCGGGTTTTCTGGTAAGAACCAGCATGGTTGAGCTCCATAAAAATGAAAGAAGACCAGAAAATGGTCATATAATAAAAAAATAAAATCAAATGCACAAGAGCGCTTGCCGCCGGAATAAGTAGTTGTCGGGGTGAATCCCGACAACTACCTCAACACCATATTTATGCCATCTGTTAGAAATAATCAAGGATAGAGATTTGGGATACCTTGGAGGTAATGGAAAGCGCTGCCTGGAGAGCGGTCTCCTGTTTGCTGATTTCAGCGAAGGTCTCAATGGCATCCGCGTCCTGGTAACGGGAGAGGATCTGGTTCAGGTCAATGCGCACAGCTTCCTGATGCATCATCGCGGTGTCAACACGGCTTGCCCTGTTGCCAAGCTGACTGCGCAGGCGGCGGCTTTGATCGGCCGCGGTGTCCAGGTTGGTCATCTGTTGTTGCAGGCCACCGCCTGCGCCTGCCGGGTCATTGATATTGCCGGCGCGCAGGGCCTCTTCCACCCGGGTGAGAACGCTGAGGATATCAATTCTTCCAGTGTCAGAGGCATAAACGGCTGGAGGCGTCGGTCCCCCTGCCTGCATAACGCTGTTGCTGATCCCCATAAAAAGATCATTGCCTGTGAGATTCGTCTGCAGGTATTCACCTGGAGTGATTTCCAGTTCGGTGGGATGGGCGTCTCCCTGGTAGATATAGGGCCAGGTGGTTGAATCTGCCGGATCGTAGGGGGGATTAGGGTTGAGGGGATCGGTTGGTGGATTGGGGTTGTAATTGGGGTTGGGAATAAAGGGCTTGATGTTTTCCTGATATCCGCCAAAGATATATTTGCCATCGACCATGCCGTTGCCTGCATCCAGAAGTTCCTGCCGCAGGTGCTTCACTTCATCGGCAAAAACGGTCATGTCGGCCGTGGACATGGCGCCGTTGATGGAGTTGATGGTAAGTTCCTTGACCCGTTGCAGGATATTTTCCACATGCTCAAGATGGCCGTCGGTAGCCTCCATTTTGTCTTGTGTGACCCCCATAGTCTCAAGATATCGTTCGGTGGTTGAGATCTGGGTCCGGGTGGTGAGAACCGGCCGGATTGAGGCCGGATCATCTGATGGTTTGTTCAGTTTGATGCCGGTAGCCCCTTGATTGCGCAGATCTTCAAGCCTGGTGCTGATCTTGCCCAGATTGGACTGGAGCATACGGTAGGTGGTGCCATCGGTTACTTTCATTGTTGTTTACCAAGTTATTATCGTTTTAAATCCATAAGTTTAGCCATCATTTCATCTACAGTGGCTAGGAATTTAGCGGAAGACTCAAAGCCGCGCTGGAACTGAATAAGGTTTATCATCTCTTCATCGAGCGAGACTCCGGCCAAGCCATCCCGCAGGTTTTGTAATTGCACCATGGCGTCCTTGGCTCCTCCCAGAGAGAGCGTATTCTGGTTGGCCATGATGCCGACGGTTGAGGTCATTTTGCCATAATAGGCATCAAAATTATCAGAACCATTAATGAGAATAGTTGTGCCTAGCTTGGCAATGATCAGGGCGTTCCGGTTGTCCCCGGAGGCGGCGGTTGCCGGTGGAGTCGGCGCATCTGCGGCCGCTACCTGGGTTGAGTCGGTGAGGGCCACGGAGATGTTCCGTGCCGCATCCTGCCACAGGTTTGCGGGGGGAGGGGGAACCGGATTGGGGTTGAAGAAATTCCTGCCGGTTACCGAATCCAACCCTGCCCCAGCCGCATGAGCAGTGTTGACCGCCTGGGTGATCTCGTAGGCTAATCGGTCCAGATTGTCACCCAGTCCAGGGATGACGGTATCACGAATATTGACCAGACCAAAAAATTCGCCGCCAAGATTATTGAGACCAATGTCTCTGGTGGTTCCGCCAGTATGGAGTTTCAGATTGAGATTCGTGCCGCTTGGAACGGCCTCGATAGTCATGGCTTCTGTGCCCTGGACCAGCGGCAGGCCGCCTGGGAGCTGAATCGCCATCATCCCTTTGGAATCAGTGTATGTCTGTGCGCCAAGACTTGAGGCCAGATCCTTGGCCAGCATATCACGACGATCCCGGGCGCTGTTTGCCGTCTGGCCTTGAATCTCAATAGTAAAGATACGGGCATTGAGTTCGGCGATTTCCGTGATCTTGGAATTGACGTCATCAACCTTAGAGACAATGGAATCGTTGATGTTCAGCTGGATAGTGTTTAAGTCATTGGTAATAGTATGGAAATTTTCTGACAGCAGTTGGCCGCGTTGAATGACGATATCCCGCTCAACCAGACCGCTGGGGTTGGCGGAAAGTTTCTGCCAGGAATCAAAAAAACTGTCGATTTCAGTGGCGAGGTTGTTGTCGGTAATATTGAAGATGCGTTCGAGTTCGGCAAGAGGATTTGCCTGTCCGTTCTGGAGGCCAAATTCAATGGACTTTTCCTGGAGCTGGTTCGTGACAAAGGAGTCGTGGTCGCGCTGAACATTGGAGACGACAACTCCTTGGCCAATAAAGAATCCACCGAAATTCATGGAGGGGTAGGGAGAGAGGACGGCGCTTTGTCGGGAATATCCTTCGGTGTTGACGTTGGAGATGTTATTGCCGATAATCTCGATGGATTTCTGATTGACTTCAAGGGCTGTCTTGCCGGCATTGAGTGCGGTGAATAATCCAGACATAGTGCTTGATCCTCAGTTGGAAAAAACTGCCATCTTTTTATGGTGGCCATTGTGCTCTGTATGCTGTTTATATCGGCAGGAGGAGGGGGATTGTTTAGGGGGACGGTCTGTAGTTTTGTGAGTTGCCGGTATTAAGCGGCCGGGCCTTGGCCCTAATCTTGAAGACCGGAGTGTTTCTTTTTACTACAGCTCTTTGATTTGGATTTTGGAGTTTCGGCCTATATCACTTTCCGTTCACTTCATTTTAACCCCGAAGATTCACAGGTTGCAATAAAACAGATTGGAATTGGGGGAAAAATCCTTGGCAAGGAATGTGGGATGGTGGAAAGAGGGATTTATTTTGGGTGACAGAGAAAACTCAGAATACACCGCCACGGCAAATATCTGCCGTGGCGGCGTCAAACTATAGAATGCAAAGCGAAACTTCGGGTGTTTTGCTCTGGCAATTTGGATACACTACTTTTATTTCTTGGCCATGGGTGCAGAGGGAACATTGTCGCCGTGGCATTCCATACAGTTCATCTGGGCGGTAATACCGAACTCCTTGACCGGTTTATGCGTGGCTGTGGGTTTGTACTTACCGTCTTTCCAGTCGTTAAGCAGTTCAACAAGATGGTAGGCGACACTGGCTGCAACCCGTGCACATCTGTCTTTCCGCTCCGGGCTGCCGATAGGAAAACCAGACGCTTTCATCCACTTACCAACAGAGACGTGACACAGAGGCGATTCGGCTTTGGTCTTGACAAGTTCGGTGGTGACTTTGGGAGTTTTCGGAACAAAAATAGGCATGGATGCTTCGGAATACCACTGGAAAATATCCTCCGTGATTTCATGGCCCTCAGTAACTTTTTTTCCGGCAATCTCAGGTTGTATTCTCGGGCCGATGATGGTGTTAGCAACGATAGCCGCACCGGCATTAGAGCCGCATGTCATACCCCATCCCACCATCCCGCCTTCAAGAAAGACAAAGGAATCCGAGGGAAAAGAAGTATAAGGCTCACCGACCTTTTCCCGCAATTGGCTGAAAATGCTGTTGATTACCGCAGCACCACAGAAAACACGATACCATTCTTCATAAGCAATCTCTGCGGTCTTGGCAGGATCGAGTTTTTCATAGCGCCATGGCCATTTTTCTGTTGATCCACCCACAGCGTGGGCAGAATTCAGCAACCCTCCCAATTGGGTAAGAACGGTTCCTGCGGCGAGTACCCCTGCGGTGCCGATCATCATCTGGCGGCGTGATGGGCTATGACAGGTTTTTTCCGATTTTTCCATAATGTCTGTCCTCTGTATGCTGTTAATACGGTTATTGGCCAATACCAACGAATTTGGTTCGGCCGCCTCAATACAACCTCGTTGACAATTGTACGGTAACCGAAAGCAGTGAGTACCTCAATGTGGCAGATTGTCGCATCTTTCAAAGAAATGTTTTATACTATCAATCCTTATTGACAACTCCCTATACGAAGATGACAACTGGTAGATTTTATTCTCTCTTCGGAAAACACATCTTGAAATACGATTGAATATTAAAAATAACCACATGCGCAGGATGTCACTACTACCGATAAAGGTGAGTGCCGGCCTTTCATGTTTTCTTGGCTAACAGCCCCAGCTCTTTTAAAGTGGTATCTAAGGTTCCCTATGTTCTTCCATATTAAATCCATTATCCGTGGAGTCCAAGAAGAACAGATCAACGTGGCCCTTCCCTGGCTCCTGGCCCTGCGCTGGGGTGGGGTGCTCTGCCAAATCGTCCTCATTTTCTCGGTTTGGCTGGTGATGCATATCGAGATACCCCTCCTGCCGGTCGCCACCATCATCATCTTTGAAGTGGCCATTAATCTTTACCTCCACCTCAGGCACCGACGCAACACCCCGGTTTCCAACCAGACGATTCTGCTTATTCTCCTGATGGATACCGTTTTCCTCACCGAGCTCCTGCATATCACCGGTGGGGCCATGAACCCCTTTGTTTTTCTCTACTTGATTCATCTTGTCAGCGGAGCCATCATTCTCAGGGAAAAGTGTTCCTGGCTGATCACCGCTATCACCTTAATCTGCTACAGTCTGCTTTTTTATTTTCCGCCTGCCTTTATTTCCGCACTTTCTAAGTCGGAAGCCTTGAAAGGTTCTACGGAACTGCAGCGGATCGACTGCCTTACGGGCTCTTTCCAACTACACCTGAAGGGGATGGGGGCGGCCTTTATCGTCACTTCTTTGTTCGTGGTTTTTTTTGTCAGTAAAACCCAGAAAGCCCTCACTGAACATCGACTCAAGATCCAGTCTTTGGAAAAAAAATGGGAACGCAATGAGCGAATGGCAACTCTGGCCACCTTTGCGGCCGGGGCTGCCCATGAACTCGCGACTCCTCTCAGCACAGTAGCCGTGGTCTCCTGTGAAATGATCCATACCCTTGAAAAACAGGGAGGGAATGGAGACCTCCTGGATGATGCCCGTTTAATCAGAGGGCAAGTGGCTGAATGCAAAGAAATCCTTTATCAAATGACAGCCGGTGCCGGCGAGCATCTGGGCGAAGAAATGAGGGAATTTTCGATTCAGCAGGTGGTGGACCAGATCCTGCTTGAGATCCGAGAAGAAGAACGTTCGCGGGTCCGGGTATGTATAGAGCCAAAAAACTTGAGGCTCACCATGCCATTCCGTTCACTGTGCCGGACGATCAAAGGATTGGTGAAAAACGGGCTCGAGGCTTCTCCCCGCCACGAGGAGGTAGTCATTCGTTGGTTTACAACATCAAAATATTTGGGAGTCGAGGTGCAGGATAGGGGGACAGGAATTGAAAAACAGATGGAGGCCCAGGTAAGTGAGCCATTCTTCAGCACCAAGGACTCCGGTCTTGGTCTCGGTCTTTTCCTCGCTAAGAGCATGGCTGAACAATTCGGTGGCGGCCTTGTCATTGAGTCCCAGACAGAGCAGGGAACTCGGGTAACGCTGACCCTTGCCTTGAATATGGCTCAAAGACACAGCAATATCAAATAAGTAGCTGGGTGATTTGATGGAAAAAATTTTATTGGTTGATGACGAGGACTTTTTCCGGGAACGCCTGAATCGAGCCTTTATCCGCAGGGGTCACACTACCTGTACTGCATGTTGTTACGACGAAGCAATGGCTATTATTCAGGAAGAACAGCCTGCCATGGCCGTAATTGACTTGAAGATGCCGGGGAAAAGCGGCCTGCTCCTGGTCAAAGATGCCCTGGCCATTGCCCCGACACTGCGGATTGTCGTGCTCACCGGCTACGGCTCCATTGCCACCGCCACTGAGGCCATCCGACTGGGGGCAATTTCATATCTGGCCAAGCCCGCTGACATAGACGAAATTCTCAAGGCCTTTTGCAATAACAGTCTGCAACAGGAAGACCCCGGTGAGGAAATTCTGCCACCATCGCTAGCCAGAGTGGAGTGGGAACATATCCAACGGGTCCTCACAGACTGCGACGACAATATCAGCTGCGCTGCCGAAAAACTGGGTATTCACCGAAGAACCCTGCAGAGAAAACTTTACAAATACGCCCCCAAATAACAGCTGGGCAGAGGTTGCTCAACTTACATAGGTGAGATTTACCCCAAATACTGACGAGCATGATACGCCAGTATTTTTTATTCCCAAGAGTATTCTTGTTGATATCGAAAAACCGCATACTTCAGTCGAGGAAGGTGCAGGCTTGAATACAAATTAAATGAGCCTGATTACCCATGTAAATGCGGCTGTCCAGTAGATAGAGTTTTTGCCAATCTATTGTTTCTGATCCCTCTGTGCCTGCCTCTCTTGCTTCACTTCAGTCTGTCAAATCCTTGACATAACTCATCTGGTGCGACAATTTGCCACCTCTTTTTTGTAATTATGGTGTGGTATGTTTCGTGTGTTGCGCATGTGCCGTGTAGCATATCAGATTCAGATATATACATGATGGCACAGGTAATTGTAAAAAATCCATCTAACATTAACCGCGGAACAAATATGTGGGATGGAAAGACACTGTTGGTATTTTGCAAAGAGCAATTTTGGGGAGGCGTTGTGTTCATAGGACGCAACAATTGGTGAAAGCCATTAATTTAATTGAAGGGAGAGACGTTAGATGAAAAAAATCATGTGTTCCTTGGGTATTGCTGTTTCGTTCATGGGTATGAGTGCCTTGCCAGCGGTCGCCGGTCCCCCGTTCACCAATATTGAAGGTGTTGGTGGAGTGGCCTTAAATCCATTGGCCTTCGTCGCAAACGGTATTAAAGCGGATGGGACAGGATTATTTGGCAGCACTGTTGTTTCCAAGCCCAATATTGGCTATTGGCATATCGGATTGGGCGATTCAGATATTAACTGGGAGGCCGTCGGGGCCAACATGAGTTTCTGGAACGTGCTTGAGATTGGATACGGACATGAATTTGTCAGCATTGATGATGTGACCAATGTTGAGAAAAACAACTTCTCGGCGAAAGTGAACTTCCTGAAAGAGGGTGATTGGTATCCAGCTCTTGCCGTTGGTGCCATATACAAAGATACAAACTTCACCGTCACAACTGATGACAGTGACTATGATTATTATGCTGTAGCCTCCAAACATTTAATGGATCTTCCAATGCCGATCGTCCTGAGTGCCGGTGTTGTTTCCACCAAAGGATATGTTCGAGGCGTCCTTGGCTTCGGTGACGATAGGGATGAAGCGTTCTTTGGTAACTTCGAAATCCTGCCCACCAAAAAAATGGATGGTTGCCCAGAGATTCTCAAAGGGCTTATTGTCGGTATAGATTATCTTGACGGGACAACAGTCGGAACTGATCTGGATACGCATGCTGTTTGGAACGCCCATGTGGCATGGATGTACAAAGAATTAACACTGATTGCTGCATACGTTGATTCAGGTTCGGATGAAGTCCGTGATTTTGCCACCGGACATGGTGGCCTTCCTACTAAATTTGGTGACGGCTGGTGTCTCTCCATGCAATATCAGTTTTAATCAGTGATGTCCGACTAGAAAATTGCACAGCATTTAACCGGACATTTTTTAATTCCAGCTTGTATTCAAACCGGCATCTTTGTCGGCTTGAATACAAGTGGGGATGAATGATGTGTTTTTTCTTGATTAATCAGTGAGATGCCATGCAAGACTATTCTCATAATCAAGAATGCCATAAAAAGATGGGGAATTGAGATTCTGATTCCTGTGGCCTTATCGACTATCTCGGTACATGCCGGAACGGTACGGAGGATGAAGCGGGTTATTCCCGCAAGATGTTTGTCGCCAAACTGAGAATCTTCAAAGAATGGCTGAAGGTGGTAAAGGGCTGGAAAATAAAGGCCTCACGATCCTGATGGCCTGTGCGGGGGAGCAGAACGAAATAGCAACCACGTAGTAGGCGTGTGTGGCTAGTCGTCGATAAAATACTCGCTATGGCTGTGCAGTTTTTTTATTAATGAAACCGGTTCTCATGACCGGGGATTCAAATCCTTCCGGAAAGAAGTCTGCCGTTTACGCAAGCGGAAACGGTTCCGGCGTTTGCGGAATAGGTAGAGGTGACGGTTCGTTTGCCAAAAAATTCCATGGTCTCGCGAATCCAGCCCAGAGTGGCCTTGAACAGATAGGCGTTACGCCGGTTTTCATGGCGGATTTGCGTGGCGATCCCCTTGTCTGCCGGGTCGAGAGTTTGCACATGG
>JAUSAB010000076.1 GCA_030653035.1 Desulfocapsaceae bacterium | reverse complement strand
CAACATCGAGCGCTTCATCACCATCGGCGCCAAGAAGGGTGAAGTCGCTGTTACCTTTGCCCCCGGTGATGGCGACACCTATCGGGCCACCCGTACGGTCGGGGCCGGTTCCAAATGGCTGCTGGCCAGGGAGATCGGCGGCATCTTCGAGGTTGAGGACCATGCCGGGGCTCCGGAAACAGAGGCCCGGATCAAGGAACTGCTTGGCCTCGATAGCGGCCGGCCCCTGGCGGATCAATTTAAACTGGTGATCGGCCCCTTTCAGAACGAATTTCTCGGCCCTTTTGTCCTCAAGCAGCCGGCCAAACGGCAGGAGGCCTTTGACGAGATCCTTGGCATCGATGCCTGGCGCAAGACCTATCAGGGTACCAGAACCCTGCTCAAGGCGGTGAAAAGCAGGATCGATCTCTTGACGGTGGAGATCGAGGGTAAAGAGGAGCAGGTTGCGGCCCTGCCCGAACGGGAAAAAGAGTTGACGAGCCTGGTTGCAGAGGCGGAAGCCCAGCAGAAACTGTTGGCAGAAAAGGAAAAGAGTCTAAATGCAACCGAGGCCCAACTTGCCAAACTCGATGGCCGGGAAAAGATGACCCTGGTGGTGAAGGGTGAAATTCAGGTGTTGGAGAATCGGATCCGGGACGGGGAAGGGAAGATTGCCGACAACCGGAAAAGGGTGAAAGAGGCCGAGCTGGCCCTGGAAACCGTCGAAAAGAGCCGGGCCGGGAAGGAGGCGTTTGCGGCGGCTGAGGTGCAGCTCAAGGCTCTGCGGGAGCAGGAGAAGCAGCGTCGGGCAATCGAGCAGGATATCATTGCTCTCGATAAAGAAACGGCCCGTCTGGCTCAAGCCTATGCCCACGAAAGGCGGGAGGTCGAGAAAATAGCCGCAGAGCAGGCGGCCGAAGAACTCCGGCTCAACGCCGACCAAAAGAAACTTGTTGCCGGTGAGGGGATAACCTTGGCGGCCGCTCGTTTGCCGGACCTCAAAGAAGAGGCGGAAAAACTGCGCCAGGTCTTGGGACTTCTGGAAGGGCGGCGGGCTGGTTTGCAGGAAGGGAAAGAAAAATTGGCCGAAGGGGTCTGTCCCTTTTTCAAGGAAGAGTGCCAGAACATTGCCGGCCGGGCGCCGCGTGATGTCTTCAGCGTCCGGGTGGATGAGCTCGACAAGGAGGGTCTTGAGTTGGAGCAGCATCTGGCCGTGCTGGGCCGGGAAATCGCGGTGGCGGAGAAGGCCCGGCAGGAGTTGGAAACACTGAAGGTCCGCAGTCAGGAACTGGAAAAACAGCGAAGTGCTTTAAACAAACGGCGCGACGACAATGTTAAGCGCCAGGGCGCTCTGGCAGGGGCAGGAAAACTTCAGCAAGAGGCCGAAAAAAAAGGTGGGGTCCGCCAGGAAGAGCTTAAAAAATACACCAATCTGGATAACGAGATAATCGTGATCGAAAAATCGAGGACGGAACATCAGGCCGCCCGCGATGCCTTTTTTGCCAATCAGAAAGACGCCCTTGATTTGCAGAATAGGCGTGATTCTCTGGCCGGGATGGTGGCGCTGCTGGCGGATTTACAAAAGACCTTGGCGGCCAAAGGGCAAGAGCTAGGCAAACTGGCCGAGGATTATGATCCGCAACGCCACGCCGAGATCCGCCGGATTAAAGAGCAGCTGGTTGGCGAGGTCGCCACCAGTAGGCAGAAGATTGCTGATCTTGCCAAGGATCGCCTCCGCCTTGAGGGAGAGATCAAAAAAATGAAGCAGCTGATGGAAGAGATCAAGACCCGCTTGGCTGCCAGGAAAGGTTTTGTCGACAAGGAAGAGCTGGTAAAATTCCTGCGCAGCCAGATCTTCAATAATGTCTCAGCCCAGCTTTCCGAGCGTTTCCGGGAAGAAATCAGTTTCCGGGCTGATCTGATCTATCGCAATATCGCCGAAACCGATGAAGAACTCTACTGGGGCGATAAATACCAGATTGTGCTGCGGGACATGGAGAATGGGGAGCTCCGGGAGCGCAGCGACGACCAGCTTTCCGGCGGCCAGACCATGAGCGCCGTGGTTGCCTTGCGCCTGGCGTTGCTGCAGACCATCGGCGCCAGGGTGGCCTTTTTTGATGAACCAACCTCCAATCTCGATGCGGCCCGCCGCGCCAATCTGGCCCATGCCTTCCGGGCCATTGATGTTGGCCGCGAAGAGGTGACCGAACACTGGTACGACCAGCTTTTTCTCATCAGCCACGATGTTGCCTTCACGGAAGTAACGGACCAGATCATTTCTCTCGAGTAAGAGAAAAAACAGAGCTTCTACCGCAATGACGAGCTGCCGGTGGTATAGGTATAAAAGCGTGCAGCCGCAGCTGAACAGTTACGGCGATTTGAGCAAGAGCATATTGGGGCCGGTCATGGGCACGTAGGGCCGGAAAATATAGGCCGAACCTTGGAACGGGCTGCCGGAAACCGTGGCGGACGACGCACCGACCAGGATGGTCTGACCGTCGTCGGCGAGGGCAAGGGATTCGCCAAAGCCATATGCCTCCGAATTATTGGTAGTCAATTTTTCCCTCGCACTCCACGTGCCGCTGGTGCGTACAAAAATACGGGCACATTCGTAATCGCCAATCACCGCTATCGTGCCGTTGTTGGATAACGCCACTGAATTGGCAAAAATAGAGTTATAGGGATCGGGATCGGCTGCGGTCAGCTTGGCCTGCTGGCCCCAGCTCCCTGCGTTCCTTGAAAAAACATATGCGGCGCCGGAATCTTTCCTCGAGTCGCCGACAATCGCAGTATTGCCGTCATTGGAGAGATCGACAACATTGCCGAACATGTCCCACTGAGCGCCGTCTGCTGCGGTGACTTTCGCCTGCTGTGCCCATGTTGTCCCATTGCGGACAAACACATAGGCAGCCCCCCGGTCATTGTTCATATTAACGGTAGCCATGGCCGCCCCGACCAGGGCCGTGTTGCCGTCACCGGACAGGGCGACGGTGCCGCCAAAGCTGTCGTCAGCCTGGGTGTCGTTTCCCCGGAGCTGTTTCTTCTGCAGGCTCCAGTTTCCGTTCTGTCGGACATAGATGTAAACACTTGAAATCATCTGGTTTATGTGCGGATTTGAGCAACTGCCGATAATCACGGTGTTGCCGTCATCAGAAATATCCACGGCACAGCCGAAAAATGTTTCGCTCGCTTCGACCGGATCGACAAGCTTTGCCTGTTGGGTCCAGCCGCCGGCACTGGTGAAAATATAGACGGCCCCTTTGTCATAATTGGTACCGGCCTTGGCTCCAGGAGAGCCTACCACCGCCGTCGTTCCGTTATCAGACAGGGCGACGGTGCTCCCGAAACGACCTCCGGGTGACGGGTCACCGGGAACAAGCTTTTTTCCTGCCAACGTGGAAAGGGATGTGAAAATATAGGCCGCACCGGGGGCAACAGTATTGGTGTATCCGTTGGCGCCGACCAGGACTGTTTTGCCGTCCGGTGTCATATCAAGAGAAAAACCGAAGTTGTTATACGCTGCTCCGTCATATCCGGTCAGCCAAGTATTACCGATCAATGGCAGTGCGGCGTTGGCGCCGATCACCGTATAAAGAAAGACAAATCCGAATAATCCGGCTCGGGCAAGCATGTTATGTAGCATGGCAGCACCCCTCAAAAGGTTGTCAAGAATGACCTATCTCTTCAAAACTATATCATATGTGCCTTTTACTTCAAGATGTTCATCTCCCAGAAAAATCGTATTGGTAACTAAGAGGGAGTAGAGCACTCAGCTCTGATGAGAAGTGAACTCAAGGCTTGTCCTCCCTATCTCCCTACTTCTGATTATCTTGGTGTTGGAGTAGGAGGGGGAGCGATGGTTGCTGGGTGAGACTGCAGGACGAGGAGCCGATGGGAAATAAGTGTTGCTTGCATAAGAATAAATTTGATTTTTACCTGCTTCTTCGTCGTTAATGATAACAGCAAGTGATTGCTTGGCATGGGCGCGCGGATACTTGCCCTGATTTGATTGTGTATTGTTTATGATTAGCCAGAGGGGGAATAAATGGGAATAACAAAGGATTACCAGGTGCTGGGAAATCGTATTTTTTTTCGATGTCCAGGATGTGGGGCCAAAAGAACATATTCAATAGCCCATGATTTGCGGCAAATCAGTATTCGTTGTTATAAATGTGGCGATAAAAGCATGTGCAGGTTGAATCGTCGTTTCTGTTACCGGTCTCAGCAGGCTGGAAAAGTACTTTTGATAACTCAGGAAGGAAGGGAGTTCGAGATCAATCTGAACGATATCTCAGTGAACGGGGTCGGCTTTGATGTGCCGATTGGCATTGCCCGTGCCAAGGTGGTTTCGTTGGGAGAAGAGGTGCGTTTCAGGTGTAGCTGGAATCCGCAACTTTTGGGCAGTAGTCGTTTTGTCGTCCAGAATGTCCGGGGACAAAGGGTTGGGGCCAAAAAGCGAGTCCTGTAATGGATGGCGCTATTTTAAACAATTGTTGCATGATATTTTTTAAAGCGGAACCGCTCTCTTTTGATCCCTTTTTCGCATCGCATCCAGCTATTGAACGCAACCCTTCTTCAAATCTTTGGTTCTAAGCATGCTTCCTTTAAATTTTTGAAATTTTCGGCAACAGGCGTTTCAAGACAAACCTGAATATTCATAAGGCGTTGCACTTTTTCCCAACAAGCAACTTTTGCAATGGCTGGGATGTTTGGAATCTCCGCTTTGAGATTTTGCACATGTCCTGGGATGTTCGCATTGACTCCAAGGCTTACCACGTGCTGAACAGTCGCGGTACCTGCCCAGATAATGAGGCCACCCGCCAACAGGAGACCGGCGCATCCAACGCTTAGAAAGATTTTAAGCTTTTGCTTTAGCTGATCATTAGCTTTAAAATTTTTCATTGTATTTTCCAACCCTGATTGATTCACTTCTTTCCCCTTTCTTCTTTTTTAAAATATTGGTGATTAACGAAAGGCTCTCTCCGGCGAGAGCCATGATGATCCCATGATTGCCGGAATGGAGGGGACAAATCCCCTTCATTAGTGATGAAACCTCCCTTGGATTACAATCGGCTTGATGCTGATAGACTTTTAGTTGGGCAGCCATCAGATATATATATCTTTTTTCCCGGTAATCACCGATTTCACAAGATTGTCATTCTGCATTCTGCTTGAGACCGCAACTCCGAGTACATGCAAAAAAAAAAAGCAAGAACAGCATGAATTGAGCTGACATTTCATGAATATCTCCCCCATATGCTGTCACTTTCAACATCCTCATTTTCTCCTTTCCCTTCATCTTGGTCGGCGTAGGCATTTGTAATAAATGACAGCTCAGTGCTGAATCCCAGCGAAGGTGGAATCTTTTTAGTTGCGTAAGCGTATCCACTCAGGCATACAACCAGACGGCTCATCAGGAGAAATATGACCATCCAGGTGGCAGCGGGATTATAACCTGTATCACTGCTGTCTTATAAAATTTCCCAGAGCAATTTCTGTGGCGAAACCCCATATTGATTGCATGGAGGTTTAAATAGTTCGTCGAAGGGGCGACGGTCAAACAAGTTCATCTGCAATACCCGGAGAATTTGATACATTG
>JAUSAB010000075.1 GCA_030653035.1 Desulfocapsaceae bacterium | reverse complement strand
TGCTATTCAGTTTTCAAGGATCATCCCGGCCGTCTCATCCTCCCAGACTGCCGCGCAGCTCAAGGCCGCGACGAAGTTCGTAACTTAACCAAATCAAAACAACCTGTCAATAACTTTCTCAACCCGGTCATTCTTTTTACTGCCCTGACACTTCCTGCTTTCCCCGGATGGCTCGCATCAAATGTGACGCACCCGGCGACCGCGGCAAACTACTCAATCATGCAACCACTGTCAATCAAAAAAATGAGATATCTATGAATACGTTCCTTTGATCACTTTTTCTCTTTTATTGGCGCTATCTTGTTCATTCTTTATGAAATAGTTTGCTTTTAGCCTGTAGAAACCGTAACATAGCTGATGATTATTCTGTGTTTAACGAACCCGCGTTATATGATACTGCCCTCTCACCTCTTTAATGCATGACCTTATGACTGACAAACAACAACTCCTTTGCGACTTACCTAAAATTGATGAATGCCTTGCTGGCTTAAGTGACAGAACAAAATCAATCCCTGCCAGGCTTGTTAAACTCGCGGTACGTCATTGCATTGATTCAGAACGACAACGTATTTTAGCAGATGATAAAGATTGCGTCCCGTTGAGTCGCGAACAATGGGACGAACGACTTCTTGCTGCTATTACTTCCAAAAACCAGATGAATCTCCGGCGAGTTATTAATGGCACAGGTGTGGTCATTCACACAAATCTTGGCCGTTCTGTCCTTTCAGCACCCATGGTTGACGCCCTGCAACAGGCTGGCGCCTATTATACCAATCTGGAATTTGATCTCAACACTGGCACGCGAGGCAGCCGATATGGCCTGGTAGAGGAAATCATCTGCGACCTGACAGGAGCTGAGGCGGCCTTGGTTGTCAACAATAATGCCGCTGCCGTATTACTGGTGCTGGATACTCTGGCCAGCGGCAAACAGGTGATTGTCTCAAGAGGCCAGTTAGTTGAAATCGGCGGTTCGTTCAGAATTCCTGATGTAATTGCCAAAAGCGGTGCGCAACTGGTTGAGGTTGGGGCTACCAATAGAACCCATCTGGCCGATTATGAAAGAGTAATAAATCATGAAACTGCCCTGTTGCTCAAAGTCCATACCTCAAATTTCCGCGTTATCGGTTTTACTTCTGAGGTTTCAGTTGAAGACCTTGTAGCGCTGGCACATACGAAGGGTCTGCTTGTAATGGAAGATCTGGGCAGCGGTAGCCTGGTTGATCTTTCTTCTTTTGGCCTACCGCCAGAGCCAACCGTGCAACAGATCGTTAAGGCTGGCGTTGATGTCGTCACATTCAGTGGCGACAAGCTTCTTGGCGGTCCCCAGGCTGGTCTTATCGTCGGAAAAAAAGAAATCATCAACCGCATCAAACGCAACCCCTTAAATCGTGCCCTGCGCATAGATAAATTTACTCTGGCCTCTCTTGAGGCAGTTTTACGGAATTATTATGACCTGGATCAGGCCCTGACTGCAGTCCCTACCCTCAGAATGTTAACCCAGCCTATTGAGCTGATAAAAAAAAGAGCCAAGAGGCTCATGCATCGGATACAGCAAACCGGCAAGCCTGTTTGCTCCCTGTATCTACGCCCGACGATGTCACGAGTGGGCGGCGGTGCCATGCCTGAACATGGCTTGTCAAGCTGGGCTGTGGCTTTCAAACCTCTTCATATGCATATCAGCACCATGGAAAAAGGCTTACGCAAGCTCCCCATCCCTGTTATCGGTAGGGTTGAAGATGAGTTATTCCTCCTGGATATGAGGACTGTAACCGATAAGGAAATCCCCGGTTTGGCCACTTCTTTGCTTACCTTTCTGGAGCAAGGTGTGTTCTCGTGATTCATCATTTTCCTTTATTTACAGCTGATCATAGCCTTTCACGCCAGGACTTCCGCAACTTTTTCTTCCCTTTTTCCAAGGTAATTAAAAAGAAAATAGCCACGGCCACTGATGTCTATTTTCTTGAAGATACCTGGCAACTGGACGACTTACCATTTGATATCTCGCAACGTTCTCTGCTCAAGGAATTTTTTCTCAAAACCTCACAAACTCTCACACCTGCGGCCCACAAGAATTGCCTCTTTTTTCCATTTCCGGTTCGTGATGAGCAGATTGTCGTGGCAATGATTGCGGGAATTGACTCATTACTCGTAAAAAAGGTCGGCCACGATTGGTTACAAGAAATCCGCGACACCCTGCTGCAAGAGTTTCTGATACTCAAACAGGCGGGTATCGATCCGCAGACCGGTCTTCTCAACTGTGCCCATCTGAACACGTTACTTAACACCCTTCCCGACGGAGAGCATGTTGGCCTGACCTTGGTGGAAATATACCCCCAGGCCCGTACCGCCATGGAAGCTATGCGACATGCACGTCGAGCAACGACGGCACTAAAGTCCTTTATTGGAGAACGTGCCCCATTGCATCACATCGGCCAATCTGTGTTTGCTTTTTTCTGTCGAAACTGTAACGAGGATTCTGCCGCACGTCTTGGTCCTTTGCTGGTCTCTTTCTTGAAACACGAGCAATTCAAACGTGTGCACATAGGGTACAGCCAAGGAGAAATAAGTCATGACCGACAGAATAATAGTCGACAAATCTTCGATGAGGCCTGGCTTGCCCTCCAAACTTCCTGTAAAAGGGGGCCTTTTAGCTTCTGCACCCATCGTTCACTACAAAACTCCCAACGCCATTCCCTATACGCCTCAGATCGAGCTCTCCTGGCCAGACTCCAACCTCATTGGATGCAGTTGGATAAGTTCACCCTGATCCAACTGCATCCCGCCAAGGCCACTGACAATATTTATGACAAAATTATCCTGAATGCTGTTGACAGTAAAAAATTCACAGGGCAAGATAATGATATCTATATTTTGCTTTCCATCACCGACACTCGCAAGGTGCTCTCTCTTGTCAGAAAGATACTGCAATCCCTGCCCCGTGACAAAAAAAATAAAAATACTGTGTCGGCGGGCATTGCTATTTTCCCTTTCTATGATTTTAAAAAATCAGAAATGGTGCTTAATTGCCGGAAGGCCTTGTTACATGGAGATTTGTTAGGAGAAGGCATGCTCACAATCTTTGATGCCTTGAGCTTGAATGTCAGTGGTGATATCTTCTATGGAGAAGGCGATCTGCCCCGAGCTGTCAAAGAATACAAACGCGGCTTATCCATCCAGCCTCAGGACGTAAACCTGCTCAACAGCCTTGGTGTCTGTTTCGCGATGATGAACAGACGCCGCCTGGCCAATGACTGCTTTCTCAAGACACTGGCAGTCAAAAATGATGATTTTATTTCTTGGTATAATCTGGGCCTTGGGCGTGAAGCACAAGGAAATATTTCAGGGGCGGTGACAGCTTTTGAACATGCGTGTAAATGTCATATTGACGTCGAATATGATAACGCCAACGTCAGAGACGAGCTCCCTTTCCAGCTGGGAAAGAGCTATTGTCAAATAGAACGCTATCAAGAAACACTTGACAACCTTTTACCTTGGTATAACACAAAAAAGAGCGATCCTGGATCTGGCAGGGCGTTGCGCTATCTCGGAGAATCTTTTCATGGAGTTGGTCGGATTCGGGAGGCAATGAGCTGGCTGCAACGAGCCATACGATTTGACGAATTTGACGCAGATGCCCTGAGCCTGCTTGGAGAAATCTACCTTGACAACAACGAAGGTGATCAAATCGCCCTCAAGCTCTGCGAAAAAAGCATTGAGCTAAACCCGATTCCCGCCTTGTTTCATCTCCGTCTTGCAAGAGCACAGATTCGATGCGGGCATCTGGACGTGGCCAGAGAGACTCTTCGGCGTTGTCTCAAAGACAAAGAAACTAAAGGAGCAGCCTGGCTCCAGATGGGGTTAATCTCTTGGAAACAAGGACAAAAAACAAGGGCCCAGCACTGGTTTTCCAAGATACTCACCCATGCAGAAACTGACACCAACGGATATAAACAGGCCAGCAGTTATATAGAAGAAATCCAGACAAAATAAATCAAGCTCGAGAAAAGGATTATTGCAACATGCAGAAAAACGATCGACGGCGGATAAAAAGGGAACCCAAGTATTGCCTGGACAACAGTGTGGTTGGCGATTCATGGCGGATGTTTCGCATCATGTCGGAATTTGTTGAGGGTTTTGACGCCCTGTCTGCATTAGATGTACCTGTGGTAACAATCTACGGTTCAGCCAGAACGACAACAGATAATCCTTATTACAAACTTGCCGAAGAACTTGCCGGCAAATTAGCCCAAGCTGGTTATGGAATCATTACCGGAGGTGGTCCGGGGATTATGGAGGCAGCCAACAAAGGTGCATTTGAGGCAGGCGGCATCTCCATTGGTCTCAACATTCACCTTCCCCATGAACAGACACCGAATGCCTACATCAACTTCCCTTTACATTTCAAATATTTTTTTGTGCGCAAAGTGATGTTCATGAAATACTCTATGGCCTTTATCTGTATGCCCGGCGGCTTTGGCTCACTCGATGAACTTTTTGAGTCCCTGACCCTTATCCAGACCCAGAGTGTCAAGCCTTTCCCTGTCATTCTGATTGGCAGTGATTTTTGGGGTGGACTTTTAGAGTGGATTAAAGATAAATTTATAACAAACGGGACAATATCCAAAGATAATCTTTTACTCATCGATGTCATGGATGATGTCGACAGTGTTGTCAGCTATATAAAAAAGACCGTTGTTGTTTAATACCAATCAACTCATTTCCCTCTAGCACAGTATAATTACTGGATAAGGTGAAGGTATGGCTCAGATAGATGCTTTTTTTAAATTGATGAATGATGAAGGCGCCTCAGATTTACACATGGTGGCAGGCCAACAACCTGTTCTCCGTATTCGTGGAGATATGGAACGGGTAAAATTTAAAATTCTGGAAAATGAAGATCTCAAAAAAATGCTCTATGAGATCTGCCCTGAAGACAAGATCAAGGCATTTGAAGAATCAGGAGATGTCGATTTTGGTTATGAGATTCCAGGGCTTGCCCGTTACCGTTGTAACTTTTTCCAGCAGAAGCATGGCATTGGCGCTGTTTTCCGTGAAATTCCCAGCGACATCATGTCCTGCGAGCAACTGGGACTGCCCAAAGTTGTCTCCCGCCTGGCCCACCTACCCAAGGGACTTGTCCTGGTAACCGGCCCTACCGGGTCCGGCAAATCAACGACTCTGGCCGCCATTGTTGACGAGGTAAACAAAACCCGCAAAGACCATGTCCTGACCATTGAAGACCCCATCGAGTTTGTGCATCAAAGCCAGAAATGCATCATCAATCACCGGGAGGTCGGTCAGCACACCAAATCCTTTACCGCTGCCCTTCGTGGCGCCTTGCGTGAAGATCCAGACATCATCATGGTCGGCGAAATGCGCGATCTGGAGACAATCTCTTTAGCCATGGAGGCCGCAATGACCGGTCATCTGGTCTTTGGCACCCTGCACACTTTGAATGCCATGAAAACCGTTGATCGTATCATTGAAATCTTTCCTGCCAATCAGCAGGGGCAGGTCCGATCCACCTTATCAGATGCCCTGAAGGCTGTGGTTTCGCAAACCCTATTCAAACGTACAGACATCAAAGGACGATGCGCCGCCCTGGAAATCCTGATTGCCACCCCAGCCGTACGCAATCTCATTCGAGAGGGAAAAACTTACCAGATCGCCTCCGTAATGCAGACCGGAAAAAAATACGGCATGCAAACCCTTGATGACGCCATCATGTTGTTTCTTGACAAAAAAATGATCAGCCCTGATGCCGCCTATTCCAATTGTATAGACAAGGCCAAGTTCGTCAAATATCTCCTCAATCCTCCTTCTGATTTTACCGAGGTCTGATAAGAAACCGTGACAAAATAATCATTCCGCTCCATGCCCTTTTTATTAACTGGGTGGCTGATTAACTCAAGTTGCCACAATAAGGCGCGTGGCGGCAACGAAAGAGGTGGAAGATTATGTCAATATCTTCAGTCTGTTACGGCTAACATTGTTCGACGACGTAGTGTGGCCGACTCTGTATGTTGTGATAAAACCACCATCTGTAGTAGCCATTTGAGTAAGTCAGCCACCCAGTTTTTATTATAACAGCCATGGATAGATAAAAAGCGACCGGCGTCTTATGCTTTTTTTCATCCAGGAGACGACATTTATTTAATGAAATCGATGAAGCACCACTTCCAGCATCTAAGATGGTTTTTTCTTGACAAAGATCAGGCCGTGAATTATTGCAACAGGAGTAAAATTAAAAAATTCTACTGAATGTAAAATTGTTGTTTAAGTATAAGATACTTTTTCTTTTAATTCTATTTGGAGGTGTATTATGGCTTGGGATATCGTGATTGATATAGACAAATGTGCTGGTGACGAAGAATGTGTAAACGCCTGTCCTGCTCAGGTATATGAGATGCGTGACGGCAAGGCCTTTGCTGCCGAGCCTGATGAGTGCCTTGGCTGTGAGACCTGTGTTGAGGTTTGTCCTGAGGGTGCCATCACCGTCACTGAAGTGTAATCTCCATCGACCTCAGTCTGTGACAAGCCCATTCCCCTCTTGGGGGAATGGGCTTGTCTTGTTTTAAGCCATCGTTCAAGTAAGCGAAAATTCCGAAAATAACCGTAACATTGGAATAACGTGGCCGGCAAAGGGATACAATTCCAGATGATAAAACGGATATTGAGAGATTTAAAGCCAGGGGCACCCAGACAGATTCATCTGTTACTTGCAGCTTCGTTGTGGAGTGTAATAGGAAGCATGCTCATATTCCGTGGAGTTTCCTGGCTGAGCGCAGTCGGAAAGATCTGGATCATGTGTCCGGCCATGATTATCGGGACGATAAAATCGTTATTTATACTGGACAAGACCGCCCGCAAAGGGGTACGACGCATCCTGGAAATGGCAGATGGAAGGTGCCTGGGAGCTGTCTATTCGATACGAACATGGCTGTTGGTTCTGGTCATGATGGGAGCCGGCACGGCGCTGCGCCGTTCGGCCTTACCCAAAGAGATCCTGGGGGGCTTATATGTGACGATTGGCTGGGCCTTGTTTTTTTCCAGTCGGCATGCCTGGCTGGCCTGGAAACGTATCTTTGACCTGCAGGACAAAGAATGATCCCTTCTCCCTCGTCTACCAGATCTTTCAATCAAGTCTCTATTGATTCCTCTGCCCTGCAGGCAAATTTCTGGATGTTGCAGCAAAAGGTCGGCAAGGATATCCGGATCATGGCCATGGTCAAGGCCGATGCCTACGGCCACGGGATGATCGAGACCGCCAGAATTTTTGCTGGGGCAGGATGTGATTCCTTTGGAGTCGCCGAGATTGAAGAAGGCATTACATTACGGTGTGCCGGGATCCAGGGTCAGATCTTTGTGCTGCTCGGTTTTCAGGTCTCGCAGGAACAACTCTTTTTTGATTATGATCTGACTCCGGTCATCTTTGATTATCAGGCGATAGAACTGCTCTCACAGGCCGCAGTCAGAAATGGAAAAGAGATAACTGTTCACCTAAAGGTCGATTGCGGCATGGGCCGGCTGGGAATCAATCCTTCTGAACTTCCTGATTTTTTGGCCCACCTGGAAAGGTTTCCCGGCATATCTCTGGCCGGGATCATGAGCCATTTCCCCATGGCTGATGATCCCACGTCCAGACAGACACTGGAGATGTTTCAAAAATATAAACAAGTCTGCGGGCAGGCAACTCATCGATCTCTCATCCTTTGCCATATCGCTAATTCCGGGGGTGTACTCTATTACCCTGAGACTTGTTGTGATATGGTGCGTCTGGGAATATCTCTCTATGGTTATTATCCCGACGGGACAAAAGGCAAGCAACATGACAGCGCTGAAAAACTTGTTCCAGCCATGTCTTTTACCACCCAGGTTATTCAGGTAAAATCAGTGCCGGCGGGAACCGGGATCAGTTACGGTCACACCTTTATCACCGGACAGGAGACGAGAATTGCTGTGCTGCCGGTTGGCTATGCGGATGGATTTCTTCGCACCTTGTCCAATAAGGCGCAAGTGCTTATTAAAGGACAGCGGGCCAGGATTATTGGCCGGGTCTGCATGAACCTGTGCATGGCAGATATCTCAGGAATTGAAGGGGTAAAGGCAGGTGACCAGGTGGTTATTCTGGGCTCACAGGGGGCAGAGACCGTCACGGCTGATGAAATTGCCGCATGGATGGGGACCATCTCTTATGAAGTACTCTGTCTGTTTGGTAACAATAATGAACGAAACTCTATTTAAACAATAATTGAGCAAAGATGATACGGCAACGATTAAAGCAAGTCATTGACGCCTGTTTTGAACAGGGTGACAGTGTAGGAGAATGGCCGGCAGATCTGGCCGGGAAATATACGGTAGAAGTTCCCAAACGAGAAGGTCAGGGGGATTTTTCCACCAATATGGCCCTGATTCTCGCGGGTGCCCAAAAAAGCAATCCCCGACAGATCGCCGCCCAATTGGTGGCCATTCTTGAGAAAGAAACGGAACTCATTGATCATCTGGAGATTGCCGGCCCCGGCTTTGTTAATATCTTCCTGAAGGCAAGGGTTTGGCAGCACACGCTTTTCCCTGTGCTTGAACAACGGGATCATTTTGGTCTGTCCACGATTGGCAAGGGCAAAAAAGTGATGGTGGAGTTCGTCAGCGCCAATCCCACCGGCCCTCTCAGTGTTGGTCATGGCCGTCAGGCCATCCTGGGCGACACCATCGCCCGTCTGCTGACCGCCACAGGACACGATGTCTTCCGTGAATATTATTTCAATGATGCCGGACGGCAGATGCGGGTTCTCGGTGAGTCTACCCGGGCCCGATATCTGGAACTGCTGGGTCTGCCCAACCAGTTTCCGGAAGACGGGTATCAAGGAGATTATATCCAGGATATTGCCAGAGAGATGATTGCCGAGCATGGGGATTCTCTCAAAGACCATATGGATGTCGCCCCGTTCACCGAAAAGGCCAAAGAATTGATTTTCAAGGATATTGCCGGGACCCTGCAGCGGATGGGGATCGTCTTTGACAACTATTTCAACGAACACACCCTCTATGAGAATGGCCATGTGGACTCGGTGGTCGCCGAGCTCAGGGCCAAAGGGCTGGTCTATGAAAAAGAGGGCGCTACCTGGTTCAAGACCACCGAATTTGGTCAGGAACAGGATCGGGTTATCATCAAAAGTTCCGGCGAACCCACCTACCGTCTTCCTGATATCGCCTATCACCGGGAAAAATTCCGGCGTAACTTTGACTGGTTGATTAATATTTTCGGCTCGGATCATATCGCCACCGTCCCTGACGTCCTGGCCGGGGTACGAGCCCTTGGCTATGACGATTCCAAGGTAACGGTGGTCCTCCATCAGTTTGTAACCCTGATGCGTGATGGTAAACAAGTGAAGATGTCCACCCGCAAGGCGACCTTTGTCACGGTGGACGAGCTCCTGGATGAGGTTGGGGTTGACGTGGCCCGCTTCTTTTTCATGATGCGCAAGGCCGACAGCCAACTTGAGTTTGACCTGGATCTGGCCACCAAGGAAAGTCAGGAAAATCCGGTCTATTATGTGCAATATGCCCATGCCCGGATCTGCTCAATCCTGCGTCAGGCTGGTGAAAAGGGTGTGGAGAAACTGCCCTTGCCGGATGTGGATATCTCCCTGCTGGTCGAGCCGGAGGAATTGAAATTATTAAAGAGCATGGCCGCTTTCCCCGCCATGATAGAAGACGCGGCAACAGGTCTTGCCCCCCATCGAGTCATATTTTTCCTGATGGAGCTTGCAGGTCAGTTTCATAGCTATTATAACAGGCACAAAGTTATTACTGATGCCACAGGACTCAGCCAATCCCGGCTCTGCCTGATGGAAGCCTTGCAGGTGGTCTTCCAGAACGGACTGCGAATCGTCGGATTAACGGCCCCAGAAGAGATGTGACAGGAGCTGTTGCAACATGGCCGCAACACTACGAAAGCAGAAAAAAAAGATCAGGTTTGAGCTGACATTTAGCGCCATTGCCGGAGTAGGCGTCGTCTTTTTCTGCATCTTTCTCTGGATGTTTCTGCTGGGCGTCTGGGCAGGAGAATCTTTCCTGCGGCCCTCAAAGATAACGAAGGCAGAGATGAACACGACCGCAGTGCTCAAGAAATCAGATTAGGAGCCGTTCTGGCCATTCAAGTGGCCATATTATTAACTGAAGTTTCCCACTTTTTTCAGGAAAAATCAGCAAAGACGGCCTCTGTCAAAATCAAGAAAATGTAAAAATTTCATCATGTTACTGTTTTGGTCTGTTTTTTAGGTTCACATATCGACCCCAGAAATTAGGTTTCCAAAAAAATAAAATATCTTTATATTGCAATATCATACAGTTACAAATTTGAAAAAGTGGGAAACTTCAGTTATTAATTTACAGCGGCTTAATTTGACCCACCCGACAGAAAAGATTGGAAATTCAAATACAATGACACCAACACAAACAATGATACGAAACGCCCGCATGGATGATGTGAAAACGATCCACTCCCTGCTCAATCATTTTGCAGCCAAAGGACTGCTGCTTGGTCGTTCCATCAGTTCTCTTTATGACCATCTTCGTGACTTTATTGTGCTCACCAATGAGACGGGAGAGATCCTTGGCGTCAGCGCTCTGCAGATCAGTTGGGAAAATCTGGCTGAGATCAGATCACTGGCAGTCTCGGAGGCCGCCCAAGGCCAGGGGATTGGGGCGCAATTAGTCCAGGCCTGCCTTCAGGAGGCAAAAAAACTTGAAATCGAAAAGATTTTCACCCTGACCTATCAGGCCGGTTTCTTTCGTAAACAGGGTTTTACCGATATTGACAAACGGGATCTGCCCCACAAGATCTGGAGCGACTGTCTCCACTGCCATAAGTTTCCTGACTGTGACGAGGAAGCGTTGGTCTTCACCATGAATTCTAAATAACAAAATAACATGATTGGAAAATTATTGACAAAAATCTTCGGCAGTACCAATGACCGGGCGCTCAAACAGATTAAGCCCCTGGTGAACCGGATCAACGAAATTGAGGATTCCCTCCTGACCCTTGATGACGCCCAGCTTGCCGCCAAAACCGTGACCTTTAAAGAGCGTCTGGTCAAAGGCGAGCCCCTTGACGATCTCCTTCCTGAGTCCTTTGCAGTGATGCGGGAAGCGGCGAAACGGGTCCTGGGGGAGAGACACTACGATGTCCAGCTTATTGGCGGCGTCATTCTCCATCAGGGCAAGATTGCCGAGATGAAGACCGGCGAAGGGAAGACACTGACCTCCACCCTGCCGACCTATCTCAACGGCCTCACCGGAAAGGGAGTGCATCTGGTCACGGTCAACGATTATCTGGCCGCTCGTGATGCGGAATGGATGGGCAAAGTATATCAATTCCTGGGGATCAGCGTCGGGAAAATCATCCATGGCATGGATGATACCGCCCGTCGGGACGCCTATGCTGCCGATGTTACCTATGGAACCAACAATGAGTTTGGCTTTGATTATCTGCGTGACAATATGAAATTTGAGTTAAGTGATTTCTGTCAGCGCGGGTTTAATTACGCTATTGTTGATGAGGTCGACTCCATCCTGATTGATGAGGCCCGGACGCCGCTTATTATCTCTGGTCCGGCCGAGATTTCAACTGATCTTTACGTTAACGTTGACAAGATCATGTCCCATTTTCACGCGAATGAACATTATATTGTTGATGAAAAAGCCAAACAGGCAGCCTTGACTGAAGAAGGTGTGGCATTGGGTGAACAACTCCTGGAAGTAGAGAATCTGTACGATCCTTCGAGTATTGAGCAATTGCACCACCTGACCCAGGCCTTGAAGGCCCATGCCCTTTTTCAACGTGACGTTGATTATATCGTCAACAATGGTGAGGTCATCATTGTTGATGAGTTTACCGGCCGCACCATGGAAGGCCGGCGCTACAGTGAAGGCCTGCATCAGGCGCTTGAGGCCAAGGAGCATGTCGCCATCCAGAAGGAAAACCAGACCCTGGCCTCCATCACTTTCCAAAATTATTTCCGCATGTACGACAAACTCTCAGGAATGACGGGTACCGCCGACACCGAGGCACCTGAATTCAAGAAGATCTATGATCTAAGCGTCATCATCATGCCTACCAACCAGCCCATGGTTCGCAAAGATTTTGCCGATGTAATCTATAAAAATGAGGCGGCAAAATATCGGGCAGTGGTACAGGAAATTAAAAATCTGCATACCATTGGCCAGCCGGTCCTGGTGGGAACCATCTCCATTGATGTGTCCGAAAAAATCTCCCATATGTTGCAGCAAGAAAAGGTTCCCCACGAAGTGCTCAATGCCAAACAGCATGATCGTGAGGCCGAGATTATCGCCGGTGCCGGCCAACTGGGCAAGGTCACCATTGCCACCAACATGGCGGGCCGCGGCACCGATATCAAGCTGGGCGAAGGGGTGCGTGAAGTGGGCGGTCTCCATATCCTTGGCACCTCACGCCACGAATCCAGACGTATTGACAACCAGTTACGAGGAAGGTCCGGACGCCAGGGCGATCCTGGCTCTTCCCGTTTCTACCTCTCGCTCGAAGACGACCTGCTCCGGATCTTCGGTTCAGGGCGAATCGCCGGGATCATGGACAAACTGGGTATGGAAGAGGATGAACCCATTGAACACAACATGATCTCCAAGGCCATTGAGAATGCCCAGCGCAAAGTGGAGGGACACAACTTTGATATTCGTAAACACCTGCTCGAGTATGATGATGTCATGAACAAGCAGCGCGAGGTTATCTACCGCCAGCGTCGTGAGGTCCTGGCTGGTGAAGATCTTGTTGGCGTTGTTAAAAATATGATATCCGATCTGATTGATACCGTGGTAGAGGATTTCTCTCGAGACCGCCATGCCTCAGAAGATTGGGACTGGCAAGACTTTGACAAACGAATGCTGGAAACGTTCAACATTCTACCGGAATGGACGGAACAGGATCGGACCGGTATGGACAAAGAGAGTTTCCGGGAAAAATTGCGGGAACTCGTTGCCAATGCCTATACCGCCCAGGAACAACGCAATACTGTGCCTGTGCAGCGACATCTAGAACGAGTGGTGCTGCTGCAGATGGTTGACGATCTCTGGAAAGATCACCTCTTATCCATGGATCATCTGAAACAGGGGATCGGGCTCAGAGGATATGGCCAGAAAAATCCTTTGATTGAGTATAAAAAAGAAGGGTACCACCTGTTTATGCGGATGATCGAGATGGTCAAGGAACAAACTGTTTCCACCCTGATGCGGGTACATGTGGTCCAGGAAGACGAGGTTACACGCCTAGAAGAGGAACATCGCCGACGCCAGGCCCAGGAACTGCAGTTAAACATGGGAGCGGCAGGTGTAAAAGAAACCGAACCAGCCCCGCAAAAACCGGTAAAACGTGAAATTGACAAAATTGGCCGCAATGCCGATTGCCCATGCGGTTCCGGGAAAAAATATAAAAAATGTTGCGGTCTGCCGCAATAAGCAGTTCATCGATTATGAGTTCTGTTCAAGCAAAAGGGAAGCACTGACAACAACGGGCTTTTTTTTCATCCTTTTCAGGGGCAATACGCACATGGCAAAATATGTAGGTATTCTCACGGCAGGCGGCGACTGCCCAGGTCTCAACGCGGCAATCCGTGCCATCGGTAAGGGCGCCATGAATACCGATATGCGGGTTATCGGCTTTCGTGATGGATTTCGCGGATTGATGGAGAACCGGACTGTCCAACTGGAGGGTGAGTCGATGATGGGGCTGCTGACCCTGGGCGGCACCATTCTTGGCACCAGTCGCGACAAACCACACAAGATGCCGGTTGGCGGAACCCTGATGGACATGACGGATGTGATCGTTGAGAACTACCATCGTCACCATCTTGACGCCCTGGTCTGTATCGGCGGCGGCGGAACCCAGAAAAATGCCTACCGTCTGGCCCAAAAGGGAATCAATATCATCACCCTACCCAAGACCATTGACAATGACGTGGCCATGACCGACATCACCTTCGGTTACGACACGGCTCTCTCCATTGCCACCGAGGCCATCGACCGGTTGCACTCCACCGCCCACAGCCATCATCGCATCATTGTCGTCGAAGTCATGGGCCATAATAGTGGCTGGCTGGGACTTGGCGCCGGCCTGGCAAGCGGTGCCGACGTTATCCTCATCCCCGAGATCCCTTACGATATTCAACTGGTGGCTAATGCCATCCGTAAACGTGTGCACCGGGGACGCAACTTCAGCATTGTCGCAGTCTCTGAAGGCGCACTGTCACTGGAAGAACACGAGACTTTGACCAATCTCCAAACCAGAAAAGAAGAGGCCAAGGCACAGGATGAGCGGAAAGAACTGCGGCAGGTTATGGACAAACTGGCCGAGTTCGAGACCAAGCGAACCAATCACACCCTGCATCTAGCCCAGATGCTGGAAAAATTAACCGGACTTGAGGCCAGGCTGACCATTCTTGGTCATGTGCAACGCGGGGGCACTCCATCAGCCGCCGACCGGGTACTCTCCACGAAGCTTGGCACGACCTGTGTCCGTCTGATCGAAGAAGGAGTTTTCGGGGTAATGATCGCGGTGCAAGGCCGAAAGATTGTGCCGGTTCCGCTGGAAGAGGTGGTCAATCAACGGAAGGTGGTGCCGCTGGATCATGCCTGGATTGAATCAGCCCGCAGCGTGGGTACCTGCCTGGGTGATTGCCTCTAAGGTAAGTCCAGAGTGAAGAAGAGAGCAGTAAATTGCATAGATTTTACTGCTCTCTTTCTAATTTATGATCTTGCTCTTTACCCATGCAACTTTCCAGGTGTCAACAAATTTTCTTGCATATGCTGCAATTCATCAATCCCTGAGACAATAATCTTTGGGTCAGGGGTTAAATGTTTATCCGATAGTTTGTCAGTATAGCTCATTGATGAAAGGATAAACTTCATGCAGTTGATCCTTGCCATTTTTTTATTATCTGAACGGATAATGGTCCAGGGAGAAAGGGAGCGATTGGTCTCCGACAGCATCTGGAATTTACGGACGGAATACTGATCCCAGTACTTTTGAGCCAGATTGTCCACAGGTGAAAGTTTGTACTGTTTCAGCGGATCGACTTTTCTGGAATCAAACCGTTCCTTCTGCATCTCCTTGGAGACAGAAAAATAAAATTTAAACAGTTTTATCCCGTCTTTTACCAGAAGCTCTTCCACCATCGGCGCATCTTTGAGAAATCGTTTATTCTGCTCATCTGTACAAAAACCCATTACCGGTTCAACCATAGCCCGATTATACCAGCTCCGATCAAAGAGAACCATTTCACCAGCATGGGGCAATTCCTCAATATACCGTTGAAAATACCATTGACTCTGTTCGGTTTCATTAGGTTTTGTCAGGGCCACCACCCTCGTATTCCGTGGATTGAGGTTACTTATAATCCGTTGGATAGTGCCACCCTTCCCTGCCGCGTCCCGTCCCTCAAAAATGGCTAATATCCGTTCACCACTCTTCTGCATATGTTGCTGTAGCTTCATCAACTCTATCTGCAAGGTCTTTAATTCCGCCTCATAGGCCAGATCACTTTCTTTTACCCATACGGCAGTCCGATCATCTTCTTTTTTTGCATCACGATTTCTTATAGCTGTTCCCTCAAGAAGATTAACCTGCTGTTTTCCATCGCTCTTTTTGTTGTTTTTTGCCATGACGAAAATGTCCTTATGGTAGAGGAATAATAAGATAACAACTATACACAGGCCTCTTCAACATCCTTATTAACTGAGAGGAACACCAAATTCTTTTTCCTGTTTCAGCATAATTCGTAATTCCTTGTCACCGGGAATAACAATTTCAGAATTCGCGGTAAAGTCCAACGTTCGACTCCGCCCCCGGTATTTTACTGAATTAAGGATCAATTTCATAGTTTCCAGCCTGGCAAGATGTTTATTGTCAGAGCGGACAATAAACCATTTTGAATTCTTGGTATGGGTCTTTTGCAGAAGAATCTTTTTCTTTTCGGTAAATTCATTCCATAATTCCTGCGCCTGCAGATCGACTTCGCTCAGTTTCCATTGACGCAGAGGATCATTCTTGCGTCGTTCAAATCTTTTGGCCTGCTCCTCTTTGGTGACTGAAAAATAGAGTTTCAAAAGAATAGTTCGCCCGGCATCCAAAATAAAGTTCTGTTCGTACGTGGTAACTTTATGCAGGAATCGATGATATTGTTCATTAGAACAAAAACCCATGACCGGTTCAACCATGGCCCGGTTGTACCAGCTTCGATCAAAAAGGACAATTTCACCGGCATGGGGGAAGCGCTCAATATAGCGTTTCATATGCAACTCGGTTCTCTGCTCATCGGTTGGTTTTCCCAGGGCCTCGATCCGATATCGTTTTTCATTCATATATCGGGTAACAGCCCGGATCGTCCCCCCTTTCCCTGAGGCGTCGCGTCCATCAAAAAGAATGATCATCTTTTTACCGGTTCGTTCAAGATGGGCGTGCATTTTGATCAATTCAGCCTGAAAAGGTTTCAACTCTTCCGCATTACAATAGTTGAGCAACGCTGATGCCACAATTTCTTCCTTGTGTCGCGCGTTCAAGACCTCAATGATCTTACTGTTTATTTCATCCGACGCATGTTGTTTCAACTCATTGTCAAGATTTTTAACAAGCTGACGGATAATGTCGGTAGTTCCTTTTTGTTCCGAAACAGATAGTTGCTTCTTTTTAACAGCTGGTGACATATTAATCTCCTGGCACAAAAATGATATTTCTATCAAAAAACACAAAAACAAGAATACTATTAAACAATTACACAGTAACAAAAAAAAAAACAAGAAGTGCAACAGTATGAAGAGGACAAAAAGCAATCTAACCTTATCCTGACCAAATCCAAATAATATCAAGAAAATCTGGAAGGTGCCCCGCTTCTCTACGGCGATTGTATTGGAATGATGCAGTTAATCAGTTTTATCTACGAGCGGACGGTGACCTGGAATATACTGGATTGTCTCGGCTTATTCAAAGAATAGGAACAAACAGGGCCCATCCACACCTTACATGACAACACCATAAAACAGCGGCTGAGCCCTGCAATGACGAGTGGCCCCTGGCACGAGAAGATTTTTATCGTCTGTTACTGGTTACTATTGCCCAAATCCGGTATATAATGCTCTATTTCTCTCATTTTTTTTCAGGGACACATATTGCTTCAAAAATCCGGACTCCGAGAGAGAGATGGCCGCCAGCCATTTTGAACATCTCAACCATCTTGACCTTGTTTTGCTGGATCGTGGCTACCCTGCTTTCTGGATTTTCAAACTGATCCTTTCTCAGGGCGCCCATTTTTGTTCCAGGATTTCCGCTAAAAAATGGAAGATTGTCCGTAAATTTATTCGATCTGGAAAACTTGAACAGCTTGTCTCTTTTAAGATCCCGCTTACCTCTACCGCTGCCTGCACCAAAAGAAATCTGGATACTTGCCCTATAACAGTTACGCCTTATTCGCATCGAACTCGAATCCGGCGAAACAGAGGTACTCATCACTTCGTTGACAGATATGGAACAGTATCCCCATGACCTTTTTGCTGACTTGTATCATGATCGGTGGCCAGTGGAAGAAGACTACAAGATCATGAAATGCCGAATCGAAATTGAAAACTTTACAGGCCAAAGTGAGCTGTCCGTTTACCAGGATTTCCACGCCCGTGTTTTGTCTAACGCGGGCAAAAAGCCCGCAATCCAATAATCCATACAATATGAGCCACTCCTTTTGTATAATGAAAAATATCGACAAATTTCAAACCATACAAAAGGGAGCAGCTCATGAAGAAACGTATAGAAAGGTTTTCCGGTCTGGTCAAGCTTTCAGGAGCAAGGTACTGAAGACTGAAGACTGAAGACTGACGTCTGAGGAATAGATGACAAATCCTTACCAGCACTCCCTTCAGTCTTTAGTCTTCAGCCTTATTTGTGATACTTTTCTCCCGCCTTGATAGTATAGGCCCGGTACAACTGTTCTAGGAGAAAAAGCCGGGTCATGTCATGGGTAAAAGTCATCTGCGACAAGGAGAGTAGAAGATCGGCCTGCGCCACCAGCTCTTTGGCATGGCCAAGGGGTCCGCCGATGAGCAGACTCACCTGTTTGATCCCCTGCAGCTCCCACTGGCCAATCAGGTCGGCCAGACCTTCGGAGGTAAACTGGCGACCACGAAAATCAAGGGCCACCTTCAAGGCCCCGACCGGGACATGACTGAGAAGAAGACGGCCATCCTCTTCTTTCTCCTGTTCTTCACTCCACTGCGATTTTTTTTTGTGCTGAATGCATTTGACCGAGACCTTGGTGTAGTGCTGCAGCCGTTTAGTAAACTCGGCAATCCCTTCTGCCAGATATGAGTCCTTGGTCTTTCCCAGAAGCAGCAACTCAAACTTCATGACCAGCACCCAATCAGCAATGGATAATCCCCTGCGCTTCCATAATCGGCCTGAGAATACGACAAAACTCCTCATACGATATGTGCTGATTCATGCCCGGACAGGATTGTTTAATGGTGATAAAGTTGTTTTCATCTGTGAGAAGAGACGGATGCAAAGGCCACTGCGCGCAACGCCAAGGTCGTCCGCCATGGACGGTGCAGCCGTTATCGTAAAAAACACAATGATTGTCCACGGTTTTCATCTGGGTAACATTGCCGGTCACCCGCCAATATTTTTCCCGCACCTCATCTTCACTCAGTCCCAGGGCCTCGACCATGCGCCGCCGGTCATTCTCGTCAAGCGAGACGGTCGTTTTCCCCTGGCAGCAATAGCCGCAGCGCTGACACTCAAATATCTGTTTCATCTCATCCATTTTTATCCTGCCAGGCCTTTGCGGCCCTCTAATGTGCGACTTTTATGCAGACGTTCAGGCATTCCCCACCACATCGCCATAGGTGGAGATATCTATTCCGTATAACAACGCCGCCCGCTGCCATTTTTCATCGTCAGGGACATCAAAGACCAGGGCATCATCCGCCGGCACTACCAGCCAACCTTCGGCAACCAGCTCCTGCTCCAACTGACCAGGCCCCCAACCTGCGTAGCCGAGGATAAAAAGATATTTCTCCGGCCCCTGCCCCCTGGCAATATCTTCAAGCAGTCTGGCCTCCCGGCTCAGGGAGATCGTGGCGCTAACCGCAAGCTGATGTTCGGCCTGATAATCAGAGGTGAAAAGAATAGAGGCGGAATCAGGCTCCACAGGCCCACCGCGATATACCGGCGGCAATCTTGATTCAGGAACCGGCAGGCTCGCGCCTCTCAGAATTTCATCCAGGGTCAGAAAAGGATTCGGTCGGTTGATCACCAGGGCCATTGTCCCCTCATGGCTATGGGCGCAGATATACAAAACCTGCTCACTGAAACGCGGATCAGGCATCCTGGGGGTGGAGATCAGAAACGAACCGGTCAAGGTGTCAATTATGGCTTTATTCTCTGGATTCATTTCTGTTCAATTCTGTTCATACGATGTATTATAACAAACAAGAAGGTAATTTAATCTGATTAGCATGAAGATTCAGTAAAAATATCGGGACAGTCCCCTCTCCCTGAGGGAGAGGGTTAGGCGACTGGCAAGGATGCCATAGTGTCGCGAGCGCCATGGACGGCGCAGGAGTGACGTGGGGAATGCCTGCTTTCAAACTCCTGCTGTCCCCCTCATCCGGCCTTTGGCCACCTTCTCCCTCAGGGAGAAGGGCTATCGGGCTGTGCAATACCTTCCGAAAACTCAGTATAACATCAATTTGAAACATACAAGGGTTAAGCTGAAACTACGTACTCATCAAGTAATTTAATGGACGGAATCCTATCAGACCCGGCCTCTTGTCGTCAAGAGATTCAATCTGACATGAACCGTGACTGATTCTTTTACTCCTAACATCCAAAAAAAACTATCATGAACGAACTGCAAGAACAGCAAAATAAAATAATCCACGCAACTCATCATGATCCTTTCCAGTTTTTAGGCGTCCACTTTACCGGGGCCAGCGAACAAACGGTAATTATTCGCACCTTCCAGCCCCATGCCTCCGCCGTTTCCCTGGTCACCGCATCATTCTCCTTACCCATGCGCAAGACCTGCGACGAAGGCATGTACGAACTGGAAATGACACGGGCCGCCTTTCCTGATACCGACCTTGATCCCTACAACTACCAGTTCCAGATCACCTATTTTGACGGAACCGTGCATACCGTCAACGATCCTTACCGTTTCCTGCCGGCGCTGGACGAGCAGAACCGCTATCTCTTTAATTTCGGCACCCATTATGAATTGTACGACCATATGGGGGCCCATCTGACTACTCGCTCCGGGATAGACGGCACCATCTTCCGGGTCTGGGCCCCATCTGCCGCCCGGGTCTCGGTTCTGGGCAATTTCAATAGCTGGGACGGACGAGTGCACCCCATGCGCAGCCTCGGAGGATCGGGGATTTGGGAGCTGTTCCTGCCGGGAATCAGTGAGAATGAACTCTATAAATTCGAGATCCGCACCCAGTATGGCGCCATCCTCGAAAAAAACGACCCCTTTCAGTTCTACGGGGAGTTGCGGCCGAAAACCGCTTCTATTGTCCGCCCCCTGAATCACTACGCATGGCAGGATCAGCAGTGGCAACAGGCCCGAAGCAAAGCCTCGCCCTATGACCAACCCATGGCCATCTATGAGGCCCATCCCGGCTCCTGGCAGCGTGACCCAACAGATCCCGACCGTTTTCTCACCTTCCGGGAACTGGCCGACAAGCTCATCCCCTATGTCAAAAAACTGGGGTTCACCCACATCGAGCTGATGCCGGTGATGGAACACCCACTGGATGAATCCTGGGGCTATCAGGTAACCGGCCCCTTCAGCATGACCAGCCGTTACGGGATCCCGGAAGATTTCATGTATTTTGTCGATCAGTGCCACCAGAACAACATCGGGGTGATCCTGGACTGGGTTCCGGCCCATTTCCCCAAAGACGAGCACAGTCTGGGCCGCTTTGACGGCACCGCGCTCTTTGAACACGAAGACCCCAGAAAAGGCGAGCAACAGGAATGGGGGACATTCATCTACAACTACGGCCGTCGCGAGGTAAGTAATTTCCTGATCGCCAATGCCCTCTTCTGGCTGGATAAATACCACATTGACGGACTCCGGGTCGATGCCGTGGCCTCCATGCTCTATCTCGATTATTCACGCAAGGAAGGGGAATGGATCCCCAATGCCTATGGCGGTCGGGAGAACCTGGAGGCCATTGAATTTATCCGTCATCTCAATTCCATCATCTATAAGCGCCACCCGGGCACTCTGATGATCGCAGAAGAATCCACCAGTTTTTATGGGGTCTCCAAACCGACTGATACGGGGGGATTGGGCTTTGGCTTTAAGTGGAACATGGGCTGGATGAATGACATCCTCACTTATTTTGGCAATGATCCTCTGTTCAGGAAATACCATCACAACAGTCTCACCTTCTCCATCATCTACGCCTTTTCGGAGAACTTTATTCTGCCCATGTCCCATGACGAGGTGGTGCACGGCAAACGCTCCCTCCTCGATAAAATGCCAGGGGATCTCTGGCAGAAATTTGCCAATCTGCGCCTGCTCCTGATCACCATGTGGATGCATCCGGGGAAAAAACTGCTCTTTATGGGCAGTGAATTTGGACAATGGACGGAATGGTACTGCAAACAGGGTCTGGATTTTCATCTTCTGCGCGAAAACCCGCTCCATTCCCAAATGATGACCTTTGTCGAAGAACTGAACCGGTTCTATAAGGAGAATCCCAGCCTGTGGCAGCTGGATTTCAGCCCGGAAGGATTTCAATGGCTGGATCTGGAAGACCGGCAGAACTCAATCATCTCCTATGTCCGGTATGGCAAAGACCGCTCCGACCATCTGGTATGCCTGTTTAACTACACCCCGCAGACCCATTATGACTATAAGTTGGGCCTGCCGACCAACTGCGAGTATGAAGAGATCTTCTGCTCTGACAACAAAAGATATGGCGGCAGCAACGCCAATGACAACACCCGTTACCAGCCGATAGCCGAACACTATGCCCAGGCACCCTTCCATACCCGGCTCACCGTGCCGCCACTGGCGGGCGTAATCTTAAAACCGCTTTCCCCAAAAGGAGTCTCTTGAAAAATGTCTGCACATACACCTACGCAACGCCCTGGCGACAAAATGAAAAAGGCCGTTTGCGCCTTTTCTGAACTCCTCCGGGAGCATCCAGAAAAAAGCAGGGTGTTCCTGCTGCATCAGGTCGAGATCAAATTTGATCTCTCACCCAAAGAGTGCGAGTTTCTCAACAACCATTTGGCTGAATGCAAGAACCAGGAGTAAGCACAGCGAATAGATAATAAAGGAGGGTAGAGAATGGATGCCTATCAGCAACTTATCGCCACCATTGCCCTGATGATGGGTACATCCTGGGCCGCCGGCATCAATCTTTACGCGACCATTGGAGTCCTTGGCTTTCTCGGACTGACCGGCAACATTGTCCTCCCGGAGCAATTGCTCGTCCTGCAGAATCCCCTGATAATTGGCGCCGCCGCCCTGATGTATGCGGTAGAATTCTTTGCCGACAAAACCCCGGGGGTGGACACTGCCTGGGACACCATTCATACCTTTATCCGCATCCCGGCCGGGGTCATGCTGGCCGCCGGGGCCGTAGGACCGGTAAATCCGGCAGTGGTCATTACCGCCGGAATCCTGGGCGGGACCATCTCCGCCACCTCCCATTCCCTCAAAGCAGGCTCTAGAATCCTGATCAACACCTCTCCTGAACCCTTCAGCAACTGGATCGCATCAGTCTTGGAAGATGTATCGGTCGTCGCCGGACTCTGGATCGCCCTGCATCATCCAATTGTTTTCATAGGACTTTTCTTTCTGTTTCTTCTTCTCGTCATTTGGCTTCTCCCCCAAATATGGCATGGGATCAAAGCACTTTTTATCAGACTGAAAAAGTGCTTCGTAAACCAAGCAGCTCCGCCACCACCTTCATCTGGAGATAACAATTCGATAAGACCCACCCTGAATTAACCGTCACATTAAGATTTTACCCATCACCTTGTTTTTGTATATCAAATTTTGCACAACTCCTGCGGCAGAGGTAAAAAACAAAAAATGGAGGAAAAGACCATGAAACACAAGTGGATTAAAGATCCTATTTGGCTTCTCATATTGATGGTGATTTTTTGTGGTTTGCAGGCCAATATGGCCGGTGCAAACAGTGGAGGAAAAAGCCAGTCCCTGCCGGTGAAAAATGACCTTTTACAATTCAAGGCTGGAAGTCATGTCATGGGATTCAAGCCGGATAAGGCATATCTTGTCAATACGGCTGGATTTTTAAGTGTAGAATTTCTCGGCGCCCATACTATTGTCCCGCAGGCTGTCGCCGCAGATAACACAAATCGGCACCAGGATGATATTGCATTAACACCAGACCGTGAAGACACGCTTGCCAATCTGCAACGGGTCGAATACCAGGATCTTTGGGACGGGATAACCCTTCGCTATGAAGCTGTGCAAACGGGGATTGCCGAAAGCACCTATTTCATTCAACCCGGGGCTGATGTTACTGATATAAGGTTAAAATATAACGCCGACACGGAACTGCAGGAAGACGGATCGCTTAAGATCAAACTTGCCACCCGGCAAGGCTATATCACCGAGTCCACGCCCGTAGCCTGGCAGATGGTGGATGGCCGGAAAAAAGCAGTCGAGGTGGCATACGAGCTACACAACGGAACCATTGGTTTTAAAACCGGAGCATACAACAAGGACCAGGAACTGATCATCGATCCAACCTATCAGTGGCACACCTTCTACGGCTCTGCAGCTGAAGATGAAGGGAACAGCATAGCCATTGACGGCAGCGGTAATGTCTATGTAACAGGGTATAGCGAGACATCCTGGGGCAGTCCGGTGCATAATCATAGCACAGGCAGCAACATGGATATCATGGTCCTCAAGCTCGACAATTCAGGCGCCTTGCAGTGGAACACCTTCTACGGCTCTGGAAATACCGATGAAGGCAAAGGTATAGCCGTTGACGGAAGCGGGAATGTTTATGTAACAGGTCACAGCAATACCTCCTGGGGCAGCCCGGTCGCCCCGCTGCATGCTCATACTTCAGGCTTTGATATCGTGGTCCTCAAGCTTGACAGTTCAGGAACATACCAGTGGCATACCTTCTACGGCTCCGCAAGTACAGATTACGGCCTTGGCATAGCCGTTAATGGAAGTGATATCTACGTAACAGGTATCAGCGTTGCCACTTGGGGCAGCCCGGTTAATCCTCATGGTGGTGGAGGAAACGCCGATATCGTAATCTTCAAACTTGATAATTCAGGAACAACACTGCAGTGGAATACCTTCCACGGCTCGACATCTACTGATTATGCCTATGGCATAGCCGTTGACGGAAACGGGAATACTTATATAACAGGGTATAGTAATGCATCCTGGGGCACTCCGTTGCATGATCATAGCGGAGGAGGAAAAGCTGATATCGTGATCCTCAAGCTTAACGGTTCAGGAGTATATCAGTGGCATACCTTCTACGGCTCTGGAACGTATGATGATTATGGCAAAGGCATTGCCGTTGATGGAAGCGGGAATACCTATGTAACAGGTACAAGTCAAGACACCTGGGGCAATCCCGTTCATTCCTTTAGTGGAAGCGGGTCAGGTGACATCACTATCCTCAAACTTAACAGTTCAGGGGCATTGCAATGGCATACCTTCCACGGTTCGACATCTATTGATTATGGCTATGGCATAGCCATTGACGGAAGTGGAAAGATCTATGTAACAGGGTATAGTCAGGCCACCTGGGGCAGTCCACTACATGCTTATAGCGGCAGCGCTGACATCACGGCCTTGAAACTTAATAATTCAGGAATACTTCAGGGGAACACCTTCTACGGCGCTGCCTCTCTTGTTGATCATGGTTATGCTATAGCCGTTGACGGAAATGAAAATGTCTATATAACAGGGTATAGTGAGACCACCTGGGGTACTCCCCTGCATGCTTACAGCGGAGACCATGACATCGTGATCTTAAAGATTTCCACCACCTTCAAGAAATTCCCCTGGCCGATGTTTATACCAGCCATCACCAAGGGAGGAATCCAATAAAGAAAGAACCACTTGCAGATAAGCACGTTCAAAGTCTTCGCTTATCTGCGAGAAACTTCGATAGTCTGAATAAGCATTGCTCCTCAGGGGCTGGTTAGATGATTTCGCATAAAAACCGTCATAACCGGAGGGGTAATCTTTATTTTATAAGGAGAATTGGTACAGATCCTGCGAAATTTGCAGGATTCAGACTTCGTCAAAAACCTCAATTACATGCAGGGAAGTGAGACAACCACCGTCGTCCCCACACCCGGTTCACTCTCAACGGTCACGGTTCCGCCATGTTCCTCGATGATCTTGACAGACATGGCGAGTCCCAATCCCGTCCCTTCGGGCTTGGTGGTAAAATAGGGATCAAAGATACGCGGCAGATCTTCTTTGCTCACGCCGTATCCCGTATCCTTGACCGTAAACAGAACATTTTTTCCTTGGACCGCAACCCGGATATCCAGCCGGCCTCCATGCTCCATGGCTTGGATGGAATTCAAAAAGAGATTGAGAAAAACCTGGTTCAATTTATCCTGATCAGCCTGAACCACCGGCAGACCATCCTCCGCCTGGATCTCCACCTTCACCCCTACAGACTCAGCATCCATGCGAATAAGCGACACGGCCTTTTGCACCACTTCTTCGGGGTAGACATCCTCCTTGATCAATTTCTGGGGACGGGCATAATCAAGCAATTCACCGATACTGCGGTTCAATCGCTCCACCTCCTGCACCAGGATATCAGCCGTCTCCAGATCGTTGTTTTTCACCGAACAAGAGCTCCCCGGTGTCGCAGGCGCCAAGGACGACGCAGGAACGACCTCCTGAAACCGTGATCTAAGCAGAATAGCCAGGCCTTTGATGGAACTCAGCGGGTTTCTCAATTCATGGGCAACACCAGCCGCCATCTTACCAAGGGCAGCCAGCCTCTCACTCCGGCGCAACTCCTCTTCCAGGGATTTCACCTGACTCACATCCTGAATAAGAAGCATGACGCCGGCAGAAGCGCCTTCACTCTCAACCACAGGCAGACTGAACAACTGGAGGGTTCGCATCCGCCCTTGCGTATCAGGCAAGGTAATTTCTTTTTGCACCGCACCAACCGTTGGCTTCTGCTGATCTGCAAGATTCAACTGCAACGCCAGTGCCAGCTCTGCAGCCAGCACATTCTGAGGTACAGAACCCACCACCTCACTTTCGACCACTGAGGCAATCTGTTCCGCAACCTGATTACACAGGACAATCTTTCCCATGCTATCAGTAACAATCAACCCTACCGGCAGAGAAGAGATAAGGGTATCGCGAAAGGCCTTGATCCGGCTCAACCTGCTCTGTGACCCCTTCAGTCCTTCAAGGGTCAACAGAGACAGCCAGCCGCCAATGCCAACCAGCAGCAAAACAACCGACAGAATGACAATCTGGAGAAGCTGCTGTCTGACTGCCTTGTTCAATTCCGCCAGATCAAGTTCCACCAGGATACTATATTTTTGCCGGCTCACTCGCTCCAGCTCATCACTGTATTCCAAGGGGCAGGTGCGATGCGCCATCATCCGGCCTCCACCCGCGCCGCGTGGGGGCTTCAAGTCATTTATCCTCCCCCGCGGCGTGGCTGGCGGTCCCTGCTGCTCCAGTTGCCTTTTTCCAATGGGGACAAAAAGGGAGGCCACTTGAAAAGCGGGAGTACTGCCAGATTCACTTAGAGACCCACCCACGCGATAACGAAACCGGCCCGGACCGTGCTCCTCCTCAACAATAGAACCGACAAATGTTCTGGTCTCATCATCAACAAGGGATCCCACTTTTTCCGGCATGGAACTGGCAAGAATCTGCCCCGAGGTGTCGACGATGGCCAAAAAACGAACCCCGGGATGTTCAGCGGTGCGCTCCAGAATCTCCTGCATATGATCAGACCATTTCCACTCAGGAGGCAAGCCCTCCTGCACGCCATCAAGAAATGAGGTCCTGGCGCCTGAGGTCACAAAACGAATAATAGTCGCCCCACGCTCCAAGAGAACGTCAGTCATCAATCGTTTTTCACGCCGGTAGTTATTGACGGCAAACACCCCGATGATCAAAGCCAGAAGGGCACAGGCCGCAGCCAGCACCCATGGTGAAACCAGGGCCAGACGTTGACCTTTCATAAATCGCATCTTCTATCCACCGGCGGATTGAGAATCTTCTGTACCAGAACCTTGGTGATAAGATAGGTGGGAACGATCCCTTCCGCCCCCATAGAACCAGCAGCCAGGGTCTGACCACCGCGCAAAGGATTATCTGAGGCATAGTAGGCATATCGGATTCGGACCTGAGAGGAAATATGGCCCTGAATCACTGCGGCACTGATAGCTCGCTGATAATGGCCCCCTTCCATTTCAAGTCCTACAGCCTTCCAACTGGAACTGTAAAAACGCTCCAGGACATCACGATTCTGTAGAGAGGTACCCAGAACCGTTACCATCGGTCCCACATACACATCGGCCTTGCCGGCAAAATCATCAACCCGCAAGTCATTGGCAACGATATAATTATGGGATGTCCCCTCCATGACATGGGCTGTGGCCAGCATGATATCTCCCTTTTTCCCTGGCAAAATACCTGCCTTGCCCATTATGGAAATGGACTCAACATCTAAGGTGATCGTTTTGTCCTCAAAATTACAGGGGCACAAGAATTCATCCATGACCTCAAAGGCCTGGGTACCAAAGGCGTAATCCATAACCACAATAACCGGCCTTGCTTTCTGGATATAATCGATATTAATCGTCAGCTCTGGATGGAGAATATCACTCACAATCTCGGCCGCATCAATCACCATAACATCAATATTCGACCCGGAGAGATCAGGAAGGAAGGAAAATCCATACTGTTCGGCAAATGTTCTTACCTCATCCTCTTTCCCCTTCAGGGCCGGAATCATATCATAGAGACTGGCCGGGACACTCTCTCCCATTTTCTTCAATGCCCCAGCACCATAAAGAATATTTTTCACAGAATGCATATTGGCGCTGATAAGATGGAGAGGCCGCTCATGAAGGCCACGCTTATGCAGATGTTCTTTCACCACTTGCGCCCAGGCTGACGCGTATTGGTGGTGGGCGATCATCTCCTGGAGAGACGGCGTAAAATAGATGGTCAGATGCTCGTCGGGCGATTTCATCTCACTGATAACGCGTTGCCCCATATCGTAAACAATGGAGAACAAACCATTATTATATCGCTGGCCATGATGGGTTTTATTCATGTTTTCATAGGTTTCACGCGTCTCTTTGTAGGTTCGCCCCAGAATAATGGAGAGATTCCAGATAGCCTGATCCAGTACCGCTCCCTCAAGTATAAGCTCTCCTCGCGCAGCCTTGCCCAGATCGTGCCATTCGGAACAGGTACCTCCTTCTTTATCACAGATCTGTTGCTCGATCTTCTGGGCCTCTATATTCAGGAAGGTGATATGGGTCAGGATATCGTAAATCTCGGTCAATCCCTTGGTTATGACAAAACAGATCTCCTTTTCCGAGACCACATAGGACAAACGGCGACGCTTCAAAGGAATGACCTGCTCAAAAGAGGTGTTCTGAAAATCCTCATGACCGGTCAGGATAATCCGGTTACATTTTTCAATTCCCTTTGGCATCCGATCAATCACATACTCAAGCCCCTGCAACTCCATCACCCGGAGGTCACTCATGGATCCATAGATCTCAGGAGCAAACAGCCTTAACGATTCCGCAAGTTTTTCCCCGGATCTTCCCGAAGGTTTATAATAACCGCGCAAGGTCAGGGCATCAGCCAGGGTTTTAAAGGTACGAATGGCAAGACGTGCCTTCTGCGCTTTGGTAAGACTCTGCATGACAAACTCCTCTTTTTCTTGAAAAGTACTCTAAGGGAGGTGAACAACAAATGTAAGAGTATACCCTTATCATCTTTGAAGAAGCAAGAAGAGAGCTGAGTGATGACAAAAAACAGCAAGGACAGAAAGATAAAACTTTCAAATAGAATAAAACAGAAGAGAGAGCAGAAAAGAGGACAGAAAAATACAAGGAGAGCAGAACGTCAAAAAAATCTTTTGAGTTTACCCGAAAGACTCAGGTAAACTCAAAAATTAAAACTGTTCTCAATCAGATTTTACGCACGTTGGCAGCAGCAGGTCCTTTAGGGCCTTCTGTAATTTCAAACTGAACCCTGTCGCCTTCGTTCAAGGTCTTGAAGCCTTCAGAAGCAATTGCAGAGTAGTGTACGAAAACATCCTTGCCACCATCTTGTTCGATAAAACCAAAACCCTTGGACTCATTAAACCACTTCACTGTGCCTTCTAACATGATACCCTTTAACTCCTAATAATGTATATCAAACTACTTTTGTGCTGTGTAGCAATTTAAACCAACAAAAAGCAAGATCCACATAAGGCAAAAAACTTTATATGATCACACTACTGTCAAAATAAAAACACCACACAATGAATACGTTATATTTTTATAGCAAATTGTATCATGAAAAACCAGAAAAAAATAAAAATATTTATTTTTTTATAACGTGTTAATTTTGTTGTATTTTTACATAAAAACTCCCTTCAACGCACACCAACAAAAAACTTTTCCGTTCATGACAACACAAGCAATGATGGATCGTAATCTTCTGGGGCCTCAAACCCCAGCAAATTACAAACGGTCGCGGCAACATTAGACAATCCGGGCTGCTCAAGATAACTGAGCTGAAAACTATTCTTGCGATTATAATCCTTAACAATCAACGGTACCGGATTCCGGGTATGGGCCACCATGGCTGTACGCTTGCCTTTTTTGTCAGTCCACATACAATCAGCGTTTCCATGGTCAGCCGTTATCAGGGCAATGCCTCCCGCCTTTTCAAGGGCGGCAAGTATCCTTTTTAATGACAGATCCACGGTTTCCACAGCAATCCGCACTGAAATTTCCACTCCGGTATGGCCAACCATATCCCCATTAGCCAGATTGAGACGGATAAACTTATAACTGCCGCTGGCAATGGCGGCAATTACCTGATCGGTGATCTCTGCCGCCTTCATCCAGGGACGCAGATCAAAGGTTACTTTATCAGACAGGATCTCCACATAAGTTTCCAGGGCTTCGTCAATATACCCTGATTTATTGCCATTCCAAAAATAGGTTACATGACCAAACTTCTGAGTCTCGGAAATAGCATACGAAGAGATCCCGGCCGCGCAGAGATATTCCCCAAGCGTCTTGTCAATGGCGGGCGGCTCTACTATATAATTGGCAGGCACATGGGCATCGCCATCATATTGCATAATCCCGGCGTAAAAAAGATCAGGAACCCGCTTGCGATCAAACTCGGTCAGTTCCGGCTCATCAAAGGCGCGCGAGATCTCGATCGCCCGATCCCCCCGAAAATTAAAAAGAATGACCGCATCCCCGTCTTTCATAATCCCCACCGGCCTTCCATCCTCTACCACCACAAAGCTCTCCATATACTGATCGGTCATGACCGGATCTTCATCATAATAATGCTGAATGGCCTCACAGGCAGAAGAAAAAGGCCTGCCTTCTCCCAGCACATGGGCCTTCCAGCCCCGCTCTACCACTGACCAGTCGGCGTTATAGCGATCCATGGTCGTGTTCATCCGGCCGCCGCCGGACGCCATCCGGTAATCACGGCCAGCCACAGACAGCTCACGCAGCCTTTGCTCAAGAGGTGCAAAATACTCCAGGGCGCTCCTCGGCCCCACATCCCGGCCATCAATCAGACCATGCACCCTAACTCGCAAAATATTGTCCCGGACACATTGATCAAGCAGGGCATAGAGATGATCCACATGGCTGTGCACATTGCCATCCGAGATCAGGCCGATCAGATGCAAAGTACCGCCCCCGCCAGTGCGCCCAAGAACCTCATGCCAGGCCTTACTGGTAAAGGCCGCGCCACTCTTCAACGCCTCGTTCACCAGCTTTGCCCCCTGTGCAAAGACCCGGCCGGCGCCGAGGGTATTATGACCAACCTCGGAGTTGCCCATATCATCATCAGACGGCAGCCCCACAGCGGTTCCGTGCGCCTTCAAACGGGTCGCCAACTCACCCTGTAGAAGTTCATCCAGCACCGGGGTGTAGGCCATATAGACCCCATTGCTCTCATTTTCAGGGCCGATCCCCACCCCATCCATAATCACTGTAACCACCGGTCCCGGAAAAGAATTGAATCCGGAAAGTGGCTTGAGGCTTAACTCTGACATATCTTCTCCTGTTGACAACAATTCCCTAAAATATATCTTTCTCTGCATTCAATAATATCGGCGACAATCTTGCTTCTTCCAATTTGCATTCAAGCCGGCACCTTCGTCGGCTGCACTGCGCGGCTCCTCACCGTACTAACCCGTACTGCTCCGCTGCCGCTCGTTTGCCTTCTCGGTGGCAACTTGAATGCTTTTTGGAATTAATGAAAGCCGGAAAAACTTTCTTCAAGAAAAGCTCTCTCGGCGCTCAGATAACCGCCCATGGAGAGCAACCACCGCCGTATCTACCTTGAGAATCCGTTTTCCCAGAGAGAACGCAACAAAACCACATTCCGCAAATCGATCAATCTCATAATCAATCCAGCCCCCCTCTGGACCAACTGCCAGGAGAATCCGCCCGGGCCGTTCCGTTATCACTGTTTTCAAGGTGCCAGGGCTGTCAGGATGGGCAATCAGAAGATGACTATACTGCGCAATTCTGCCCGGAAGCACGTCCTCAATAAAAGGTTTGAATCGCTCATAAATAAAAACCTCCGGCACTCTGGTATCAACTGCCTGCTCAAGCCCCTGCAGCAGATGCGGACGATATTCCTCTTCATTCAGAAGCGTCGCACTCCAAAAGCTCTTTTCTACGCGCTGGGCGTTGGTGATAAAGAGAGTCCCAACCCCCAGGGCTGCGGCCTGACTGAAAATACGTTTGAGCATAATGGGCCGGGGAAGGGCCAGGAGCAGATCAATGGGTGGCCTTTCAGCCATCTCTTCAGCAAACTCCACGTCAAGCTCCACCTGAAAGGGAAACTTGGCACCAAGGGCCGCAACCTTGCCGCACCCCCTTGGTCCGTCAATGATCCCTACCCGCACAGTATCACCGAACCGCACCTGCAGCACCTTGATCAGGTGCGTGGCCCGACGATCAGTAAGAAATACCCTGCCCCCTTGGACTTCCTGTTGTTCTATGAGGATAATGTTCATACGATACGTTGTGAAGTTAACAGGATCATTTGATTCTCAATGGCGATTTTTCAAGGAACCTTTATGGCGTGGGAATCAACCAACCGTCCGTGGTGACAATTTTTGTCATCCTGTTGCCTTTTATTGCCAAGCAACACCGTATTCTGCCTGCGTTTTCCGGAAAAAACCAAGAAGGACGCAGGCTGAAAAACAATCAGCACCAAGAATAACTCAACATTCCAATGCCTTGTTTTTTTACACAATATTTTTGACAAATGGCATGGTTCATGAAAGAATACCTGCGAGATTATACCGCAATCTAAGGACACCCTGTCCAGCACGTAAGTACCCTAAAGAAAACCATCCTGAAAAAACATGATACCGTTTTTTTATCTCTTCGGCAAAACATTGGTGTCCATTTTTTTCAGCCTGCATCTGTTTATGTAAATAGCCGATCAGAGATTGAAAGCCAGACTTGAACTGTTTTCCTATCTTATTTCGTGACAGAATGCCGATTTATTGAAATCGGGAAACGTGCAGTTTACACAAAAGCATTAACCGTCTCCTCTTATTGGGCAGCAGAATTCCGGCTTATTAAAATCGGCAAACACACCGTTTGCACACAAAAAAAACAGACCCCAATTTCTTGCTTGCCAATGACAAATGATTATGATATGGATATGCCAGACTTCATAAAGGATTATACTTGGTTGAGCGACACCTGAGGCTGAAGCTTCAGGTTCCAGCGTCTATTTTATTAACATATGAGCCTCTTGCAAAATGAAGATTTTCGTCCAAAATAGAGGCATGCGAAAAATTTTACCGCAGGCATATAGTTGATATTCCGAGGATAAAATTTTGAGCATAACGAAGAGATTGGGCGAAAAGATCATTTTGCAAGAGGCTCATATTAAAAAAATTTCTATCTCCTCTGGCGAACTGAGGAGATTTTCACAGCTTCCAGCCACTGGACACTGGAAGTAATATATAATTTTCAGGATCAGGGGGAGAAATATGAAAAAAAAGTTATTAGTTACATCACTTGCATTGCTTGGAGGCTTGGGGGTGTGTGCCACGGCATCCGCTGTAATCACAGGGTCTAAACATGATTTTGCCACAGCAACTGGTTTTATGACAGCGACCGGACAAATCTGCTTGCCCTGCCATGCCCCGCATAATAACAAAAACGCTTTAAATGAGGTCTTGTGGAATCATGATAATACCACACAGACGTTCGTGATGTACGATAGTCCAACACTCGATGGTCTCGCTCAGGCTACACCACAAGGAGTATCCAAATTTTGTCTTTCCTGTCATGATGGCGTGACAGCGATTGACGCCTATACCGCCCATGCTGGCTCCCTAACAATCCAAGCAGCTTATCCCTCCACCACCGCCAATCTCGGGGTTGCATTGAGCAACGACCACCCGATATCTATTAAATATGACCCTCTTGCTGATGTCGGTGGACTGAACGCTATAGCTAGTTTGCCAGTGTCAATTAAACTGTTTGGTGCCGGTGCTGACCAGGTGGAATGCGGATCCTGTCATGATGTCCATAACAAGTACAGTCTTCCCAAACTGGTCAATGTGACTATGGTAAGATCTGAACTTTGTCTTGAGTGTCACAGCAAATAAGAGTTTGGTCAGATTCATCCCCTGCCTGCTGCCGGTCCATACATATTCCTTAAGAACTTCTAATGTATGGACTGGCTTTTTTTTTAAAAAACTGATGACAGCCTACCAAAGATATTTTATCTGCTTTATCGGTACAAGTGGCCAGTCACTGCAGTATCGACTGCCTGTGACTCATTTTTGAAATTGTAGCCGCTTCGCAAATAAAGTTTTTTTGCATATTTTTTTACGCAACCATCAAAGACTACCATGCCGAGAACTCAACTCTTTATCTTCAAGCAGGGGCTGTATACACTACTCTGTCTTTTTATTCTCAGCGCCTGCGCCGCCCAACATGTGGAAGAAAAGGCAGCGGTAACCTTCTACCCGCAGCCACCGGATCAACCCAGACTGCAGTTTCTCACCGCCATATCCTCGGAAGAAGATCTGGGAGACAGCAAAAGCAATGGTTTGGATACTTTTCTCTCGGGACCGAAGGAATCTTTTTCAGCTATCGGGAGGCCCTACGCCGTCAGCTCTTCTCTAGGGAAAATATATCTTACAGACAGAGCGGCCAACAAGATAGTCATTATGGATCTGGCCGAAAACAGCTTCAAGATGTTGGAAGATAAAGGCCCAGGAGCTCTCGCTACCCCTTCGGGAATATGGGTCAGTGAGGACGATGTCAAATATGTTGCCGACATAAAGCGACAACAGATTGTGGTCTTTGATGCTAAAAATGAATTTGTCCGAGCCTATGGCAACAAAGAGATATTTGAGAAACCCGTCGATGTTGCCGTTCACGGCAACCGCATTTTTGTCTGCGACATGCCCAAAAACCAGATTGTCGTGCTCGATAAAGACTCCGGCAAAACAGTACTCCTCATTGGTAAAGGTGGTGCAGCAGAAGGAGAACTCTACAAACCAACCAATATCACGGTTGACAACCAAGGCAACCTCTTTGTCACTGATGGTTTTAATTTCAGGATCCAGAAATTTGACCCCGATGGAAAATTCGTCAAAGTTTTCGGCTTTCACGGCGATGAGGTGGGCGGTCTGGCTCGCCCTAAGGGGCTGGATATTGACCGTGAAGGACATCTGTATATCGTCGATGCCGCCTCGGAACAGATTCAGATTTTTAACGAGAATGCCCAACTGCTTTTATTTTTTGGTGGTCCTGGAGTCGGTCCCGGGAATTTGTACCTGCCTGCAGGGTTGCGCATTGATTATGACAATGTCAAGTTTTTCAACAAATATGCCGACAAAGATTTCAAACTGAAATATCTCCTCTATGTCTGCAATCTAACCGGGCCCAATAAAGTCAACGTGTACGGCTACGGCGACTGGACAGGCAAATAACCCTCCTTCAAAAACTTGCTTGATTGAGAGACAACAAGGGAAATAGAAATGGTCAGGGTGTCCGCTCACATCGCTATGATACTTTCCTTGACGGCCCTCCTGGCAGGATGTGAGCCGCAAGCACGGCATCAGGTACTCACATTTTTCTTTACCGGCGTCCCGCCTCTGGATGCTTCGGAATCAGTTGCCGAAGTCAAAGAGCAGCCGTCGCCCTCCCCTGCAACGATTCTCGAAAAACCAGCCCAGGCAGCTCCCAAACCTCTGTTTTCACACCCGGTTTGGGCGGCAGGCACCTGTAATCCCTGTCATGAAAGCATGGGCACATTCGGCACTCCCGGCGTCAAGAGAACACCGGCAACTGTTTTTGAAACAGGCGGTGGCAAGCCCGGAAAGTTGACCCTTCCCAAAAACGAGCTCTGCACCCAATGCCATAAGGACAAAACTGCAAAACGGGCCATGACCGACAATCTGTGGCTGCACAACACAGCGGCAAAGGGTGACTGCCTGGCATGCCACGATCCGCATCAAAGCAATAACGTAAAAACCCTGCGTCAGGCACCGTCCATACTCTGCCTTCCCTGTCACAAAGAAGGGAAATTCCTGGCAACGCCAGCACATCAAAAAGGAGAAGAATGTCTCTCCTGTCACAACCCGCACATGGGCATTGACAAAAACCTGCTGACAAAAGAGTACAAAGAAATTAAGATCCCTGTTGTCCTGGTTCCCGGAAACCAGGAACCAGGAAGGTAAAAATGTTTATCTGGCAGACATTTTTTATAAAATGGCTATGTATAAAACTCAGCAACCCAAATTGGTACATGAGCAAGGCATGTGTTGAGCAAACATAGTTGAAGTTCCTGTTTCCAGAACCTCTGATTAATGCGGTAACAAAACTCATCGAGATGCTCTTGAAGGTATTTGGAAGAAAAACCATGAAAAGCACCGTTAACGTTTTCGTATTACCGATCATTATGTGAACCAGTGGAAGCCATACAGAATCTTCACGTCGAAGTCTCACGGACAAGCGTAAACTTCGAATTCGAGTATTAATAGCTGAAAACAAATATTCTTAGTTATCTCTTCCTTAAAAAACTACAAACCTCACAACTTTGCTGCTTTTCACAAAACATCCATTCTACAAACAATAATTTATATATATATATCGCCATGGTATCGCACACAAGACAACATATATCCCTAACAGGAAAAACAAGATTATTAATTATATTAATATCAGAGCGTTATTAACAGCAATGAAAAATGAATGAATATTCATTTTTCATTGCTGTTAATAAGAAAATTTTATACAGTAAAAAATATCAAAATGTATAGCAAGAATGTGGTAAGTTTTTCACAAACCATAAGATACTGTAATGATTTTGCTCGTCTTGTTAGTTTGTTTTAAACTGAAAACGGCAGTTAGACACGGTTGTTTTGCAATAACTTATTGTATTGCTAAGCTTTTCCCTCACCCCGACCATCTCCCAAAAGGAGAGGGAGTTTTTGGCCCTTCTCCCTGAGGGAGAAGGGGTGGGATGAGGGGGAGCTATATGTGTATTATGAGGCAACTGCCGTTTTTAGGTTTAAACTAACAAGCCTGATCCATCGGTAAATTAAAATTTTATAACGACTTTAAAAAGCAACAAAGCTTGTCACCCCTTCATTTTCATACATGAATGAAACACTTTTGCTTTAATATATTGACGCTTTCCCTGCTTACCTTTGCATCACTGTTTCTTCTTTTTGTCGATCCAGCGCTCATCTACGCCGAAGAAAAAAGTTCGGAATCAGTTGAGCCTGTTGCCCCGACTATCGACAGCATAAACATTGAGGAATTGAACGAAGAAAAAAGTTCAAAACCAGTTGAACCTGTTGTCCAGGAGGCATTGCCGGTCAAGACAATATTGCAACGATGGCTGACAAAACAGCCTGAAAACGGCAAACAAAGCCGCCAGCAAAAACAATATTATTTTATTAAAAGGCCTACCGTGGGTGGGCAACTCACTTATGAATTTAAAAACAACTCACAGACACATAACGGTATAACGGACACGGACACCAGCCACAAATTTAAAGAGCAATTAAACATCCAAACTTCAGGATGGGTTTACAGTCCTGCTCTTATGAAATACTCGCTGATGATTGGACCGGAATTGATCCAATCAATAGAGGAACCGATTCAAGGTGAAACGGCTAGAACCAGCTCCTTTGCCCCGGATTATTCCATGTCAGCGACATTTTTGGAGGCCAAGCCCTATACACTCAACATTTTTGGCAATCGTCAGGAGACATCTGAATGGGCTGCCTTCTCAGGTAACACCGAGTCCATTTCCAACTCCTATGGCGCCAATGGACAACTCAAATACAAGATCCTGCCCAGCACGGCTGGATATAACCACACAGAGGATGAACAAACCGGTTTTTACACATCAAATGATACCCATGATGACTTCAACCTGTCATCCGAACATCAGACCGAAAAAAGTAACACTCACCTGACCTCCACCTATAGTGATGACAAGAGGAGCAGCGGTGGTGATAAGACAAGCAGCAATAATCTCACGAACCAGATAAAAACTTTTAATAATAATCTGTTTAACAACTATCGCGTCACTGATGACAATAGAGTCACCTTGGACTCGGCCATGACCTACAGTACCCAGGAATCAGGCTGGTTCGATACGCAAAACCTCAATTTCAGAGAACACCTGGGCTGGCGCCATACCCCCAATTTGCAGTCAAACTATTCAGCTTCCCATACCCGGCAGGAATCTGGTGATTTCAGTTCTGACATGACAACACTTGATGCCGGGCTGACACACCTGCTTTATGAAAATCTGACCACCAATGTCGGCAGCAGGGGAAGTTGGAACAATTACTTCGACGGAAAGGAGACCACAGGGGACGGTTTCCTCAATTTCTCCTACAGCCGTCCCCTTTCCTGGACTACGCTAGGTTTGAATAGCGGCTGGGACTATCTTTACACTGACCGCAGCGGATTTACCTCAAACGAGGCCCTGGTTACCAATGAGACACATCTTCTCAGCCTTAATAATGAAATTTATCTGAATCATTATAACGTCAACCTTGATTCCATCATTGTCTCCAACAATTCCGGGACCATCGTTTATATTGAAAACATTGACTACACAGTTGAAAAGATTAACGGCTATGTCCGGATACACCGCGTGCCTTTCGGTTCGATAACTGATGGACAAATCGTTGCAGTCACCTACCGTTATCAGCGAGATGCAGCATATAACGACGCCTTGCTTACCGAAAATTACGGATTCAATTTCGATCTCTGGCATGACTGGTATTTTTCTTATAATATCACTAGGATAACGCAGAACATTCTCTCTGGTGAGACGCCGCAAAACCTGATCGACGACACCATTCAAAGGACCAATATCCGCTATGATATCGGTTGGTCAAGCACTTCTCTCAGTTATGAGGACAACAACCGCCTATCCTCTCCAGCCTATACCCGGAGCGAGATACAAGAAACGCTGTCCTACAGACCCCAGTTACCAATTTACTTATCGGTTAAGGGATATCTTGGCCAAACAGACTATAAAGACCACGACGAGACCAATGATTTTTACGGCGGGATTGCCACCTGTGACTGGCTGCTGAATAGATGGTCAAAACTTCGCCTTGAGGGTTTTTACGACAAGAACATTAGCGATTTCGAAGAAACGGAAAATACCGGCCTCAAGGCCGGCCTTGAGTTCCGCTACCGCATCTGGACAACACGTCTCAGTTATCAATTCACCGACCAAAACTACATAAAGACCGACTCCCAGCGAACAGAACAACTCGCTCGCGTGGAAATCATCCGCGCTATGTGGTAGGCTCTATAGATGATAAAGAGATTAATAAAAAAAATGGGCAACACGCGGTCCCCTCTCAGTGCTGCCTTCACTGCTTTGTCGCTCGCGGTTCTTTTCGGGCTTTTCGGCTGTATGTCACCTAATCTTGAACCAGTAGCGCCACCGGTCGACCTGGTATGGCCCAAAGGCGAGGAAACCCCAAGGATCCGCTTTATCAGCAGTATTTCCAAGCCGGAAGATTTTAAAATTACCCCAAGTGCCTTGATGCTCTTTTGGAATTATGTTATCGGTAAAGAAGATGATACCCTTGCACCCTATGGAGTGACGGTAGATAGTGCAGGCAGGCTCTACGCCGTTGACACCCTTCAGCGAAGAATCCAGGTCTTTGATGCAACCGCCGGGGAATTTTCCACTTTCCCCGATGACGATTATCCAATGACCTCCCCCATCGGCATTGCCGTTGATAAGGGTGGACGAATCTATGTCTCCGACTCTCAGGATAACATTATCAAGGTGTTTAACGGCGCAGGGGACGACTCTCCCCTCACCATCGGCAACGGCCTTTTTCAACGGCCTACCGGAGTTGCTGTCAATCAAGCAAGCAATGAGCTCCTCGTTGTCGATACAAAACTGGCTCAGGTTTTCAGGTTTGATCTCGACAGCCACAAACTGAAGGGAACGTTTGGCGCCAAGGGTGTGGGGGCAGGACAGTTCAACAACCCTACCAATATCACTGTTACCGGGGAGGGGACTCTCCTTATTACCGATGCCCTTAATTTCCGCATTCAAGTTTTTTCCACAGAAGGGGTATTTCAGTGGACATTTGGCAGCGCCGGAGATAGTCCGGGTCATTTTGCCAGACCACGCGGTATCGCCAGCGACAGTGACGGCAATATCTATGTGGTGGACGCCATTTTTGACAACATCCAGATCTTTAACAAAACAGGGCGGCTGCTGATGGATTTTGGCAGATTAGGCGAGGAACTCGGAGAATTCTGGATGCCGGCTGGTATCTGGATTGATAAAAATGACAAAATTTATGTGGCGGATTCCTATAATAAACGCGTTCAAATCTTTCAGTATCTCAAACAGAAAGAGGCGCAGCGATGAATAAAACAACAAGCATTTTTATTGTAGTCACAGCACTCCTGCTTGGTAGCGGAGAACTCGTCCATGGAAACAGCATTCGTTTCAGCAAGCACGATCTTTCTTCTTCCGGCGGTCAGGCAATCAAAGCGTCAGGACTTGACCAGGTTTGCGTCTTCTGCCATACTCCCCACAACGCCCGCGCGGATATCCCCTACCTCTGGAGTCGCTCGGCTCAAACCAGCACCTACATTCCTTATACCAGCACTACCATGATGGCCCCGGCTGGACATGTTGGGTCGAATGGACAGCCCACCGGCGCCTCAAAACTCTGTCTGAGTTGTCATGACGGGACCATCGCTTTAGGAGCAGTTCTTTTTTCTGAGTCGTCACCGATACCTTTCAGCGGCGCCACCACTCTTGGCGGCCGGAGCACTTCTCTCGGCACAGACCTGTCCGATGACCACCCGGTTTCCTTTGACTATCAAAGCAGCATTACCGGGGGAAACACTGAGCTTGTTACTGCTTCAACGATTGCATTTACAAGCATCTCGCCGGTTAAACTTGACAGTACCGGTCAACTCCAGTGCACAGCCTGTCATGATCCTCATGACGACGCCTTTGGGAAATTTTTGGTAAAGTCCAATCAAGGTTCAGCGCTCTGCATCACGTGTCACACCAAAAGCGGCTGGGCGGCCAGCATCCATGCCACATCTACCCGTACATATAGCGGCACCGGCGTTAATCCGTTGCCAAGCGCCTCCACCACTGTGGCCTACAACGCATGTGGCAACTGCCATCGGCCCCATACTGCGGGCAGACATCAACGGCTATTAAAACAGGTCAATGAAGAGGATAACTGCCTTGCCTGCCATAGTGGTCAGGTTGCAATCCAGAGCAATATTGCAAACGAACTGACTAAAGTTTATCGCCATCCTGTTGCTAGCTACCTTGGAGTACATGACGCCCACGAGGATTTCACGGCATCTGTGACCAAGCACGTGGAGTGCGAAGACTGTCACAATCCTCACCAGGTGAAGAATACCACGGCGGCAGCACCTCTGGTTTCAGGGAGAAATATTGGCGTACAAGGGATTACCGCCGCTGGAGCAAAGACCACGAATGCCGCAAACCTCTATGAAATCTGTTTCAAGTGTCATGCCGATGCCCCCAATAATGTGATAACAACCCCTGAAATCACCCGCAAGTTCCCCCAGGTGAACACTCGACTTGAATTTTTGCCCGGCAACCCCTCTTCTCATCGGGTGGAAATCAACGGCTCGAGTGGGGCCGCTGTGCCAAGCCTGCTGGCGCCCTATACCAACACCAGTATCCTCTACTGCACCGACTGCCATGGCTCTGACAACCCTACTGCAGGCGCTCATGGGCCGCACGGTTCCGTCAACAAACACCTGCTCGTGGCAAACTATGACACCAGTGACTGGGCGAACGAAAGTGCCGCGACCTATGCTCTCTGCTATAAATGTCATAACCGAAACGTCATCCTTACGGTTGTGGCTGGTCCGGTATTTAAACATAAAAATCATATTACAAGTCCAGGCGCACATACATCTTGCGCGACCTGCCATGACTCCCATAGCTCGTCAGGCTACAACAGGCTGATTAACTTTAATACAAACGTTGTCACCCCCAATAGTGGGGTGATTTCCTATACCCCTTCACCACCCAGATGCACCCTTGTCTGTCATTCTCACACACATAATAACAGTGGCTAAATGCAGATGGCCAAGCGGGCTCATCGAGAGTGAGAAATGCAGCATGGGCTGTCTCTTAAGCTGGTACGACACAGACATTTAGTATACCTCCTCTAACAAGAGGTATGACTGGGGCAACTTCACGACAAACAGGATAGAAAAAACGTTGGACGCAAGAAGAAAAAAGAAAAAACAGCCATTGTTAACATTGTTCAAGCTATGCCCTTTCATCTGCATTGTAAGTATTTTTACACTGGAGGGTTATGCGGCAAATGATAAATCCAGCAACGTGTCGATAGAAGCCGGGCAGTCCTGTGTAACCTCCGAATGCCACCCTACCATGGGAAAAGATAAATTTGTGCACGGGCCTGTGGCCTCAGGAGACTGTACTTTCTGCCATAAGCAGGACAAAAAAGACCAGCATACATTTCAGCCGATCAACAACAGTGAAGCACTCTGTTACGAGTGTCATGATAAATCAAACACCGGCTTTATTGGGCATACACCGGCAGTAATAGGCAAATGTACAGACTGCCACGATCCTCATCAATCAGCCAAACAGTTCCAACTCAAAGACGTTCCTAAAGGCAGGTCAGGGGGCTAATAAAAAATAATAAAATGCTGTACAAGTTGCTTGTTAGTTTTGTAAGAAACTGAAAATAGAATTTGCCTCTTAACGGGGGGACAGAAATGATAAATTCACGACAAACATGAGAAAGGAAACGAATGGACACAAGAACAGAAAAGAAAAAACACCCATTGTCAACATTGCTCACGGTATGTTCCTTTATTTGCGTTATAAGTCTTTTTGCACTGGAGGCATGTGCCAAGGATTCCAGTCATGTGTCGATAAAGGCCGGGCAATCATGTACCACCTCCGACTGCCACCCTACCATGGGGAAAGATAAATTTGTCCACGGACCTGTGGCCTCAGGCGACTGTGCCTTCTGCCATAAGCAAGATAAAAAAGATCAGCATGCATTTCAGCCGATCAAAAGTGCGGAAGCCCTCTGTTATGAGTGCCATGATAAATTAAACAACGGTTCCGTTGTCCATAAACCGGTTAAAGAGGGAAAATGCACAGGATGCCACGATCCTCATCAATCCGCCAATAAGTTTCAGCTCAAAGGTGCGGGCCCCGCTCTCTGTTTCCTGTGCCATGACAAAGCCATCGCTGGTGGTAAATTTGTCCATGGACCGGTCGTGGCTGACGGTTGCAGTGTCTGCCATTCACCCCACTCTTCTGACTCACCCAAATTGCTGATGGCCAAAGGCAACGATGTCTGCTTTTCCTGCCACTCCGACAAAAAGGATGAGTTTGCCGACAAGAAATTTGCTCACGGCCCTGTTACAGATGGTTGCATCCAATGCCACAGCCCCCACAGCAGCAATTTTAAATTCAATCTGCCGGCCGAGAGCACCCAGGACCTTTGCTTTACCTGTCATACCGACAAGAAAGATGAAATCGCCAAGGTTACGGTAAAACACGGCGGTCTTACTACAGACAAAGGCTGTCTGGCCTGTCATAACCCCCACGTTTCTTCATTTCCTCAACAGCTTGATAAGGCGCCCATGGATCTCTGCCTTTCCTGTCATGACAAAGAGTATAAACATGCAGATGGGACCTCGGTGTCAAACATGAAAATACTGCTGGAGAAAAATGGAAGTCATCACGGTCCTATTTTGGAAAAAGACTGTTCTGCCTGCCATAATACTCATGGATCACAAAGTGCCCGCATACTCAGAGGCAATTTTTTACAAAAATTTTATGCTCCATACAACCCTGACAACTTCAAACTCTGCTTCATGTGTCATAACGACACCTTGGTAAAAGACGCGAAGACAACCACTTTGACGGGCTTCCGCAACGGTGACCAAAACCTTCACTTTGTACACGTCAATAAAACCCCCAAGGGTCGTACCTGCAAGGCATGCCACGATGCACATGCAACTAAAAATCCAAAACACATTACCGATAAGGTCGCCTTTGGGGCCTATCAGATGCCGGTTGGGTTTGTTAAGAGTAAAAACGGCGGCGCCTGCCTGCCAGGTTGTCATCAGGAATTCAAATATGACAGAGATGAAAAGGTGAAAAACAGATGAACATTAAACCGCTCTACTTATTATTGATTACTCTTATAAGTGGACCGGGCTGGGTGCTGGCTTCATCGGCACCCGGCAATGAGGCATCGTGTGAAAAAAATGCCTCTACTTTGGCCCATGAAGGAAAACTTGACGAGGGGATTGCTACCATCAAGCTGTGTATAACAGAGAACCCATCGCAAGCAAAAGCGCATGTCATTCTTGGCGACCTGCTCCTTGAAAAGGGCGATTCGCAACAGGCAATGGCGTCCTTTGACAAGGCACTGGAGCTGCAGCCTCGCTCCAGTGGCGCCAAAACCGGGAAAGGGATTATCCTGGCACAGACTGGGGATCTCAAGACAGCCGAATCCATTTTGAAAGATGCGCTGGAGCTGAATCCTAATCCGGCACGGACTCATTATGAACTTGGCCTCATCTATGAAAAGCTTGGAGACACCAAAGGGGCCCTTACGCAGTTCAAACAGGGCATCAGCTCACACGGACAAGAAACAAGGTAGGTGACTGTGAAGCCAATAATATGCTTTCCGTTCAGACAAAAGACATGTCTGATGATTCTTGTAATGACCATCGCCCTGCTGCAAACCAGCATTTCCGTTCCCGCCCTGCAAACCCTCGGGGTGGGAGCGGAAGCTCCGGATTTTACACTTCAGAATTACAGCGGAACCAAACAGGGATTTTCAACGCTCAAAGGAAACAAGCTAACCGTGGTCCTCTTTTGGGCCTCATGGAGCAGGCAGTCGGAAAAGGCCCTCAAAGAGATGGAAAAACTCCATCAGAAATATAAAAGCCAGGGGCTTTCTGTTATCGGTATCAATGTGGAAAGACAAACCATTGATGCCCAGGCTCTGACAGATATTAAGGGGGTCACCGAACGCCTGCAAATCTCCTTTCCTAATCTGGTTGACCATGGTCTTGTCACGTTTCACGACTATGGGGTTATTGCCGTGCCTACCACGGTCATCCTTGACAAGGACAGAAAAATCGTCTTTGAAATGGACGGTTTCCCACTGGTAGGAACTGTGGACATGCTTAACTTCGTTACCGCTGCCATCGAGGGCAAGTCAGCCCCGACCGAGGCAGCGAAAATAACCGGGTATCAGCCAGACAAAAATTCTGTACGCGCTTTTAATATGGGTGTCAAGGCCATGAGTTCAAAACGTACGGCTCAAACCGCCGAAATGTCATTCAAAAAGGCCATAACGGCCGACCCGAACTTCATCTTGCCGTATCTCAGCCTTGGCACCTATTACAAGGACCAGGGTGATCTTGCACAAGCCAAAGAACAGTTCCAACAAGTCTTAACCCGCAAACCGGACAATGCTGCAGCCCTGTGCAAAATGGGCCTTATTCTGACAGAGGAAAGTTCCGGTGCCGCTGCAAGGACCATGTTTGAAAAAGCGATAAAGGCAGACGAGGCCTATATGCCATGCTACTATTATCTCGGCTATCTGACCGGTAAGGAAGGCGACACAAAAAAGGCCGCTGAGCTTTTTGCCAAAGCTGAAGAAATGAACCCTTTGGACTTCCAGATTAATGTGTACCGGGGAAAAATGTTTGAGGATCAAAACAACCTCGAACAAGCGGCAACGAGTTATAAAAATGCCCTTAAACAACTTCTGAACCGGAAATGAAACAACAACATATTCTCCTTACGGCGCTGCCAATAGTGTTTTTCTGCACAATTGACTGTTGGGCCGGCACAGGAATTTCCATACAATTTCCTCCTGACAACTCCTTTGTTGATAATGAACAATTCAGTATTGTCCTTACTGTGGAGAAACAGGTTCTCGATGGTATCCGCGTCGTCATTGGAGAGAACAAACCTACGGAAATATCTGTTCGTCCCGACAGTACCAACGTCTGCTTCGGTGTAACCCTGAGCAAGGGAATAAATACGATTGAACTACTCGGCCTGAAACAGGGAAAGGTCATTGCTCAAAAAGAAATGAAAATTTTCTTCCGCTCTGACCTCTTCCCCAGTTTTCGGGAACCCCCTGCTAACTTTAATCGATACTTCTTTCACGTTATTAACAATGAAAAAAGCTGCTCCGGCTGCCATGACATGGACCCCACCCTCAGCAGTCTACGGCCAGAAAATCCTGAAAAATCAACATGTTACGTTTGTCACAAAAAAAAATACACCCAATACACCTTTGTCCATAAGCCAGCTGCGCAAGGAACCTGTTTCACCTGCCATGAAGTGCTGCGTGGAGAGCGGAAGTACACAGTGCCAAAGCCGGACGATAAGGTGTGTTATCCCTGCCACAACGCTGAAGTCAAAGGATGGAAAAGCAAAAAAATCATGCATGGTCCCACAGCGGTCGGCCATTGCACCATGTGTCACAACCCGCACGGATCTGAATGGCCTGCGCTTCTGCGGATGCAGACCACTGATCTCTGTATCAATTGCCACGAGGACAAGGCATCAGGCAGCCATGTCATTGCAGGTTTCGTTGGTAAAGGGCACCCGGTACGAAATGCCAAAGATTCATTTAATCCGAACAAGGAATTCACCTGCGCCAGCTGCCATAATCCCCATGCCGGCAACACACAAAATTTGTTGAACCATGACAACAGTAACATGGCTCTCTATTGTAATAATTGCCACAAGATGTAAACACGAGACGCCATGTTACAGACAAAAAAGGAACGAGCTCCTCGTGAATCTTCTCCATACGCAGTTGGTATGATGCCCATTACACATTCTGCATGTAAAGATGTCAGTATCTCCTGTTTCACGTCGAAGGCAATATTGAGTTGCAACAGTGAAGCACTAACTGTATTATGTGATTATGGTAAGAGTATATTATTCCATAGTGATATCCTGTTGATAATCTTGTTTGGAAATTTGTCTTTTACGCTCCAAAAACTCTCGTTCCTGTTTGGCAACAAGGATACAGCCCTGATAAATCAGTACCCGTTGGCGGTACTTCAGCATCTCGATGTTTTTTTCAATCAAGGTGTCACTGTAAATTAAGGCTATGAATGTGAAGAGTAAACATCAGATTATTTTTTTTATCACTCGGAATGCTGTCAGATTTCTAATGACTGGGGCCATAATTCTATTCCCAGTAACAATGAATGCCGCTATAAAAAATACACACCACGATTTTTCAAACACTGCATGGGGTAAAGGCGAAATGTGCGTTGTCTGCCACACACCGCATCATGCCAATACTACGGTCTCGCAGTCGCCACTCTGGAATCACCAGGTTACAGCGAACTCATTTACATTATACAATAGTCCAACATTGAATGCCGTACCAACTCAGCCCACCAGCATCTCCAGGCTTTGCCTGTCCTGCCATGACGGGACGATCGCGGTGGACGCATTCGGGGTAAACGCTGGGACTTTTTTCATTCGGCCTCAAACAAGTAGAGCAGTGCCAATCGCGATCGGCACTAAATTGAACAGCCATCATCCCGTGGCTATACTATATGATAGCGCACTCGCTACACAAGATCCTAAGCTCTATAACCCTGAAACAACCCTTTCCGGTCTAGGGGGAACCATCAGCCATGATTTGCTGAATGGAGGTGTATTGGAGTGCAGTTCCTGTCATGATGTTCACGTCGCCCGTGGAACCGGAAATTGCTCAGACTGCCATAGCAGTTTCACATTTCCCAACTATTATATGAACACAAAATCCCTTGTCAAATCCAACAACGGCAGCGCACTTTGTTTCACCTGCCACAAAAAATAGAACCATTGACCTCTTTCTGTAATGAGGTCATTCTTTTTCATACATCTCCGCAAGGATCTGCTGTTTCAAGCTACAATGTAACACTGTCCCTATTTGATCATCTGATGTCAATTCTGAAAACTTTGCGGGTCATTGTAAAGAAATAATTACCTGAATTGCAAGTACCCATCAAGACAGTATTAAGATAAAAGAGAACCGCCTCCTTATTTCGGGGAGCTTCCTTGCTTTTCCGACGACAACCGGTCTGACATTTTTTGTCACCTACTACCCCCAAATATCCATCCGGATTGAGGATCTTCCAGATTGAGTGTACTTGGCCCCAAAATGGGTGGTAAAAAGAATGGACATGCAGTCCTTATCAATGCGACCAAGCAAAAGATAAGGAGAGTTCTACATGTCCACGAGTTTACTCTATCATGGTTTTGGTATGGTAGAGTGTCGTTATATCCGCACTGGGTACAGGGAAGGAGTCGCAATTTTCACCATATCCAAAACCATCAGACCTAAATAAGCTGCAAGCTATATTATGGGCAAAGGACTTTACCATAATGTACGCTTAGCCGGATGAACCATATTTTTTGGGTGACACACGGGCTCTACGTTTGTTATTCTTTACGTTCATAAAAAGGTAATCTCCTTTTTTACTTAATTCCATCGTTAATCTTTTGATGATACAATCTTTTTAATATCATTTTGTCGCTTGTTTGCAATATTCAGGTATCACCTCTCACCCTATCAAAAACTTGACAATTTCACCCAGACTGCCTTGCGATATGAAGCATAACTCTGAAGATCCGATTCGTCGCAGGATACTGATACCTTTGTCTCTTACCATTGTGGTTCTTTTCTGTACCTTTATCTACAGCGCTTATCACATCCGCGCCGACCAGAACCTGATCAATATGCGCCACGACTATGAGGTTACCCAGGCCTACATCAATGTATCCAAGGACCATCGGGAAACGTTGCTGCTCAATATTATGATCGAGATCTCGCGCGACACTCAGCTGCGCCAGGCAATGATAGCTAACGACCGTGACACCCTCTATCAGCACTCCCTGCCGTTGTTGAATCAGCTCTTCCAGTTCCACGGAATCTCGCACCTTTACTATCATACCCTGACAGGTACGACCTTGCTCCGGGTCCACAACCCCGATAAATTTGACGATCCAGTGGCCCGCAACACCTTTTTCAAGGCAGCCAACAGCCAGAAATTTGCCTTTGGCCTGGAACTCGGCAGATTTGGCATGCTGACCTATCGGGGTGTTTTGCCGTGGCGGGTGGAAGATAAGTTAATCGGCTATATCGAGCTGGGGATCGAAGTCGATTACGTCCTTAAACAACTGCAGTCGATTGTCAAAAAAGATTTTCTGATCACCCTTGATAAACACCAGCTTGATCGTGAACGGTGGGAACTTGCCCGGGAACACGCCGGCCGCTTAAATAACTGGGATTTATTCAGTGACCAGGTGATTGCCTATCAAACCCTGCCCAATACCAGTAAGTTGGATAAAATCAAGCTGTTATCCGTAGATCGCCTTGCTACGGAGGAAACATACAGCAACATTGTCATCGATCAACAGGTCTATCGCATCAAGGGCTTTCAACTGTTCGACTTTTCAGACCAGTTAATTGGCGGCTTCCATGTGTTGCATAACATCACGCAGCAGACAACCTCCTTCAAAGCATTCATCGTACCGATTATTCTGGTGAGTGCCGGCCTGGGTCTGGTGCTGATTTTCTTCGCCTATCATGTGCTGGGCAGAATGGACCGGCGCTTGGCTGACACCCGGCAACGTCTCAACGATGAAGTCGTTAATGTCACGCTAACCAACCGTCAACTGGAAGCAGAGATCGACCACCGGCGCCTGGCTGAATTGAAACTGCAGCTTCTCAACCAAACACTGGAAGAGCGGGTGGCAAAGCGCACGGTGGCGCTGGAAGAGGTGAATCGGGAACTGCAGGAAACACATGCCACTATTCTGCATCAGGATAAGATGGCCTGTCTCGGTCAACTTGCTGCCGGCATCGCCCACGATATCAACAATCCAATCGGTTTTATTAGTCATAATTTGGGTACATTTGAGCGTTACTTGGAGCGTCTGAGCCATTTTTTCGCCTTGCAGGGAGGAGTGATCGAACGCCGCGGCGATAACGAGCTGGCTGCCGCTTGCCTGAAAGGGCGGCAGGATTTCGGCATCGATAAGATACTACTGGAAATGCCGGTCATGCTGGCGGAATGCCGCGACGGCACCACCCGCATCAGTCAAACCGTACAGGGTCTGCGTAACTTTTCGTGCAAGGAGGTCACGCGGCACGAACTCGTCGATCTGCATCAATGTATCGACAGTACCCTTGCGCTCATTCGTCATGAGTTGCACACCAAGATCGAAGTCGTGCGCAATTACGGTGACATTCCCCGGTGTTACTGCTGTGCCGCACAGATGAACCAGGTGTTCCTCAATCTGTTCATCAACGCCACCCAGGCCATTGCCGAACAGGGGAAAATCGAGATTACGAGCTGGGCCGAAGACAAGAAAATTTACATTGCCATCAGCGATAACGGCAGCGGCATCCCTCCCGACAAGCTCGAACACATATTTGAACCTTTTTTCACCACCAAAGAGATCGGTGTCGGCACCGGTCTCGGCTTGAGTATTGTCTACGACATTGTCACCCGCCATAAGGGTATCATCGATGTTGCCAGCAAGCTCGGCGCAGGAACCACCTTCACCCTGTGCATCCCCCTTGATCTGAGAGCAAAACCACGCGACCCGAACGTAGTGACCCCGTTCTCAGCAAACCTGTTCCAAACCGAGAATGGAGATTACCGTGGTTGAGAAACAAACCCGCCTTCTCTTTGTGGATGACGAAGAGGCCTACCGCAATATTTTTTGTCGAGAAATGGGGGAGGATCAACGGTTTTCGATTGAAACCGCTGTGGATGGCCCGACCGCCCTGCGCATGCTTGAAACCAAGCGCGCCGACATCGTCCTCACCGATCTGATCATGCCCGGCATGGATGGCATCGCCCTGCTGCAGGAAATCCACCGGCACTATCCCGATATTTTCGTCTTGATTCTCACCGGTATCAATTCGGCCCATGAAGCGGTCCGGGCGATGAAGGCGGGCGCCTATGACTATATCCTCAAGCCGTTTGATATCACCACGCTGCAGATGCAGCTGGGCAAAATCCTCCAGCATCGCCATCTGCTTGATAATAACAAAGAAGGGCAAAGCGAGGCCCATTTTGAACAACTGATCGGCCAGGACCCCGCCATGTACGAACTGTTCGACGGGGTCAGACGCATCGGCCCGACCAACATCACCGTCCTGATTCGCGGTGAAAGCGGCACCGGCAAGGAACTGATCGCCGCCGCCATTCACGCCCGCAGTGCCCGCCGCGACCAGATATTTGTCCCGGTCAACTGCGCCGCTCTCACCGAGGGCCTCATCAACAGCGCCCTGTTTGGCCATGAAAAAGGCGCCTTCACAGGTGCGGGGGCTCGCAAAGTCGGCTTCTTCGAGCTCGCCCAAGGCGGCACCATCTTTCTCGACGAAATTGGTGAGATCCCCCTGCAGACCCAGGTCGCCCTGCTGCGAGTGCTCGAGCTGGGCTCCTTTCACCGGGTCGGCGGCACTGAAACCATTCAGGTCGATACCCGCATCATCTGTGCCACCAACAAAGACCTGGCGGCCGCAATGCGCGAAAAAACCTTCCGCGAGGATCTCTTCTATCGGCTCAATGTCGTCACCCTCACCGCGCCGCCACTACGCGAGCGACAATCCGACATCCCGTTGCTCGTTAACTTTTTTCTGCGCAAGTTTAACCGTGAGAGCGGCAAGCAGATCAGCTCCGTCGACCAGAGCACCATGAACCGGCTCTGTGCCTACCGCTGGCCGGGCAACGTGCGCGAGTTATCCAATGCCATCGAGCGCGCCGTGGTCTTCTGCCCCGGCAGCGAGCTCCGCCTCGAACATTTCCCAGATGAACTTCAGCACGCTGTCGTCGCTGAAAAAAATTTCTCCCTCAAACTAAGCTCCAGCTCCCTGCCCGAAATCGAAGCCGAAGTGATCCGTAAAGTCCTTGAAGAAAAACTCTGGAACTTGTCGCAGGCCGCCGAAGCACTCGGCATTGCCCGGGGTACCCTGTACAGCAAGATCAAAAATTATGCATTGAAAAAAGCTGACTTATAACTGTAGGCAACTATGTTTTTTCTTGTCTTACCGAACTGCTCTGTTGAAAATTGAACAGTCGCTGGACGAGGCCAATCCTACCATCTCCCCATTTTTCTTACGATCAGCCACTGTTGCCCAGGAACTGTCGAAATTTGAACAACCCCCTCCCTCAATAAATAACACCAAAAACCAGCAAGTTAAGCTGGTGCCAAAAGACTTGCTGTTGACAATTGAACAGTTGCAGTGTGGACTGGAAACGGCAAGAATACATCCCTAACCTCATAACTTATTGATATCGAATGATAAATAGTTTTTTATAAAGTGGTATTAAAATTGCTGTCAATGAATCAGGCGTCGAAATCATATTTTCTTCGATGCTAATACCCTGATAATGGCCTTGTTCGGTGATTCATTTTTCACGCTCCAAAAAGTTCTTGGTCCTGCTCGGCAACAAAAGTGCAACCCTGATAAATCAGTACCTGTTGGCAGTACTTCCGCACCTTGATGTTTTTTTAATCAAGGTGTCATTGTGTTACTAAGATGTAATATAGACTAATCCAAGCCGGAAAAGTGTCTATTGCAGGGAGGGGAGAGCGTGAGGCGAAAAACCTGGGGCAAATTGATTGGTTGCCAGTTACTCAGTGTCGTATTATGCCTGCCCTTTATCAATGCCAACGCCACGGAGGACTGGCCGCACAATGCTAACAGCGGTATCGGCTGTCGCTCCTGTCATGACCTGGCCTCATCTGAGCCCAAGTTACTGCCGCCGCTCACTCATACCTCTCAGGACCTTGACGATACCACTGCCAACGGCCTCTGCTGGAGCTGCCACACAGGCGGCACCTTACCTCCGAATTCACCTCATTACTTGACCCAGGCCCCCTATGTCAAAACCCATTCCAGCCTGAACACCAGTAATAAATACGGCAACTGGACCGTTGAATGCTCGGTCTGTCACAATCAGCACCTTCAGGATCAGATCAAAACATACGGTGCGGCCAGCTATGCGTACAACGGGACAATAACCGGAGTAAATGCGACAACGATAACGGTTGCCACCGCCATATGGAGTGTCGACCAGTATGCCGGCTATGTGGTTGTACCCAATACTGCCCAGGTCAACTATAATTATAAAATCATCAGCAACACAGCCACTACCCTCACGGTAAAAGGGCCAATAGACCTGACCTATGCGGCTGTCGACAACACCTTGGGCATCAGTTACAGCAAATTAATCAGGTCAAACATTAACCTGGCCGAAATAAAAGGGGTCACAAAATCCGGGGTCAAAGCCGTCAAATTTTTCAACTCCACCGGAACTAACTCCTTTGCCGATGGCGATGGGAATGTGGATGGCATCTGCGAAGTCTGCCATGACCAGACCAACCACTTTCGTAACGACGGCAGCCGATCAGGGATTGGCCCGCATGTCGGTCTGACAGGGGCTAACTGCACGGGCTGTCATTCCCACTCTACAGGCTTTAAGGCGGGCTGTAACGGCTGCCATGCCTATCCCCCGGCAACAAATGCCCATAACGTCCATGTTGGTGTCCTGAAATACGAATGCAGTGAATGTCACTTCAACAACAATCACAACTCCACCAACATTTCAACCTCCCCGACCCACTTCCTGGCCAACTACAACCGAAGCCTGGTCGATGTAGCCTTTGATCCGGCCGGTTTCAACACGGCAGCCATAGTCGGTGGACTGGGAGCCCCTCTTTATGTCCGCAACGCAACCCCTGGACAGGTGACTTGCGCCAACCTGACCTGCCACAACCCTGATAACAAATTCACGGGCAAGGGCGTGGATAATAACTATCGTAGTAACAATATTCCTTTATGGAGCAGCACCATTATAACCTGCCAAAACTGTCATTATGATGGCGAAAGTGACAATGATGGAGGATCGCATGATGGACATAATGGCAATTTTCGAGGATCTGCAACCTGTGTTGAGTGCCATTCAGAAGTCAACGTCATTGATCCGGAAACCAAGGGGACGGACTCTCGGCACGCCAATAAAATTCTGAATATCGACCAGGCCGATAACGACAACTATCCTATCCATGTCAAGGCCACCCGCTCAAATACTGTCATTACCGCGGTGTACAAGGACGGTCCACTCGGCACCAAAAAAGGTGGCACTTGTTCGGGTGTTTACTGTCACGGTGAGGGCCTTTTAAGTGAGACTGGTTGGGCTAAGAATAAGGACTGGGGTGGGATGGGATGGTGGGGCAACTGTAATGGCTGCCATTATGATTCCTCAGGGTTTGCCTATTCAAATAACAAATCACATGTCATTCACACTAATTACGGGGCGGCAGGCAGCTACAGCTATGGACCAATTGCGCAGTGCAGTGAATGTCACGACACAAGTTATAGTGGGCATAATAACGGGAAAGTGGATTTATTGAATTCATCGGACGGAACGCTTGCCAATACCAGGATATGCGATAATTGCCACGGCACGGCCGAAGGTATTGCCGAAGCGAAAGCAAACTGGAACCTCAACACGACCAATGACCGCCACCGGATCAGCTCTTGCATGTACTGTCATAACGGCTCGACACCAGCGAACAGCAAGGCGGACAAAACCGGCAAATATGCCTCGGCCAAGGATAGTTTTGTTACTACCGGCCATGGCGCAACCAGTACCTTCAATGCTACAGGCAACCAGGGACCGTCTTTTGTCTGCACAACCTGCCACGACAAGAATTCTCAGCATATAGACAAAAACGGACAATCCGGCATATATACCCGTCTTTTTCCCATTACGGACGATGGAATTGCCTACACCTCTGAGGCCAGCCAGTTCTGCCTCGACTGTCATAAGCTCGGCCAGACCGCGAACGGAGTACTGGGATACGATGCCAAATCTGAAGCATCCATTCACTCCGGTGCCATAAACAATAAATATAATACTGCCGCCTCCAGCGTCTTTCCCGCATACGGTGACAAGGCAAGATACGCGACACTTCCAGGATATCAATGCTCTGCCTGCCATGATGCTCACGGCACCTCCAAGCTGGCCATGATCAAAGAAACCATTGACGGCAAGATCGGCGGGAATGGGAATCCGGTGCCAGTCACCGGTTTTGAAGCATCCGACACGGACTTCAGAGACATGTATGACTCCTCTACCGATACCGACCGCGTCTGCAGCACCTGTCATTCTCTTCTTGGCGGCTCACCACACCCGGACACATCTCACCCCGGCAATAATCATCATTTAAACCAGGCGGCGGGCTGCGCAAAATGCCACGCCCCACATGGTCAACTCACGAGCAGCAAAGCGTGCATGGAGTGCCACAACCATAAGTTCAGTTTTGCCAATGTCGGCATCAGCTCTAAAATTGCCGACCAGACATTGGATTTCGGCAGTGTGGCTGCAACTGCCGCATCTTTCAAGACTGTAACCGTTAAAAACTATGGCTCAACACCTGTAACTATCGGCACCATGGGACTGCCTGTGGATTACACCCAAACATTTTCCCAGACCTTCACTCAAGATTTATGTTCCGGTCAGACCCTGGCACCTGCGGCAACGTGTACCTTCGGTGTTCGCTTTCAGCCACCGGCAATCGGGGCATACAACGGGACCTTTATTATTCCGAGTAACGACTCTGCCAGCCCGGCAACCGTTATCCTGAAGGGCACCGGGACTGCGGCAGGACCGGATATTACCGTCTCCAGCATATCTATTCGGTTCAATGACTCTCAGGTGTCCACAACTTACTCCCAAACGATTACAATCATCAATGAGGGTTCCAGTGATTTGACCTCGGTCACAATTGACTCAGCAGTGCCCCACCTGTCAGCCCCCTTTTCAATTGCCAACAACACCTGCACACCAGACAAGGTCTTACGGCCAACAACACCTTCATTAAATGACAGCTGCACCTTTGATGTCCTCTTTACCCCAACGGCCAAAGGGATAGTCAGCAGCTCTTTTAAAATTTCCAGTAATGACCCCGATGAAAACCCGGTGGTAGTTACCGTTGACGGTACAGGTATCATTCCGGTATACGCATATGTTCCAAACGGTGGAACAATAATCTACAAGGTCAACACCTTTGATAAATCCGTCACCGATATGACGAATATCACTGACAGTCAATCCAGGAGTATTGCTGTCAAACCTGATGGGTCGCGTTTTTATGTCCCCGCACCCACATCATTCTCACCCTCAGTTAGCCTTCCCTCTATCCCGATCAACCCCACCGGTGAATATATTCGTGGCTATGACCCTGTAACAGGATACATCTCCAGTACATTCTCGGGAAGTTATCCAAGCATAGTTGCCATCTCTCCAAACGGGGCCTATTTGTACTTCCTGGCAAATCAGTGGAGACAAACAGGCGGCAGCGGCTCCCCCATTAGATACACAAATGAATATTTTCTTAAAATTGCAAGCACCTTAAATAATACAATAACCAAATCCATACAAATAACCTCAGTACCAGAACGTATCACCGTTTCCCCTGACAGCTCAGAAGTGTATCTGTCCAACAAATCCTATAATACCATCGATGTGTACCGAACAAGCTCTCTGCAGAAATCCGGGACTCTCTCTCTTGCACAGCCGTCGGGGTTGGCTTTTTCACCGGATAGCTCAAAGGCGTATGTGGCGATTACAGGAAATGTCGCAATCATCCGTACTTCTGATAAAACGCTTATTAAAAACATTTCCATCCCTGAACAGCCTATTGATATTGTCGTCAGCCCGGACGGCGCCTATGTCTATACGGCAAATACAGCGGGAACGTACGGGGCGGTCAGCGTTATCCGCACCTCTGACGATATCGTTATCAATACCATCCCCCTATCACTTCCCTATAACGGCAGAGTGTCGAACATATCCATCACGCCTGACGGGAACCAACTGTTTATCAATACAAACTCTGGTGTCAAGGTCATCAGCACCGCCACCAACACGGTGACTGATACCATAGCCGCCATCACCGCCGCTTCCAGTTATGGCGATTGCATAGCCGCCAGGGATCCCAATGTTACTTCACCGAATATCACCATCACCGATTCATATTCATATAATGATGACCACTTCATAGACTTTGGCATTCAAACGATCAATCGAGCCTCCACCGCTCAGACGATAACAGTCAAAAATGACGGAACGGCAAACCTGATCATCGGCAACCTTGCCACGGCAAATCAGAGCGCACAACCATTCTCTATTGTCAGCGGCAACGATAACTGTTCAGCGAAAACCCTGGCTGCTGCTGCCAGTTGTACCGTACAGGTCAAATTTACTCCTTCTGTAAAGGGCACTTTTACCTATAAATTTTTAATCCCCAGTAACGACCCGGTTGAAAATCCAACAGCCGTAACCTTGAGCGGCACAGCCAATGAACCGGACATTACGGTCACCGATGATGTCTCCCCCGCAAACGATCTGTTGATGCCATTCGGCAACCGGGTACAAGGCACCAAAGAGACCAGGACAATTACTGTCAAAAACGACGGTGCAGGCTATCTGGAGTTCAGCGGCATTACAACAACCGCGCCGTTCTCCATCCAAGCTGGCTCCACGTGCTTGACTTATATGACACCCTCATCAAGTCTTTGGCCTAACGGGACGTGTCAGATTCTTGTCGATTTTACTCCACCTGCCCTGAGCCCCTACAACAGTACAGTAAATATTCAGAGTAATGATCCAGACAAAAGCCTGGTCACGGTTGCTGTGTCCGGACAAGGTACAATTGCCGGACCCGATATTAGCCTGATTGACATTTTTACAACTACCTCACCCGCTATCACAAGCCTTGACTTCGGGTATGTCGAAATTAATGCTCCTCCTGTGTATAAAGATCTTTGGGCCAGAAACGACGGAACAGCAAATCTGACCACTGGGTCGTTTCCACTCCCTGCCGTGCTCTTTACCGTCAATCCCGATGGACTGTCCAATCAATCCCTTGCAGTAGGTGCCATAACCAACTACTTGCGAGTATATTTTGATCCGATCAGTCCCGGCACCTTTACCGCTCAACTTTCAATTCCCACCAATGATCCTGATCCTGACGAAAATCCAGCAAAAATGAGTCTGACGGGTATTGGGTATGAAAAAATGGCGGCATTCATAACCAATACGTATCAAATAAAACCCATCACCATCACTTATGCTGTTGATGGCTCCGTGACCAACACGGAAACGTCATTCAATCCTTACTACTACTCTTTGCCTTTTGGAGTTTCCGCAACCCCGAGCATTACTTACGTTACCAGTGTTCTCTCTTTTTATAGCAGTCCAAATACTGCTGAATATACACCTGCGCCCCCGAAAAACCATCTCCTGTTCCTCGAGACATCGACACGCAAGCGTCTTGCCACAGTCGCTGTAGGGAATAACCCGAAAGGAGTTGCGGCAGCACCGAACGGCAACAACATCTATGTTGCCAACTTTGACGACAACACGGTCAGCGTTGTCTCCCGGGCCACCCAGACTGTCGTGGCTACGGTCCCCACCGACAGAGGTCCTACCGGGGTTGATGTAACGCCAAATAACAACTATGTCTATGTGACCAACTTTACTGACAATACCGTTTCGGTCATCAGGACTACTGACAACAGCGTTATAAAAACCATATTCGTCGGCACCAATCCCAACGGGATAGCTGTATCGCCAAATGGCGCATATGTTTATGTCACTAATTATGGAGACAACACCGTTTCCGTAATCCAGACCTCCGATAACACCGTAGTTGCCACTATCAATGTTGGAACAAACCCGTTCGGCATAGCCATTACCCCGGATGGATCCCGAGCCTACGTGACCAATTACACCGACGGCTCTGTTTCTGTTATTCAAACATCTGACAATAGCGTTATCAAAACTATTACCGGCATCATAAGGCCCAAGGGTATTGCCTCAACCCCTGATAGCAGGCTCATCTACGTTGTGACTAACGACACCGCCTCAACTAATGGCTTTGTTCATGTAATCCAGACAATTGACAATACAGAAATCACAATAGCAAAAATATCTGAGAGCAACACCGCCTTTGGAAAATTTATAACCCCCATTGGCAATGGAGTAGATGGAGATGGCGTACCGGATGCAGAAGATAACTGCCCGACATTCTATAATCCTTTCCAAATTGACACTGACGGTGATGGCAAAGGTGATGGCTGTGACCCATGTCCTGTTGATATTGACAACGATTCCGATGGCGATGGCATCTGTAACGGCACCTCCTTCCTGGCCCCTAAAACCGGCATCAATGACAACTGCCCAACTGTCAGCAATACTAGTCAGGTAGATACCGATGGAGATGGAACCGGTGATGCCTGCGATGTTTGCCCAGACGATCCCAATAACGACAGTGATGGCGACAGCATCTGTGTTGGCCCCAGATTTAATGGTCCGAAAACTGGCGCTAATGACAACTGCGCAACCACCAGCAATACCAACCAGTTGGATTCCGACTGCAACGGTGTCGGTGATGCCTGTAGCACTCCTGCATACACCTATACCCCGCCCGCTTCCCTGAACGTGAGTATCCAGCCTTTTATCGCCAATAGCACGGTCTCGTGGATCGACACCTTCAACGGCGAAAACGGTTATCGGATCGAACGCCAGGATGGGATATGCGGCGTCGACAACACTAATCCATTTGTTGGGCTGGCAACTATTTACGAGCTTGATGATTTTTCCACAGGTCTTGATCTGACGGGTTGGTGGCCAGGGGCACAAGTGGCAACTACCAATGTTCAAGGCGTCGTCCCGGCAAGTGTCTCGGACACCACTGGTTCTTCGTCGGTAACCTGGCTGAACGGCGCTGTACAGTTGCATACTGTGGCCAATGGCACAGGCACAGCCGGCTACAACTATTCCTCTCTTGCACCAAAGAATTTCGCCGGTATTATCGGGGACAAGGATTTTGACATCCAGTATGACATCTCCCTGCCTAATGGCATTATCACTCCTACTCCGACCAAATACTTTTCTTATGTGCGGATGGATATGTATATGCCTACCACAAACAGCAAGACAAACGACATGTTCGTCGCCAGAATGAGGGATGGTTTTGTATTCTCCGCCACTGTAAACGGGGTGAATCAATCAGCCACGTTCGCTACCACCGCCACGTCCGGCACCTTACGGATGGTTCGCAGCAATCGACAGCTATCCGGCTATTACTGGGACGGCACAGACTGGAAACTGCTGTTGAAACACAGCCAGCCGCTGACTGCCGATCTCACCCCAACCTGGACCGGCTTTGCCCAGCATGGCAATCGTACCGAACCAACCGGTCAGGATATCACCACTATCGTTGACAACTTCCGTTTCAATACCGTCGGTGGCCTGCCAGTGGCTGCGCTAAAGATGAATCTTGATGAAAGCAGCTGGACAGCTACTCCCGGAGTGGTGCGCGACAGCGCCGCAGACAGCAATCACGGTACGGCCTTCGGGGGCACTACGACCACGACTGACCCTGAACGGGGCGTAGTTGGCCAATTTGACGGTGTTGACGATTATGTGGAGATCTCCGGCGCCGGCATCCTGCAGAATGTCACTGATGCAAGCTTTACCTTCGCTGCCTGGGCAAAACCCATGGCCGTACCCGCCGGCGTGGACCTTGTAAACTGGATGGATACACGCGCCAGCTTTATGAGCCGCCCAGGTCAACATACCTGTCTTAGTTATCTGCCAAATAAACAATTCCATTTTTCCATGTTTAGTGACGCCTCTACTCAGATCAAGGTCCCCTCATTTGACAGCTATGAGCCTAACCAGTGGCATCATGTAGTAGGCGTAGTGGATGCTACCGGCAAGACCGTCTCGCTCTATGTGGATGGTCAACTCAAAAACAGCAAACCATACACCGGTATCCAGTTGGATTACGGTACCAATTCATACTACCTTGGTACTGCCAGTACATCAGTTACTTCATTTAGGTGGCCTTTCAACGGCATGGTCGATGATGCCAGGATTTTTGACCGGGCATTGTCCGCAACCGAGGTGGCAACACTCTACGGTAAAAAAATGCAGTTTACCGATAGCGGTTTGACTGCCGGCACTAACTACTGCTACCGGGTCTATCCTCTTAAAACCGATTCCTGTCCCAACTGGCAGAATCAAGCGGCCCAGATCAGCTATACCACACCAAGCAACGCTCTTCCCGCCCAACCGATCAACCTGATTCCTGCAGATGGCGCCACGGATGTCTATGCGTTGCTTCCAACCTTAACCGCCTCCCCCTTCAGTGACCCTGATGCAGGAGATACCCACTATGCAAGCCAATGGCAGATCAGTACCGTATCCGGTGGAACGGCTATCTACAACAGCGGGACGGTTGCTCCTGCCACAAACCACACCGTGACAACGGCGCTTACCACCAACACCACCTATTACTGGCGGGTCAGATACCAGGACAATAAGGGTGAATGGTCTCCTTATTCCAGTGATACTTCCTTTGTCATCACCAATGCTGCGCCCAACCAGCCGATTAATGCCACTCCGGCAGCAGGCGATACTAATATTTCCATTCTCCCGACACTGACCGCCTCCGTCTTTACCGACAGCAATGCAGGCGATACCCACCAGGCCAGCCAGTGGTTAATAAGCACGGGCAGCGGGGCGGCCTTTGACGCAGGTATTGTCTACAACAGTGGCACAACCGCCGGGTCAACCAGTCACACCATAACCAGCAGTCTCACGTTATTCAGCACCGTGCATTACTGGAAAGTACGCTACCAGGACAGCAGGGGCGACTGGTCCAGTTATTCGAACGAAACAAGCTTTACCACCATCAGCAATGTGCCGCCCAATCAACCGGTAAATTCCAAACCAGCCAATGGTGCGACCGGGGTGGAACGCAAACCGGTCTTGACTGCATCTGCATTTGTTGATCCTGGTGATACACACCAGGCCAGTCAGTGGCAGATCAAAAATGCAAGTGTCAACGTCTATGACAGCGGCACAGTTGCCGGCTCGACAAGTCACACTGTCACGACGGCCCTGGCCGGCAGTACTCTTTATTACTGGAAGGTACGTTATCAAGACAGCAACGGGGTATGGTCGAATTATTCCACTGAGACAACATTTACTACCAATAATTTGATCAGCGAATGGCATCTGGATGAGGGAAGCGGTGCAACTGCTGCTGATTCCTTCGGCAGCAATACCGGAACAATCAGAAACGGAGCTGTCTGGGACGGCACCACAGCGTTTCTCGGCAAGGCCCTGATTTTTAACGGCAGCAACAATGATGTCATATGGACCTACAGCGCGGGAATACCGGCTAACAACTTTACCCTTGAGGCCATGGTCAAGGCCACCACCATCCATGAGATCGATGCGGAATCCACAATCTCGACAGCCGGTACATCGGGCCAAAGATATTTGTTCGGCGCCAACCAAAGTGGCTCGGATGGCGGTGCCGGCGTGTCTGTCGGCACTAACGGCATATCGGTTTACGAACACGGTGGCGGCTACATGCCACCACTGGCAGTGTACAGTGGCTCTCTGGGGACGGTCTGGAACCATATCGTCGTCACCTATACCAACAAGCAACCCCGGATTTACCTGAACGGTGTCCTGGCCCGCACCGGCCTGACCTCACCAAAAACCAATGTCTATGCCCCAACCGCCTTTGGTGGTGGGGCGTACGGCTTCTTCCCCGGCACCATAGACGAAGTGAGAATTTACGGCAACGCCTTGAGTGATGCGGAGATCTTGCAGCGCTGCAAGGATCTGGGTAAATGCGCACCGTAAGATGGACAGCAAGAGCTCACATGAAACACGACAAGAAATCCGAGGAAACAGGATTGAAGAGAAGGAATAAGGAGGATTGGCAGCCATGAAAAAGGAAAAATTGGGGACATCGGTGTTCTGTTCCCTACTGATCCTGGTACTTGCGGAGATTGCTTTCACTTTCGGAGGCACTGCCCTTGCCGCGACTATGCCGGTTTTTGAACCGCTCCCGTCAATCGATGCCCAGGTGGACAAGCCGACTGCTGTGGCGGTGGACGGTCAGGGACGGCTCTACGTGGCTGAGTCTGAGAATAACTGGGTGCGGGTCTTCACCCAGAGTGGCCAATACCTGGCCACCCTCACTGGACTGGCTAAGCCCATCAGCGTCGCAGTTGATGCGGCCGGCAGGATCTATGTCGGCAGCGCATCGCTTGGCAACGTCACTGTCTTTGCCGCCGACTTTACCAAACTGCTGAAACTTGGCAAGGGCGACGGAGAGTTCATCGAACCGGCTGATATTGATATTGACACTAGCGGCCAGATCTACGTGGTGGACAAGGACAACAACACGGTCCGGGTCTATAACGCTTCCGGGGCACTGTTCAAGAGTATCGGCGCCATGGGCAACGGCCAGCTCTACCATCCCACCTCTCTTGCCATCGATCCCGTCTCCTCTGAACTGGTCATCATCGACCATCCGCTAATTTTGGACGAGTTTTCCGGGCAAATGGTCGATGGGGCCCGCATCCAGTTCTTGGGCATGGACGGCACCTTCCGTCGCAGCTACCCCAAGTTCGGCTACGACATGAATGCAGGTCAGCTGGTTAAACCCATGCAAGTAACAGTGGACCCGGAAAACCGTATCTATGTCAGCGACTCCCGCTGGCAGAAGGTCATGGTCTATAGCAAAACCGGTGTCTTTCTCGGCATGATCGACAACAGCACCCATCCGTTGCGCACACCGCTGGGACTGTGCATGGCCACATCCGGCCGTCTGTATGTGGCTTCCCTGCTTGGTGAACAGGTGGATGTCTATGGGATCGATGCGCATTCGGCGATGAGCCTTGCGCCCAGCACCCTTAACTTTACGACCACCGAGAGCGGTAATGCCCCTGACCCGCAGAACGTAACCATTAAGAACAGCGGGAAGCAGGCCCTGACCTGGACCGCGGTAACAACTGCGGACTGGCTCAACCTGGATACCGCAGTCGGCACCCTGGAGCCAACGAAAACAGGCGCGCTGGCTGTTGGGGTCAAAAACACCGGTCTTGCCCAGGGTAACTACCAGGGCAGCATTTCGATAATGGTCTTGGGCATGACGGAAAAGGTAGCGGTAACCCTGACTGTCAAGCCCAACCCCCTACTGGTCAGCCCTGACAGTCTCTCATTTACGACCACAACTGGAACCAACCCGGTCACCCAGCCCCTGTCCGTGACGAACACCGGGACCGACAAATTAAACTGGAGTACGACCGCTGACCAGCCCTGGCTCAAATTAAGCAAGGCCACTGGTCATGCTCCTGATCAGATTGAAATCGATGCGGATGTCTCGAATCTTGCGCTCGGCACCCATACCGCTACTATCACCTTCATTAATGACTCCACCGGCGGCAGCGTCCTGGTCCCGGTCAGTCTCAGCATAACCAAGCCCAACCCCCTGCAGGTCAGTCCTGCCAGTCTCTCGTTTACGACCACGACGGGCACCAACCCGTCTCCTCAGACCCTGTCTGTAGCTAACGCCGAAACCGATCCATTGCACTGGAGCACGACCGCGGACCAAAGCTGGCTCAATTTAAGCAAGGCTGCTGGCAGTGCGCCTGACCAGGTTGAAATTGGTGTGAATATCTCGACTCTTAAGACCGGCACCCATACCGCTACCATCACCTTCATCAATGACTCCACCGGCGGCAGCATCCTGGTGCCGGTCAGTCTGACCATAAACGAGTCCAACCCCCTACAGGTCAACCCTGCCAGTCTCTCGCTTACGATCACGAAGGAAACCAGCCCGTCCATTCTGGCCACCACGAAAGGAACTAACTTGTCTTCGCTGACCCTGTCAGGGATGATTGAAGGGCAAATCTGTCCTCCTTTGAACTGGACCGCAACCGCTGACCAAAGCTGGCTCAAGTTAAGCAAGGGCAAAGGCGCCACGCCTGACCAGGTAACAATCGTTGCGGATATCTCGGCTCTTGCACTCGGCCCCCATACCGCTACCATCACCTTCAGCAACAACTCCACCGGTGGCAGCGTACTGGTTCCAGTCAGTCTAAATGTAAGCGAACCCAATCCCCTGCTCGTCAGTCCTGCCAGGCTCTCGTTTAAGACCAAGACAAACACCAACCCGTCCACCCTGGCCCTGTCCGTGGCTAATGCCGCAGGGAAAGCTCCATTAGAGTGGAATGCAGCTGCGAACCAGAGCTGGCTCAAATTAAGCAAGGATAAAGGCTCCACACCTGACGACAAGGTTGAAATCAATGCAGATGCCTCGGCTCTTGCGCCCGGCACCTATACCGGAACCATCACTTTCAGCTCGACCAGCGGTAACGTACTGGTCCCGGTCACCCTGAGGGTCGGCACGTTTCCATGGCTCATCATCATTCAGGATATCGCCATTATTGGCGAACAGCAGCAGAAACAGGACCAAGAAAATAAAAGCAAGACAAGCAATGACCAGCAGCCCGCAAAGATCAGCGGACCGGAAGCCAGATAACCTGCCGAAAAACTCCCTGGCCCCAGAATGCAGGACCAGGGAGTTTTATAGCAAATAGTTACATGTGTGGCTTATAAGGGCAAGAAGACTATAAATTATGGCTATGAATGTGAAGAGTAAACATTAGATTATTTGTTTATCACTCCGAATGCTGTCAGGTTGCTAATGATTGGGGCCATAATTCTGCTCCCGATTACAATGAACGCCGCTGTAAAGAATACACACTATGATTTTTCAAACACTACATGGGGCAAAGACAAAAGTACGTTGTCTGCCATACGCCCGCATCATAGTCATACTACGGTCTCGCAGTCGCCACTCTGGAACCGTCAGGTTTCAGTCAACTCATTTACATGACGTGACGATCGCGGTGGACGCATTCGGGGCAAACGCAGGGACTTATTACATTCGGCCTCAACGTGCAGGTCAGCAGCACATGGTGACTGATTACCGAAAACAATAACGCTGACTTACCGATGTCGGCTGTAATGGCTGTTAGTTTAATTTCAAAGAGGACTTAAAATGAGTGAAATAAAATTTCCGGCTATTGGTGTTGCCCATACTCCAAAGGGGCAGACAAACTGCTGTAAAAAACATGCTGCACAGATAGTTGCACTATTTAATTGTATGGGGGCACATGTTCAATTTGAACCAATATTTGATGATCGTGAGTGTAAAAATTGTCAGAACGAAGAGAATAAGGAAAAAAATAACAAGTAGATCAGTGCCGATCAGGATCGGCACTAAATTGAACACCCATCGTCCCGTGGCCATAAGATATGATAGCTCGCTTGCTACACAAGATCCTAAACTCTATAACCCTGAAACAACCCTTTCCGGTCTAGGGGGAACCATCAGCTATGATATGCTGAATGGAGGTGTGTTGGAGTGCAGTTCCTGTTGATGTTCACGTCGCCCGGCCCATGCTCATGCCAGTACCGGGTGAGTCTAGGGAGTTGATGTCCCCACTACGGAAACAATCCGGATGGGTGTTCCTTAAGAGAAGACAGACAACACGATCCTTAGCATCTAGAAGACCCTGACCACCGCCTCGCGCAAGGCTGGACTTTCTTATGTCATGTCCCATCATCAATTCCGCCACGCCTACGCCACTGACACCTTGACTGCCACCGGAGATCTTCGCTTGGTGCAATCTGCTCTCGGCCATTAAGATATCCACACCACCACCATCTTATACCCAGGCCCTGGTTCAAGCTCTCCGTAAATCCACTAAAAAAAGCGTAGTGGTCGCGTAGCGGTCGGGCAATAAAAAAGGGCTCCAGGGATTACCCTGAAACCCTTTAATTACTGGAGCCGATATGCGGAGTCGAACCGTAGACCTACTGATTACGAATCAGCAAAATGGATTTTTTGGTGTTTTTTCCTGTTCTACCTTCTTCTACAATCTCTTGACATTCAAGCACTTACCCCTTACACTGCTCTATACAGTTTCTTCGTGTTTTCCCTGAAGTGTTACCCATGTGTTACCCAGCAAGAGACCTGTAACCCCCATTGAGATTGATGATTTTTCAAAAATTCTCTCCAAGTGTTACCCATAGACGAGTTTTTACCAATATCTTGAGGTGAGACCATGCCCGTAATTCATATTACCAAGACAGCAGTTGAAAAGTTGTCCCTTCTTGAGAGTGGCCGGGTTGATTATTTTGATGACGTACTGAAAGGTTTTGGTGTTCGAATTTCGACAACCTGCAAAACCTATTTCACCATGCGGCGCGTCAATGGCAAGCAGGTGAGAACCAAGATTGATACCGCTGACAAAATCACGGTAGAGATGGCACGAAAGCAAGCAGAGGGCACCCTGGCCGACATGGGGCGGGGCGTTGACCCGAACGAAGATAAGAGGCAGGCCCGAAAGCGAAAAAAGGAAGAAGACCGGCAAAAGATCACTTTACAGACCGCACTTGACGAATATCTGCAAAAAGGGAACTTGAAACCCCGGACAATTAAGGTTTATCAAGACCTTTGCCGGTTGTACCTGGCTGACTGGCTGGAGCAACCAGCGGCAGAGATCACGCGAGACATGGTAAAGACCCGTCACCTGGCGATAGCAAGTGGAAACCGGCAAAGGCAAGCACTCAAGAAAGAGATCACCACCGAGACCGGCAAGGCAAAACTGAAAGCGGCACCTGAGCTAAAGCGCAAAGAGGCTTCAGCAAATGGCTGCATGAGAGTCTTGAGGGCTGTCCTGAATTATGCCTTTGAAGATGAGGAAGGCGGCACTCCATACATGAACCCTGTCAATATTCTTTCAAGCCGGAAAAGAAAAGCATGGTATCAAGTGGATCGGCGGCGAACCCTTATCAGAAACAGTGATTTGCCTGCATGGTACAGGGCCGTTTCTGGTCTGGATGCTACCATCATGAGGGACTATCTGCTTTTCTTGCTCTTTACCGGACTCAGACGGCAAGAAGCAGCAACTCTGCAATGGAAACAGGTAGATTTTCAAGAGGGCTGTTTTACCATCGTTGATACAAAAAATGGCGATCCTCACACCTTGCCATTGAGTGACTACCTGCAAGCACTTCTGACCGACCGCAAGGAAGGATTGAAGACAGAACTAACCGAGGCGAAAGCGGCCCTTGCTGCTGCTGGCAAACTACCATTGAAACAACAACAGGCAGCTTTTAACCGAGTCGCCCTGGCAGAGTCCCGGCTTGCTTCACAGTATGTTTTTCCCGGTGAAGGGAAGACCGGCTATATCGTGGAACCAAAGCGGGCCATTGACGAAGTGATAGCGATTACCGGAATTAAGTTTTCATGCCATGACCTGCGCCGCACCTTTGCCACCCTTGCCGAAAGTCTGGACTTATCCAGCTACACTGTGAAGGCACTCTTGAACCATAGACAACAGCTTGGCGATGTGACCGGCGGCTATATCATCCTGAATGTTGACCGACTGCGTGAACCTATGCAGAAGATCACCGATGCCATACAGGAACGAATCAAGAAACAATACGGGCAAGTAGTCCTGATATCAGGGGAAGAAAAGGTGGTAAATATCAACGAGGGGTAGGAGCAGTCTTGTTTAATACTAATAAATGGTATATATTATGAAGTGGACGGTGAAGATTGTTGGCAAGGCCAGAAAGCAGAAGGAGAAGCTTCCTGTCAAGATTCAGATGATTTTGCACCAACTGGCAAAGGACATTGAAGACGGTGGCCCTGTTCGTGGTGACTGGCCCAACTATTCCAAACTGTCTGACTCTGAGCATCATTGCCACTTAAAAAAGGGAAACCCGACTTATGTCGCAGTATGGCGGGAAAGCAAAAACGAAATCAGACTCATTGAGGTGATATATGCCGGTAGCCATGAAAAAGCCCCCTATTGATGACGAGATGGTCACAATCCGCTTACGTGTTCGTCGCAGTAATGCGTCCAAGATCAAATCCTTTGCCTATTCTGTTGAAAGCGAAAAGGAGCCGTCATTTACCATTGAAGAAGTTTTTCCTGAGTATGTGGGCAAGGAAAAACAAGTGGCCCTTCGCGCCTATCGCTACAGAGAAGACCTTACCCAGAAACAACTTGCCGACAGGACAGGCATTCCGCAACGACATATCTCCGAGATGGAGACCGGCAAGCGGCCCATTGGCAAGGAGAATGCAAAGAAACTGGCTGAGGCGTTGAATTGCGATTATCGGTCACTCCTGTGAGTAGAGCCATGAGAAGAGACATAGGACAAGAGATACTTGACGGCATAGAGGCAATCAAGACCGACGGCGGTGTCCATCATGCGGCTGCATTCACTCTGGAAGACTTTTTCAACAAACACTACCCCGGCCAGACAGAAGGCGCGGTCTATCTCCGTGGCATTCGCAGCAGGGAAAATCTGAGCCAGACCAAGCCTGCAGAACTGACCGGTATTCCACGGCAGCATATTTCTGAAATGGAGAACGGCAAGCGGCCTATCGGTATGGAACGAGCAAAGCTACTGGCTGGGGCGTTAAATGCAGACTGCCGGGCGTTTCTGTAATCTCTTTTCAAAGTGGATAGGAGACAGGGGCCATGAAACGAGATATTGAGCAGGAGTTGCTTGATGGTTTTGAGGCAATCAAGGCGGGTGCGGGTATTCCAGCCATTACAATTAACCCCGACCTTGAGACAAACCCCGGCGGCGTTTATCTTCGTGGTATTCGCTACCGTGAAAACCGGACACAAGATCAGCTTGCGGCACAGACCGGAATTCATCGTCGGCACCTGTCCGAAATGGAGAATGGCAAGCGACCCATTGGCAAGGAGAACGCAAAGAAACTGGCCAAGGTATTGAACGCTGACTATCGGCTGTTTTTGTAGAACATGGGGAGCCAAGAAGAGAAACACCGCCGCCATCTGAACGCCTCGCTTTTGGCCTTGTTACCGAGCTTCCGGCCAGTTTATCAGCCAAAGTGCTGTTACACAATGAGATGATCACCCAGAGAGTCCTGCCTGCCGAGCTTACCCACCGCCTCAATACCTTGCCGCAGGAAGTAAACCGTCTGACTAACGTGCGTCACAACACCTGTATTGACGGCATTGCCGCTGCCCTGCAGGCCATGGGGAAGCACATCTGGATATGCGGGTGATTTGAAGGGGGGGGGCATTCAGATGGGCATTAATACCATTCTGTTTGGGATATAGAGCAGTTTATAGCAAAAAGGAACCAGCAAAAAGCATACAGATTTATTTTCTGCCTTGATCTTCAGTTACGAGGATGGGTAACGAGTAAATAATTCTGTCCCGTTTTTTCGGTCTAAAAACGATATGTGTCCATGCTGGAATGGTTGCGGCTGCATATATTCAAGCAAAAGATGAGCCAAATTACAGAAAATGGAAAATAACAGAGGAAGAAGATTGTCGTCGTGTAAACGACCCTCATTGATGATCAGGGCTGTTAGAAATTAACTAAAGGAGGTATGGGAATGGCACTTGGAAATTGCAGAGAGTGCGGAAAAGAGGTCAGCGACGGTGCAAAGATATGTCCAAATTGCGGCATTAAAACGCCAATAAGAAAATCTGTTACGCTTATTCAAGCTGTTATTGTAATTTTCATTGGTGCCTGGATTATAAGCAAGATGGGTGGAATGTTGGGTTTTGAACATACTGCCAGCATTACTACAGCGTCCGTAACCCCTAAGGTTTCATCAATTTCAGTTGATTCACTCTATGTTAACGGTAAAGAGATACAGATTGGTGATACTGATGATCAGGTTTTTAAATTGTTAACGAAAGATCAACTGGTAAGTCAAACAGAGGAAAAAGATCCAAACAATGCTTTAAGTTTATTGGTTGTAAAGCACATTCAAGTAAATGGGAAAAAATTTGCTGTTTATTTTTCACGGGTACAAGACCCAGAACCATATAAAGTAACAAAAATTATAGAAAATACTGCGTCAGTAACCACTTCAGTAACCTCTAAGGTTTCATCAATTCCAAATGTACCAAAAAAGATGGAACCTATGACGCAAGAACGAATGATCTTGAAGAGTTGTGCCGTGATTATATTTTTTTCCGTAACAGAATTATCAAATATCACTGCTGTCTTATAAAATTTCCCAGAGCAATTTCTGTGGCGAAACCCCATATTGATTGCATGGAGGTTTAAATAGTTCGTCGAAGGGGCGACGGTCAAACAAGTTCATCTGCAATACCCGGAGAATTTGATACATTG
>JAUSAB010000074.1 GCA_030653035.1 Desulfocapsaceae bacterium | reverse complement strand
GGTTCTTCCGGATTAAGCGTACTTGTACCGAAAAATGAGTGGTAAAAAGAATGGACATGTAGTCCTTATCAATGCGACCAAGCAAAAGATAAGGAGGGTTCTACATGTCCACGAGTTTACTCTATCATGGTTTTGGTATTGTTGGGTATCGCTATATTCGCACAGAGTACAGAGAAGGAGACGTGATTTTCACCGTATCCAGAAAGAAATTCAGTCTTCAATGCCCGGTTTGTAAAAGCAAAAGGATCATAAAGCATGGTTCACATCTCCGATGGTTTCATTCTCTACCCATCGGCAAGAAAGCGACCTATATAAAAACTGAGATTGCCCGTGTGGAATGTAAAGATTGCAAAACAATTCGCCAATCAGATATTGGATTTGCTGATCCTCGTTTGACCTACACCAGAGCCCTTGGGCGATATGTTCTCGATCTGGTCAAACATATGGCTATTGTTGATATCTCCAGGCACTTGGGGTTGAGCTGGGATATCATAAAAGGCATCCAGAAGAAGTATTTGCAAAAGAAATATGAACAACCGGATCTCAAGAAATTGAAGCGGATAGCAATTGATGAGATCTATATCGGCAAGAAGCGCTATCTTACGGTAGTCCTCGACATCCTAAGTGGAGCGGTGGTTTTTGTCGGCGACGGCAAAGGAGGAGATGCTCTGGAGCCATTTTGGCAAAGATTACGGCGATATCGAAAGGTGAAGATTGAAGCTGTTGCCATAGACATGTCACCGGCATATTTGAAAGCAGTTCGTGAAAATTTAAAGAAGGCGGTAATCGTTTTCGATCATTTTCATGTGATAAAATTGTTTAACGAAAAAGTATCCGACTTCAGGCGGCAACTGTTTAATAATACAACAGATATACTGCAAAGAAGAGTCATCAAGGGAACCCGTTGGCTTTTACTGACCGCGAAGGAGAAACTTGAAGACAAGGAAGAACAAGCCAAGCGACTGAAGCAAGCCTTGGAAATCAATAAACCTCTGGCCACTGTGTACTACATGAAAGAGGATTTGCGACAACTCTGGTGTTGGACTGGTGATAAGAAAGCTGCCGAATGGCATTTGCGTAGCTGGATCGCCATGGCTCGAAGTTCTGGCATAGCGATGTTGAAAAAGTTTGCCACGACCTTGGAAGAACACGTTGATGGCATATTGGCCTATTTTGATTTTGATTGCTTATCGACAGGCCCTCTCGAAGGCACCAATAATAAAATCAAGACTATGCAGAGGAAAGCCTATGGTTACAGAGACATGGAGTTCTTTAAGCTGAAAATAATGGCCCTTCATGAAACAAAGTACGCTTTAGTCGGATGAACCGAAAAAATTGGGAGTTTTAAGGAATTGACCGCAGAGAAAGGTCTTTCTCTGCGGTTTTTCTTCTATTTGCTTGTCTGGCCATTCATGGTTAGTGCGCGCCACGCCTTTGTTGAAGAGAATATGCTGGGGCTTGAGTTTGTGATTGGGTTTTTATATTAAATAGTTACGAGGAATGGAGAAAAAATTATGAGCAACAAGGGTATGAAAATTGTGATTGTTGGCGGGGTGGCAGCAGGTCCTAAGGCTGCATGTCGGGTTAAACGTTTGATGCAGGATGCGGAGGTTACCATTATTGATGAGGATAGTCTTATCTCCTATGGAGGATGTGGTATTCCTTATTATGTTTCGGGTGATGTGTCTGATGAGTCAGAGCTGCGTTCGACTAGTTTTCATATGGTACGTAATGAGACCTTTTTCAAGGATGCCAAAGGAGTGAATACCCTTACACGGACCCGGGCCCTGGCCATAGACCGCAAGCAGAAAGTGGTGCAGGTTGAGCACGTAGAGACCGGTGTCCAGCAAAGTATTGCCTATGATAAGCTGATGCTGGCCACGGGCAGTCGTCCTTTTGTCCTGCCGATCCCTGGCGTAGATCTTGATGGGGTTTTTACCATCAGCAATCTGCATAAGGCTATTGAGATCAAGAAACGGATTGCCGGTGGCAAGGTGGCGCGGGCTGTTGTTATTGGAGGTGGCGCTATCGGGGTGGAAATGGCGGAGGCCCTGACCGATTTGTGGGGAGTGGATACAACCCTGATTGAGTTTATGGATCAGCTCCTGCCCCGCATCGTTGATTTTCCCTTTGCTGCCATGCTGGCTAAGCATCTACGTGACAAAGGAGTAACGCTATATCTGGGTGAAGGTGCGGCTGAGATTCTGGGGGAGGAGGGCAAGGTAACCGGTGTTCGCACCGCTGCCCGCACCCTTGAAGCTGATTTGGTGATCATGGCCGCCGGTGTGCGTCCCCGTTCAGAACTGGCGCGAGATGCCGGACTTCAGGTCTCACCCATGGGTGCGATTGTGGTCAATGAGCGGATGCAGACCTCGGATCCGTTGATCTACGCTGCCGGAGATTGTGTTGAGGTTCGTCATCTGGTTTCGGGGAAGAAATTTTATGCCCCTCTTGGTTCCTTGGCCAATAAAGAGGGCAGGGTGGTTGGTGATAACATGGCCGGTATCCCTTCCATCTTTAAGGGAGCGGTGGGCAGTTTTATCATGAAGGCCTTTGATGTCTGTATCGGCGCCACCGGATTAAGTCATGATGTGGCCCTGGCTGAGGGCTATGATGCGGATGTGGCCTTGACAGCTCCGTCTGACCGGGCTCATTTTTTTCCCACTGTCGACAACGTGGTCTTTCAGATGGTTTTTGACCGGCGGACACGACGGGTACTTGGACTTCAGGGGTTTGGTCCGATGGGCGATGGGATCTCGGCACGCATTGACGCGGCTGCGGCCCATATCAGCATGGGGGCCACCATTGATGATTTTGGAATTTTGGAGATGGCCTACGCGCCGCCATTCTCAGCGGCCATCGACTCTATCAATGCCGCGGCCTATGTGGCGGATAATATTTGTGATGGCCGTCTGCGCAAACTCTCCGTAGCCTCTTTTTTGCAGTGGATGACTGATTTTGCCATGCAACCGGATTGGGTTGCTCTTGATATCAGACATCCGAAAGAGGTTGTGTCCTTTGTTAAAAAATTTGGCGGCAAACGATGGTTGGGCATCCCGTATAATGAGGTGCGGGCTCGATATCATGAGCTGCCAAGTGACAAGATCATGATTGTGCTTTGCGATGCTGGAACCCGTTCTTTTGAGATTCAGAGCTTTTTAGACAGTGTTGGCTTGAAAAACAGTCTGGTTTTGAGTGGTGGCTTTAATGTGGTGCGTAAGATTGGGGTTGACTGGTATCCTGAGTAAGCCGTTGTTCAAAAATAACTCAGACAATCCAATATCATTCGCGGCATAAGGGGCCGTAAAGAAATGGATAAAAAGTAAAGGTTATTTCTTAACGGCCCCTAAGTTGCTGTTGATACATCAGGGATAGGGCAAGGGGGCGGTAAATAAATGATACGAATTTTTGGTCATTTGTCTGCCGCCATTTGCCTCTCTTATTTGCTGAACAGAAGACAGGCAGCAGTCCAGCTTTTTTGTTCTGATTTTGTGGACAGTTCTTGTTTCTCTGTGCTATAAATTTTTACAAGTGACTTTTTTAAAAAAATGGTGTTCCCTCCATGATACAGGAGTTTGTCGAACAGTGTCGTACCAGTTTGCCATGAAACTGGAACAGGTGAATAATTCACTAACATAATTTGGAAGGAATGATATGGCTGATCTAAATCCCCAGCATATGATTGAGGAAATTCAGGATAATATAAAAACCGGCGACGCCATGAAGACACAGCTGGTTCTTTCCCATCTGGGTGATGTTGATAAAAAGACCCAGAATCGTCTGATCTATGAGCTGACCCGCGGTGAAGTGTCATTCAGTATTCCTCAGCTGCTGTATCTGCTCGCCGATCATGCCGCGTTGGCCGCTGAACTGCCAATTATCAAGGAAACACTGATTTCACAACTGCTGGCCTATCCTGAGCTGTTGAGTGGTTTTCTCGTCAATCCAAAGATCAAAGGGAAACAGTATCTGATTCAGGTTGCCGGTGAGCTTCGTTCTGATGATTCAACTCTGGCCTTGATGGAGCTGGTCGCCGGATCCCAGGATGAAGCGGAGATCAAACTTGTTCTGGAGACCCTTGGCCTGATTGGCGACCCTGAGGCTATTAATCTCCTGACGGATTATCTTTATGCCGCCAATCGAGATTTGATTATCGCGGCAGTTCAGGCGCTTGGCCAGGTCGGAACACCGACGGCCATGCATCGTCTGGCCGAGCGGATGGGGACAGATAATGAACTTGATTTTATGATCCTCTCTATCTTTGCCGATGTCCAGGATCAGGTGTCCCTGGAAAAATTGAATGAAACCCTGCGCTCCCACTATGCCCATATGCGGACCTATGCGAAACAGGAGATTGTGCGCATCGGAGCCAAGGCTGTACCCAACCTGATAGAGAATCTTTTACGAGATGATGATGCGGATTTCCAGATTCATACCTTGAATGTTCTCGGTGATATCGGCGATGAGTCGGCAATTACGTCGATCAGAAAATTGCTGGGGCGTGAGCCCAAGAGTGCCAATGTCCGTTTTGCGGCCTATGAGTCCCTGGCCCTTCTGCCTCTACGAAAAGGGGCCTACACCTTGGCCGCAGGTTTGACGGATAAAGAAGATCATGTGTGTATGGCTGCTGCCAGGGCCATAGATCGGAACTATTCTGATATTTTGGTGGCGGGTATCAAGAATCTGTTGATGGAAAAGGATGATGATGCGCGGCATATCACCAAGATCATCGTCAATAGTCAGGTTGATAAGATTTTCATGAGTCTTGCCGGTGAGGCATACTTCCAGGAAATGGCCATGATCTATCTGCCTCACGCCCATCAGGATACAAGACAACATTACCATGCATTGTTAAAAGGTGCGGGGATGGATGATTTCGCAAGACTGCTGGATGGCACGGAAAAGGAATCGGTTAAACGAAAAATTGTGGCCGTGGATGACTCCCGGATGATTCTTAACATCTACAAGGCCACCTTGCATGAATTGGGCTATGAACCGGTATTGTTTGAATTTCCGGCATCAGCCCTTGAGTGGCTGGAGAAAGAGAAACCGGCCATGGTCTTGACTGATCTGAACATGCCGGAGATCACCGGGGTAGACCTGACGGCCAAGATACGGAAGAAATATTCACCTGCTGAGTTGCCGGTGATCATGGTTACTACCCAAAACGAGGCGAATGATAACAAGGCTGCCTTCGTTGCCGGGGTGAGCAAGATTATTCAGAAGCCTTTTAATGCGGTATCCTTGAAAGCGGCGATGGCCGAGTTTATTTGAGAGCTGAGAACTGCCCGAGAAGTTTTGGAAGCTGGTGAAAGAATCTGCCCACGTCCTCTGCTCTGTGGGCATCAGAGCCTGCAACCAGAGGAATTCCTCTGGTTATGGCCATCTGGATAATGGCCGGTGCTGGAAAAGGCGTGCCGCGGACAGCAAATCCTGATGTGTTAATCTCAAGGGCCATGTTCTTGGTCTTGACGGTGTCAAGCAGCTCTTCGATCTGTTGCCAGTGTCCTTGGGTAAGTTGCAGATCGGGTTGAAAGCGTAAGGCTGCGTCCAGATGGCAGAGTACCGTGCCGGGGAGGACGCGTACTGCCTCGATAAGGGTATTGAAGTAGTTGTCAAGAACGCCCTCACAACCTGTTTCGGCAATAGCCTGCACGTTTCTCTTTTGTCTGCTGACCAGATTTAAGTCAAATGCTTGACCTTGAACCGGCATGAAGTGGTAAGAAATTCCGATTTGATCCCAGGAGCGTCTGCTCAGGCGATCCTGCAGCTCCTGATGTTGGGTGACACTATACCCTGCCTCTACCCCTAAACCGATTCGTAACTGGTTGTCATACTTCTTCTGCAGTTTCTGCCCTTCCGCGAAATAGTCATCAAAATCCTGATCGGTCAGCCAGGTTGTCTCAAAGTAATTGACACCTGTTGCCTCCATATGCTCAAGGAAAACAATATGACTCAGGCCCTTGTCGATTGCAGACAGCACATACTCTTCCATGGTGCCAGTGGCATGGTGGCACCATCGGGTGTGCATATGACCATCGAAAGAGAGATCAATCAGTGGGGTGTTTGGCATCTGGCTGCTATGAATTGGTGCTTAGGCGTTTCCCTTGGGGAAAAAATGGACAATGCCATCAATCTCGGAGGTGTCACAGATATGGCCAAGGTCCAGTTCCAGATCAAGAAACTCACCGATGCCGCCAATGTTCAAGGACAAGGCAGGGCCATCTGGGAGATGGTAGATCAGGGTTTGAACCTGAGCATAATTAATGGGTCGGACAAAAAGCTTCATTGAATATACCTGTGTTGCTCAACAGCGATGATGGATAATTGTAAACATTAGTACAGTGTGTATTGTGAAGTGACTATAAGGATTTTTGCAGTAAACTGCAAGGGGATGAATATCATTGTGTAACGGTCATGAAATAGGTTTGACAGTGAAAGGGTATATGTTTATTATCTAAAATTCTGTGGATGCATTTTTCCTTTTTTTATCGTTTGCTGATCTGGCAATCTGATAACCAAAATTTGATATAGGGTGAGAGTATGAATGAACAAAATATGAGCGGTAAAGAGAAGGTTCTTTTTGGTAAAGCAATAAATCCATCCAATATCCTGCCGCAAAAGCTGACCTTGGACAGCAAAATCAAGTTTCGCTGTCATCCAGGGGTGAAATGTTTTACCGCCTGTTGTGGAGGAATCAAAATTATCTTGACCCCTTATGACATCTTGCAGTTGAGAAAACGGTTGAATCTGCCGGCTCATGAGTTTCTGCATCAGTATGCCACTCCTGTCTATCTTGAACAGACCGACATGCCAGGAGTGGCTATTAAGCTGCGTGAAGATGATCAGAAATGTCCTTTTGTGACCCCGGAGGGATGCACGGTCTATAGTGATCGGCCTTCTGCCTGTCGTTATTATCCTGTGGGTATGGCCGATTTCCATGAGGGTGGTGATAACAAGAGTAAGGATGGAGACCAGAACGACGAAGAAAAATTTTTCTTTATCGTCAAGGAAGAACACTGTAAGGGATTTGAAGAAGACAAGGAGTGGACGGTCCGTGAATGGCGTGCGGATCAGGGCGTTGATGTGCGTGATGAGATGAACAAGGAGTGGCTGCGTCTGGTAATGCGCCGTAAATCATTCGGGCATCAGGCCACCCTCTCGGAGCAGGCCAAGCGCATGTTCTTTATGGCTTCAACCGATCTTGATCATTTTCGTACCTTTGTCTTTGAGAGTTCTTTCCTTGACACCTTTGTTATTGATGATGAGACGGTTGCCAAGATTAAAGAAGATGATGTGGAACTCATGCTCTTCTCCTTTAAATATCTGGCCGCAACCCTGTTTGGTGCCCAGGGCATGAAGATCCGAGAGGACAAAATCCAGGCCAAGGTAGTAGAAATCAAGCAGCGTCAGGATGAGTCTGTTTTGGAATCGGTTCAGGATTATGAAAATATCAAACAGCAGCGGGAAATGGAAAAAAAAGCTGAAAGCTGAAAATTGAAAGCTGTAAGCGCATAATAAAAAAAGGGGTTTCGGAAAGCAGTTTCCGAAACCCCTTTTTTATGGGTGAAGATTTTTGAGCCTGCTCTCTGAAAGAGCAGGCTCAAACGGCTAGATTATTTTTCTGGTTCAAGGGCCGCTGCCCGGGCCTTCAGAAACTTCCAGGACTTGGTCACATCTTTCTGTGACAGGTCCATGAGCTCATCGGCATGGGCTGGATTCATCATCTTGAGCATACGATAGCGGTTCTCAGCCATGGCGTATTCTGCAAAGGTGATGGTGGGTTCCTTGGAATCGATGGTCAGCGGATTCTTGCCCGCGGCCTCAAGATCAGGGTGGTAGCGGTACAGCGGCCAGTGTCCACATTCAACCGCCTTCTTCTGCTGCTCCAGACCCTTGGTCATGTTGATACCATGGTTGATGCAGTGGGCATAGGCGATGATGAGCGATGGGCCATCATAGGCCTCGGCCTCGGCAATGGCCTTGGCAACCTGAATGGGATTGGCGCCCATGCTCACTTTGGCAATATAGACATTACCGTAGGTGGAGAAGATCATGCCGATATCCTTTTTCGGCATCTTCTTGCCGCCTGCCGCAAACTGGGCGGTCGCTGCACGAGGAGTTGATTTTGACATCTGGCCACCGGTGTTGGAGTACACCTCGGTATCGAGGATCATGACGTTCACGTTCTCACCGGAGGCCAGGACGTGGTCAAGGCCACCGTACCCAATGTCATAGGCCCAGCCGTCACCGCCAAAGATCCACACTGATTTTTTCACCAGATAATCGGCGACCGGCAGGAGGCGTTTGGCAATAACATCTTTGCTGCCGGCAAGCTTGCTCTTCAATTGAGCCACGCGATCCCGTTGCTGTTCAATGGCGGTCTGAGATTTTTGATCGGCATTGAGGATCTCGTCGGCCATCTTCTTGGTGATCAGTTTGGCGGTCACGGCCTGATTGATCAGTTCAGCAGCTTGGGCACCCAACTTGTTGACCGAGGCCCGCATGCCGAGACCGAACTCGGCATTATCCTCAAACAGCGAGTTGGCCCAGGCAGGTCCGCGTCCGTCGGCGCGTTTGCAGTACGGGGTGGTGGGCAGGTTGCCGCCATAGATGGAAGAACAGCCGGTGGCATTGGCAACCAGCATCCGGTCGCCAAACATCTGGGTTACCAGTTTGATATACGGGGTCTCGCCACATCCGGCACAGGCGCCGGAGAACTCAAAGAGCGGCCGACAAAGCTGACTGCCTTTGATGGTGGATGGGTCAATTTCGGCGGGATTAACCTCGGGTAGACTGAGGAAATATTCCACGTTCTTGATCTCGGTGGCGCGGATCTCCTCGCTGTTGGCTACCATCTGCAGGGCCTTGGTCTTGGCCGGGCAGACAGCAACGCACTGGGTGCAGGCGCAACAGTCTTCGGTGAAGACCTGGACCACAAATTTCTGGCCTTTGAACTGCGTGCCGACAGCGTCTGCAGATTTGAATGCCTTGGGCGCTTTTTTCAGGTCAGGGACGATTTTCAGCCGGATGGCGGCATGGGGGCAGACGAGAGAGCATCTGCCGCACTGGATACAGTTTTCAGGGATCCATTCGGAAACCTGCACGCCGATATTCCGTTTTTCGTACTGGGTGGTTCCGGTTGGCCAGGTGCCATCGTCAGGCATCTGAGAGACCTTGACCTCATCACCTCTGCCTTCAATCATGGTGGCGGTGACTTCTTTGACGAAGTCAGGCGCATTTTCGGGAACGGTGGGCGGCATGTCATGGCCACTGGTGGATTTACCCAGCTTGACCTCAACGATGTTCTTGACGGCGGCATCAACGGCGCTGTAGTTCATTTCCACAACCTTGTCACCTTTCTTGCCATAGGTCTTTTTGATTGCGCCCTTGATGGCGGCAATTGCATCTTCCTTGGTGAGGATGCCTGAGATCAGGAAGAAGGCGGTTTGCATGATCATATTGATGCGGGCTCCCAGTCCTAAGGCCTGGCCGAGGGCGATGGCATCAATGATGTAGAACTTGGCTTTCTTCTGGATCAGGGTCTTCTGGACCTGGTTTGGCAGCTCAGCCCAGATCTGTTTGGCGTTGAAGCTGGTGGTCAGGAGGAAGGTGCCGCCTTCTTCCAGGTTACGGAGCATGTCGTACTGGTCAAGAAAGTTGGAATTGTGGCAGGCGATAAAGTTGGCCTTATTGATAAGATAGGGCGCCACAATCGGATTCTTACCGAACCGCAGATGGGAGGTGGTGATTGATCCCGATTTCTTAGAGTCGTAGACAAAATAGCCCTGGGCTGAGTTGTCGGTCTCGGTGCCGATGATCTTGATGCTGTTCTTGTTGGCACCAACGGTGCCGTCGGAACCAAGGCCGTAGAACATGGCGCGGACAACGTCCTTGCCCTCGATGCTGAAATTCTTGTCGTAATCGAGACTGGAGCCGGTTACGTCATCGTTGGGTCCGACGCAGAAGTGGTTTTTGGGGGCCATGGTGGCCATGTTGTCAAAAACCGCCTTGGCCATGGCCGGCGTAAATTCAGCAGATCCCAGGCCATAGCGGCCGGAGAGGATCAGTGGCTGGTAGGCGGCGATATTGTTCTCGGTGGCCTCGCCAACTGCGGCGCGGACGTCGAGATAGAGAGGCTCGCCGGCGCAACCTGGTTCTTTGGTACGGTCAAGAACGGTGATACGTTCAACCGTTGGTGGCAGGGCGTTAACCATGGCCTTGCAGTCAAAAGGACGGTACAGACGGACAATAACCATACCCACCCGCTTGTCCTGGGCCATCAGGTGATCGATGGTGGCGGCTACGGTCTCGCAGCCGGAGGCCATCATGACCACAACATCTTCAGCGTCCTCGTCACCATAATAATCAAAGAGGTGATACTGACGGCCGGTAATGCCGGCGAATTTGTCCATGGTATCCTGAACGATACCGGGCAACGCGTTGTAATATTTGTTGACGGTCTCGCGGCCGGTAAAGTAGACATCAGGGTTCTGGGCGGTGCCGCGGATGGTGGGACGGTCAGGGCTGAGGGCGCGCTCGCGATGGGCCACGATCAGGTCTTCGTCAATCATGGCGGCCATATCTTCGCGGCTCAATTCCTCGATCTTCTGGATCTCATGCGAGGTGCGGAAACCGTCAAAGAAATGGACAAAAGGAATCCGGGAGGCCAGAGATGCCTGGGTCACAATCAGGGCCATATCCATACATTCCTGGACATTCTGGGAGGCAAGCAGGCCCCAACCGGTCTGGCGGACAGCGTTAATGTCGCCATGGTCGCCGAAGATGGAGAGTCCCTGGCAGGCGATGGAGCGGGCGGTCACATGAAAAACGGTGGGGGTGAGTTCACCGGCGATCTTGTACATGTTGGGGATCATCAACAACAGTCCCTGCGACGCGGTAAAGGTGGTGCACAGGGAACCGGTGGCAAGCGAGCCATGCAGGGAACCGGCAACGCCAGCCTCAGACTGCATCTGGGTGACAACAGGGACGGAGTTCCAGATGTTTTCCTGCAGGCTGGCTGATTTGGTATCTGACTCAGCGGCCATCGGGGTAGATGGGGTGATGGGGTAGATGGTGATGACTTCGCTGGTGGCATAGGCAACGTGCGTACAGGCCTGATTGCCGTCAATGGTGACCATTTTTCGTGACATGGAAAGAATCTCCTTTATTCCTTTAATAATAATATGTGTTTCTGTCTAGTTATGAATTTATTGGCTATTTTTTTGGCAGATTGCTGAGGTCATCAAGGCTCTGGCTTACGATATTATAGCCGCTCGTTGCCGCAATCTCATTGGCCAGGGCCTCGATACCCTGTTCAGGAAGAATCCGCACTGAGACTCGCTTGAAGCCGGGAGGGGCATCATTAAAAGAGGTGAGGATCGACAGGATGCGGGCTTTGTGCTGGCGCAGGATATCAACCAGCCAGGAAACGGAACCGCCGGCGTCAGACATGTCAATGACGAACTGATAGGCTCCGTCCTGGATCCCTGTGGCATGGATGAATCCCCGGAGGACGTCTGATTCTGAAAGCAGGCCCACCAGGTTGTTGTTGTCGTCAACGATCACCAGCCCAGAGATCTTGTTATGGAGCATGACCAGCGCCGCTTTTTCCAAGGTGTCATCCTTTTTCAGGAAGATGGGACAGCCGGTCATGACATCTTTGACCTTCATCTCGGAGAGCAGATAATACATCTCGTGGAGATCCATGTCGGTCTTGCTGGATGGGGATGCATCCTTCAGGTCGCGATCGGTGATGATGCCGGCGAGTTTGCCATGGGACAGGACTGGCAGGCGTCTGATATTATTCTCTTTCATTGTGCGGGTGGCCCGCATCACCGAGGTGTTGGCATCCACAGTCAGAATCGTGGTTGCCATCCAGTCCTTAATTAACATAAATGCCTCCTTTGGATCGCGTAAATGGTTGCGCAAATCATAGAAAATGGAATAATGAGTATCCTTCTGGATGAGTACGCTCGGCAGCAAGGATATGAAGAAATGCGCCAAGACAAAGATGCATCATATCTGAAATTAAATTTAATAAAAACAATTTACAAGTATAAGGTATTTTAAATATTGATGCAAGGCATGAATGAAATTGATAAATGAGATTGGTGTGCAGTATCCATGAATGTCCTCGCCGATCTGGATCTCAATCAATTGCTCTTGTTTTTGGCCGAAAAGGAGCAGTTTGTCTTTCTGGATACAGCAAAACCCGATGCTGAGAATACTGCTTCATTCCTCTTCCTGGATCCGGTCAGTCGTTTGCAATGCCGCCGTGGTGATGACTTCCAATTGTTTCTGGCCCGGATTGAATCAGCCTTGGCCGCTGGATACTATGTGGCAGGCTGGTTCAGTTATGAGTTTGGCTATCTGTTAGAGGAAAATTTGCAGGGGCTTCTCTGTCGGGAAGGTGATGCCTCGCTCTTGCTGGCTGATCTCGGGGTTTTTACTCAGCCCTGTGTTTTTGACCATCGCTCGGGCAAGACTGATTTCCCTGGACTGGTGCAGACCGCTGGGGTCTTTGACTATTCTTCCGCCGGGGCTATCCCTGGAGCCCGTGACACTGGGCCAGGTAAACGAAGTGAAACGCAGACTTCAGTCCTGGACTGCGGTTGTCAGGTGCAAAATATCCGTCCCAGTCAGGGGCGTGATACCTATCTTCAGGCTATTCAGGCCATTCAGCAATATATCCTGGCCGGAGACACCTATCAGGTCAACTATACCCTGAAATTACTCTTTGATTTTTGTGGATCGTCGGAGGCCCTCTATAAAATTCTCAGGCGGAATCAGTCTGTGGCCTATGGGGCCTACCTGCGCCTTGGAGAGTCCAGCCTCCTTTCCTTTTCCCCTGAGCTTTTTTTTAGAAAAGATGCGAACCATATTATGGTGCGGCCGATGAAAGGCACCATGAAAAGGGGGCGCTTCCCTGAGGAGGATCAGGAGCAGGTGCACCGTTTGCGAAATGACGAAAAAAATTGCAGTGAAAATGTGATGATTGTTGATCTCCTGCGCAATGATCTTGGGCGTTTGATGCATGATCTGGGAGATAGCCCGGTGCGAACCCGTTCGCTTTTTGATGTGGAGCGTTATGAGACCCTGCTGCAGATGACTTCCACGGTTGTTGCTGGTGGCGGACGTGATGCCCTGGCATCCCTTTCCTTATCGCAACTATTCCGGGCCCTCTTCCCATGCGGTTCTGTGACAGGCGCCCCCAAGATTCGGACCATGGAAATTATCAATGAGCTGGAGCCGGGACGGCGTGGAGTCTATACCGGGGCTATTGGCTATCTGGCGCCTTCAGGGGTGGCGCACTTTAATGTGCCGATTCGTACTGTCACCCTCTGCGGTGGGCAAGGGGAGATGGGTATTGGTTCCGGTATTGTCGCGGATTCGGTCCCTGAACAGGAGTGGCAGGAATGTCTGCTTAAGGGTAAGTTTTTGACTTCTTTTGTCCCATCGTTCCAGCTTATCGAGACCCTGCTGTGGGAGACGGGGGCAGGTTATTGGCTTCTGGCCGACCATCTCGCGCGTCTGCGTGCCTCTGCTGATTATTTTCATTTTTGCTGTGATCCCTCCTTGATTGAACAGGCCTTACAACAAGAAAGTCGCCTGTTTGCTGGCGTTCCCATGCGGGTTCGGTTGACACTTTCCAAGGATGGAGTGGTTACGATCAGCTCTCAGCCGTGTGAATTGCCCGTTGCTCGCCAGTTGCCTCGTGATCCCGATTTGCGGCGTGCCGATCTGCCACGGATTGATATTGCCAGGGTTGCGACAGACTCCTCGTCACCCTGGCAATATCATAAAACCACACGGCGGGAAGTGTATGACCACGAGTTGCAACGGGTGCGGGAACAGGGATTGTTTGATTGCTGTTTTTTGAATGAACGGAACGAGCTTACCGAGGGCTGTATTTCCAATATTATCCTCTATCGGCAAGGAAATTACTTTACCCCTTTCTTGCATTGTGGATTACTGGCAGGTATCATGAGGAAAAAGTTGCTGACGGACCGGTCCATTCCCTTGCGGGAAGAGGTGTTGACGCTTGAGGATCTTTTTCAGGCGGATGCTCTGTTCCTTTGTAATTCAGTGCGGGGGGTTGTTCAGGTGACGGGAAGCTTTGCCTCGCTGTAAACATTACTGTAAAGAGTGATTGTTTGTAGTAGGTTATACGATAATCTTGGATTTATCCCGCCTTCCTGTCTGCGTTCCGCAGGTTGATGACGGGTTGGAAGAATGGTTCTTTGAAGTATCTGAAAAGTTTGTTATCATTATATGAAGTTTCTGTTTGCTGAAATTATTGCAAAAGCATCATCAAGTGTTAATTCAATCAATGAAGAGGGGGAGAGTATGAATTGGAAGGATTGGTCGATTGGAATAAAAATTGGGGTGTCTTTTGGTCTTGCAGCGCTGATGTTAGTGGTGATTGGGGGCGTAGGGCTGCTCAAATTATCAAAGGTGAATTCCGCTATGAACCAGGCTCTGGCGGTCAATACCCTGAATACGAACCTTGCCAAGCGTGAAAACGATCATCTGCGTTTTTTGCAGAAGATCAATGCGTTTTTTCAGGACCCCTCCATGCAGACCCTGGAGGTCGAGACTGATGATCATAACTGTAGACTCGGGAAATGGCTGTATGGTGAAGAACGTAAGCAGGTGGAGCAGCAGTATCCCAGTCTGATCCCACTGCTGCAAGAGCTTGAGGCCCCCCATACCCGATTGCATGACTCTGTCTCTGAGATGAAACAGATCCAGGCCAAGGCAGAAAATAAGGCGGCCTCCCTTCCTGCCATGCAGGATATCTTTCAACAGAAAACAGCAGTGGCCGTACAAGAGGTCGTCACCATATTGAATAATGCTGGAGACTTTCTTGATAAGAACGTTAAAGAGATTGATGGGCGTGCCGAGCAGGATGTGCATAATGCCTTTCAAATCATCTTGATAGTGACGGGTTTGGCGTTAGTGATTGGTTTTGTCTTTGGTTTTAATCTCATCCGGTTGATTACGAGTGGTCTGAACAAAATGGTGGTGTTTGCGGAAAAAATGGCCAAAGGGGATCTCACCGGCAAGTTGGATAAACTTCAGAATGATGAGATCGGGCAGGTGGGCCGAGCCCTGAATGACATGGGTGATCAGTGGCGGCGGATTATTGATGGTCTGGGGGAAGAAGTGGCCTCTCTGGCCTCGTCCTCGCAGGAGCTGACCACTACCTCCCGCAGTTTGTCGGCAGGGGCTGGAAACGCTGCTGAGATTTCCGCATCTGTTGCCGCGGCGACAGAAGAGATGAGCGCCAATATGAATTCGGTGGCCGCGGCGAGTGAGCAGGCCGCCACCAATGTCAATATTGTGGCCACGGCGGCTGAGGAAATCAGCTCGACTATTCATCAGATTGCTGAAAAAACAGAGCAGGCGAAAGAGATCACTCATGGCGCGGTGCTGCTGGCGCAAAGTTCCACTGAGAAGGTGGATGCCCTGGGACTAGCGGCCCATGAAATCAGCAAGGTCACCGAGGTCATCACCGAGATCTCGAGTCAGACCAATCTACTGGCCTTGAATGCCACCATTGAGGCCGCAAGAGCCGGTGAGGCGGGCAAGGGCTTTGCGGTGGTGGCCAATGAGATTAAGGCCCTGGCCAAGCAGACGGCAGCGGCAACAGGTGAGATCAAGGCCAAGATTGAATCCATTCAGGGCTCCACCAACCAGACGGTCAGTGAGATTGAACAGATTACCAAGGTTATCAACCAGATGAATGGTATTGTCTCTGAAATTGCCCAGGCCGTTGAAGAGCAGACGGCCACTACCTCCGAGATTGCCGAAAGTGTCATGCAGGCAGCCCAGGGAATCAGCGAGGTCAATGAAAATGTGGCCCAGAGCTCGACCGTGGCCGGTGAGATCGCCGGTGATATTGCCGAGGTCAGCAATGTCGCCCGCAGTCTTTCCGATAGCGGTCATGATGTGGAGAGAAATGCCCAGGATCTGGTGAGTGTGGCTGAGGCCTTGAGAGGGCTGGTGGCCCATTTCAAAACGGCTGCGGGAACGGGTGGTGAAGAGGGGCTGGCCAGAAAGAGTGCATCGTCATCATCATCTGCTGCTGGGGCTGTATCCGGGAATATCTCTGATCTTATGTCCTGGAGCGCCAGTCTGAGCGTGAATATCAAGCAAATTGATGACCAGCACAAAAAGCTGATCGGGATGATCAATGAACTGCATAAGGCGATGAAGCTCAAAAAGAGCAACAGTGCCATGGGTTCGATCCTTGACCGGTTGGCCGACTATACGGTCACCCATTTTGCCACTGAAGAAAAGCTCTTTGCCCAGTATGGCTATCCCGAAGAGAAGGCCCATGTGGAGCTCCATCGCAAACTGGTGGCCCAGGTCGTCGATATTCAGAAAAAATTCAAGGCTGGAAATGCCATGATTTCCATGGAGCTGATGTCTTTTCTTAAAGATTGGCTGGTCAATCATATTCAGGGAACAGACAAGAAGTATAGCTCCTTTCTGCGTCAGCATGGAGTGAAGTAAGCGGGAGCGCCGTCAAACGGTGGGTGCCTTTGCGTATTCGTATTAATTGGGACGTATAGATTGTATAAGTTCTATATGTCCCAATTTTTATTCTCTGGTTGATGGGGCAAGGGCAGTTTCCTACTGAACAAGGCCTTGGGCATCATTTGGACGGATCTCTGCCGGAGCGATAATCAAATGATGGGCGTCGCCAAGATTGCGGGCCATGATCATAAAGGTGGAGGGGAGCGGCAACTCTCGCTCCGGTATCAGCAGGCCGATGTCGGTAGCCTGGGCCAGCAGTCTGGTGTTATTGCCGCTATCCTTCTCCTCCTGAAGGTCACACAGTGCCAGCATGCGCAGGGCATCGGTGAGCGGTGCGGTCAGGGAAGGAAGTTCGTGGGCAAGGCCGAGCAGTTCCTGCTCAATATCTGCCTGGTTTTGTCGGCGAAAATTCTGAAATCTCTCTTCTTGGTTCAAGGTACCGAACAGCTCGTTGGTGATAGCACCGGTGAGCATGGCAATCGAGGACGAGTCCCTGTGAGGGTATTTTCTGGTCAGCAGAGAGCGCAGTTCCTTAAACAGGACCATTTGCACCACACAGATCCCCTCGCGCAAGACAGGTATCAATCGTGATTCAGGCTTTTTTGATTTTTTGGTATTCATGTTCAGCGTGTTAAAGAACCATTTTGACGGCAAGATGGTTCTTGAGATTCTGGTAGATGGCAAGCCGGTTGGCCTCGTTAGCAACTTCAACTTCTACATTCAGGCTGCAGTACTTGCCGCCAGAGCTGGTTTTTGAAGGGACGATGGCGGCGGAAACCGGGCAGACCATATTGATGGCCCTGACCAGGGCGGTGGCATCTTCTCCAATAACCTTGTACAGCCAGAGGCAGGGATAGGTGATTTCGGGTGTTTTTGCCGTACATTGTTGTGGTCTTTGTGTATTAATCTGCATGATTTGTTGGTGCTCCTACATTCTTGAATGATTTTCATGCAATTTTACCGAGGAGACGGCCAAGAGTCAAGGGGAACAGGAAGCAGCTTGTACGTTGGTTTGTGATGCGTTAACCCGATAGAGAAATTGCAACCTCCATGTGGTGAAAAACTGGTGAAAAATGTCTGATATAAAAAAGGTACCTGCAGACTTTCATTCTCTCTTTGAGGATATTCTGGTGAAGCGGGCAGTAACCCATGAGGACTGTCTTGTCTTTGAGCAAGAGCTTCTTGATGCGATTCCTCTCCCCGCTTTTTTCCAGGATGCCGATGGATGCTATTTTTGTGTGAATCGGGCCTTGGTTGATTTTCTGGGGGTCGAGCGAGAAATACTCTTGGAGCAGGGAGTGTATCCTTTTCTGGTACATGGTTTGGCAGAAGAATATCGGCAGAAAGATGCGGAGTTGTTGGCCATAGGTGGTCGGGACTCTTTTGAGGGGCTGGTTGCAGGAAGAGGAGGGCATGAGCAGTCTGTTCTTTTCACCAGGGCTGCGGTGCATGATAGAGATGGCCGGGGGGTAGGGCTTATGATTACCCTCTTTGATCTCTCAGCATTGAAAGAGGCCCAGAAAAATCTGGGAGAGATCGAGTTGCAGAAGCAGGCAATCCTTGACGCATTTCCAGGGACATTGGCTTTGCTTGATCGTGACTTGCAGATTATTTGGTCCAATAAAGACAACAAGAAGGAAGATGTAAACTGCCGGGAGTCGGAGAAGCAGAGCTGTCATCAGCTCTTGTATGGTCGAAAAGCCCACTGTGCGGATTGCGCCGTCCGCCGCAGTATCATGAGCGGGAAGATTGAGTCGGGAATACATGAAACGCGGATAGACTCAGGCAGTGGGGAGGGGGAGTTTTTTGATGTGGTCGCGGCCCCGATCAAGGATGCCTCGGGGAAGGTTACGAGTGTAGTAGCCATCTCGCGGGATATTACCGGAAAGATGCAGTTGGAAAGGCAAGTGCGTCATTCGCAGAAGATGGAGGCAATAGGTTCGCTGGCCGGTGGGATTGCCCATGATTTTAATAACGTCTTGACCCCGATCATTGGTCATGCCGAGATTATGCGTTTTCGTCTGCGTCAAAGCGGGCAGCAGGATCAAGAACTTGAAAAATCTATTGGCGAAATTCTGACAGCTGCCAAAAGGGCCAAGAGTCTGGTCGGTCAGATCTTGACCTTTGCCAGGAGTCAGGAACAGAACAGTGTCGCCCTCTATGTCCATCCCATCGTCAAGGAGGTGATGGGTCTGATCAAGGTGGCCCTGCCCAGCACCATTGAGGTTCATCAGGAGATTGATACGGACTGTGGACAGGTCCTGATGGATCCGGTGCAGTTGCATCAGGTCTTGATGAATCTTTGTACCAACAGTTTTCATGCCATGGAAGGGCGTGTCGGAATTTTGACTGTGCGTCTTGCTAAGGGTGAAGTCGATCAGGATGGCCGTGAATGGCTGGTCATCAGTGTCGCTGATACCGGATCCGGTATTGAGCTTGATGTGTTGCCCCGGATTTTTGAACCCTATTTTACCACCAAGGATAAAAGCCGGGGCACTGGAATGGGACTTGCTGTGGTGCATGGTATTATCGGCGGCTATGGCGGCAGAGTGGAGGTGCAAAGTGAGGTTGGCGTTGGGACGACGTTTTTTATTTATCTGCCCGTTGTTGATTCTCAATCCAGTCCTATGGAGAGCGTGCTGGCAGTTCCTCTGCCCGCTCGCGGCAAGGAGCATGTCCTGGTTGTTGACGATGAAGAGCAAGTGCTTAATCTTATATCAAGTATTCTGGGAGGGTTGGGGTACACAGTGACCAGCAAGTCTTCTTCTCAGGAGGCCTTGTCGCTTTTCATGGAGGCTAAGGATAATTTTGATCTGTTGATTACGGATTACATTATGCCCTCGCTGACCGGGGTTGACCTGTGCGCACAGGTAAAGAAGATCAGGCCCGATATGCCGGTTATCCTCTGTACCGGATATTCGGAACAGGTTAATGACGAGATTTTGAAACAGGCAGGTGTGGATGAATTTTTCTTGAAGCCGGTAACATTGCAAGGGCTGGCTCAGGTCGTGCGTCAGGCCCTTGACCGGAAGTAATATTCAATTACGAATTTGAAATTACGAATTACGAATTACGAATTAAAAGCAAGATAATTCGTAATTCATAATTCGTAATTGAATCAGTTGCTGCCATTTAAGAGACTGATCTGGTCATTGAGAGTCCAGAAATCATAGATGTATCCCAGCCCGAAAATTCCTCCCGTCAGGAGGTAGATGAGCCCTGAAATCCATTTTCCCATATACAGGCGATGGATGCCAAGCAGCCCCAGAAAGGTGAGAAGTATCCAGGCCAGGTTGTAGTCAATAGCCCCTGTATGAAAGCGGATCTCTGCTTCTCTGTTCATTGAAGGGATGAGAAAAAGATCCACCAGCCAGCCGATCAGGAAGAGCCCCAGGGTGAAAAAATAGATGGTGCCGGAGATGGGCCTGCCATAATAAAAACGATGGGCGCCAATAAAACCGAAGATCCACAGGATGTAGCCCATTAACGGGGTGTGGGTCTGTGTTTGTGGTTGGGTCATTGACTGGGTCATTCTGTATAGCTCCTTATAGCCTTCTTTTTCAGCTGTTGAATCCGGGCATAGGCCTCATGGATCATTTTTTCCTGGAGCTTTCCTGAGCGGATTGCCTGTAGAATGGCGGGAATGATTCGCGCCAGAATATCCGGGTTGTAATCGAGATTATTTCCGATAATAAGCAGGTCAACGCCGGCTGCCAGGGCCAGACATGCTGCTTCTTCCAGGCCGTAGCGGTCGGTTATGGCCTTCATCTGCAGGTCATCCGAGATGACCACGCCAGAAAATTGCAGTTTCTGGCGCAGAAGATTGGCTATGATTCGGGTTGAGAGGGTGGCTGGATAGGTGGGGTCCAGTTCCTTGTGGAAAAGATGCCCGGTCATAATCGCATCGGCCAGACCGCCGGCAATCAGGTCTTTATAGGGCTGGAGTTCTTCGGGACTCCAGGTCTCGGTAATGTCCGTGAATCCATGGTGGGAGTCCGTCCGCGAGCTGCCATGACCAGGAAAATGTTTGAGGCAACTGAGGACGCCCCGTGTCCTGTGTGCCTTGATCCACTCACTGGCATGGGCGCTGATCGTCTCAGGAGATGGTGAAAAGCTGCGATCGAGTCTGCCGATGACCGGGTTTGCTGCAAAGGAATTGACGTCAACCACCGGCGCCAGGTTCAGGTTGATGCCGAGTGCTTGCAGGGTGTCGGCAGTGGTTGCCGCATGGATTGCAGTCAACGTCATGTCATTTTTTTGACCAAGCTCGGCGGCGCTTGCCGTTGCCGGAAAACCCAGTTCCGGCTTGAGTCTGCGTACTTTCCCTCCTTCCTGATCTACTCCGATGAGCAGAGGAGTGCGGGCAAGTCCCTGTAACGTAGCGGTGAGGAGCTTGACCTGATCGGCTGATTGGATGTTGTTGTGGGCCTGCTTTGTGGCAAGGGATCGGTCAAAGAGGATGACGCCGCCCAGGTTGCGTTGGGTGATATCTGCGGCTATGGGATGGGACGCATCAATATTGTCGCCCTGAAATCCAATGAGAAAAAGCTGTCCGATTTTTTGTTCGAGGTTCATAGGGTGTTTGTTGAGTTTGTCTGTCAATCAAGGGCGGTTAAGAGCTGAACTTTTTTGCCTTTACTCTTCTTGTCGCTGAATTGCAAGAGAAGATAGGTGTGACAAGTGTTATGATTCTGGCACTATTCTTGCTTTGTTAAAATTGTCAAAAAAAGGATAAAGATATTGGCTGATTTGTCGATATACTCTTAAGTCCAAATGTGTTTTGATAATTTTTATGAGGAAGAGATAATGACCATACCAGCGTCGATATCCATAGAGAATATAGCCGGCAAGTCAAGAATTGAGATTGATCAGGTTATGGTTGAGCTTGATCATTTCAGGCGGAAAACGGAGCGCCTGGACCTGATCAACAAGCTTCATATCCGTTTGGCGGCTGTTCTTGATCTTGCCGGAATGATTGAGACCTATTCGGTTTGGTTGACTCCCTATGTGGAGCATGAACTGATTGGCTACAGTAATGCGATTCGCAGTAAAAAGCACCTCTTCTGTTCCGGTCATGGGCCGCTCAGGCGCAGTGTGATTGCCTTTGCCGAGCAGTTGATGGAAGCGAAGGATCACAATGTCGCCTGCTTTGTCAGTGAAGATGGCCATTATGCCCATAAATGGTTGATGGAAACGGTTGATAATGCGGGGCTGCTCTTGGTGTTAAAGGGCGGACGGGCTTTGGATGCCGGGGAGATTGATCTGATCAATGAGTCCCTGCTGGTGTTGAGTGAGTCATTGCGCCGGGCTTTGGAATATGAAGAACTTTTTGAGAGCGCACGTCGCGATGCCTTGACTGGTCTTGCCAACCGTCGGGTTTTTGACGAGCGAATCAAATCAATGATGGACAGTGCCAGGCGCTCTGGCCGCCCCCTGACCATGGCCTCCATGGATCTGGACCGTTTTAAGCAGATCAATGATAATATGGGTCATCAACGCGGGGATCAGGTGCTTCAGCAGGTGGCAGTAGTCATGGCTGAGGCGGTTCGTTCCACAGATCTCCTGGTCAGGATGGGTGGAGATGAGTTCCTGCTGGTTATGGATGATACCGATCAGAAAAGTGCCAGGATTTTGGCAGAGCGATTATGTCTGGCCGTTGATCAGTTGGAAGTCTGGGCCGACAGCGAAACCAAACTTGGCATCTCTATTGGTCTTGCCCAGTGGGGAAAAGATGAAGACTTGAACGCGTGGATGGAACGGGTCGATGATATTCTGTATCATGCCAAGGCCAACGGCCGCTCTCAGGTGAGTCTGGTCTGATCAAAATCTGTTTGAAAATCTCTTTAAAAACAAAAAAGCCGACTCATCATGAGTCGGCTTTTTTGTTTTTAAAGAGGCCTGAATCTTGAAAACAGCTCGGGGTGGGAACCTTTTCCTTGGGGCTGTCGTGCTTAGTTCTCCAGTTTGATAATCAGCGGGATGAGATGCATCTCTTTGCGCCGCTGTTCGGTGCGCCCCAGTGACCATTCCCGGCATTTGGCCTGACCGGCCAGCATCTTGTCGACATCCTCAACCAATCCTGCCAAATTGATGACAGGATGACGGGCAAAGACCTGGGGCAGTCCTTGGGTCAGGTTGCAGACCAGACAGCAGCCAGGACGTTCGTGCAGGCGCAACTCCAGGGTGATGCTCTTGCCATCGGTACCATTATAGGCCAGTTCAATGTCATAGGCCCCTTCGCTGGCATCGCCGAACAGGGCGTCAAAGAACTCATTGGAACGTTCTTTGGGGAAGAGTTGTCGCAGGGTCTCGGGGGTAAAGAGGGCGTCGATAGTCTTGGTGTCCATGATGTTCTCTTGTTGTTGAGAGTTAACGGATTGTTGCGCAAAACATGCAGGATGATGTCTGTCGCGCAAGTTATCTGAGAGGGCTTTATTATAAGCGGCGTTGCGTCTTTGTCAACCGACGTTGCGGCGGATGCGCCACTGTGGTAAAGTCTGGCCCCATGCAATCTGATATCTCTACCAATAAAATCAATCATGTCCTTCCGGTCATAGACCTGGATGAGCTGAATCCTGCCCAACATGAGGCGGTGATTAGGACTGAAGGGCCGGTTCTGGTCATAGCCGGGGCCGGCAGCGGCAAGACCAGGACCCTTGTCTACAGGGTCGCCCATCTCCTTGAAAAAGGGGTGGCCCCCGAAAATATCCTTCTGCTGACTTTTACCCGGAAATCGGCCCAGGAGATGCTGTGGCGGGCGGGCAGGCTCCTGAATGATTCCTGCAGTCGAGTAGTCGGCGGCACCTTTCATGGTACCGCCAATCTGCTGCTCCGGCGTCATGGCGCGGCCCTTGGCTTCGGCTCTTCTTTTACCATCATTGATCGCTCCGATGCCGAAGGAATCATCAATCTGTTGAAGTCTTCTCTTGGCCTTACCGGACGTGACCTGCAGTTTCCTTCCAAGCGGGTCATTATTAATATGATCAGCGGGGCGGTCAATAAGTCGATAGCCCTGGAGGATCTGGTCTTTGCCCACTATGTCCATCTTAGTGAGCATACAGATGATCTGCTCAGGCTGCAGAAGCACTATCAGGAATTCAAGTTTACCCATGGTCTGATGGATTATGATGACCTGCTGGTCAACTGGAAACGGCTGCTGGCCGAGGTCCCGGAGGCACGGCAGGCCATTGCCTCGCGTTTTACCCATATCATGGTGGACGAGTATCAGGATACCAATCTGGTGCAGGCGGAGATCGTTCGGCTCGTGGCGTCCGGCCATGATAATGTGATGGTGGTGGGTGATGATTCCCAGTCGATCTACTCCTTTCGCGGCGCTGATTTTTATAATATCATGCGCTTCCCCAAGTTGTTTCCTGATACCCACATCATCAAGCTGGAAGAAAATTATCGTTCCACCGAGCCGATCCTGGCGCTGACCAATGATATTATCTGTCATGCCACGGAAAAATACAGCAAGACCCTCTTTACCCGTCTGGAAGGGACGCGCAAGCCCCTGCTCTTTGCCGCTGATGATGAGCGGCAGGAGGCCAAATTCGTGGCCGGCAAGATCAGTGAGCTGGTTGTCTCCGGTGTCCGTTTGCAGGATATCGCGGTGCTGTTCCGCTCCGGTTTTCATTCCTATAAATTGGAGCTTGAGCTGGCCAGCGGCGGGGTGGATTTTGAGAAGCGGGGCGGTCTGAAGCTGACCGAGGCGGCGCACATGAAGGATGTCCTTTCTTTTTTGCGCCTCCTCGCCAACCCCAGGGATAATCTTTCCTGGAACCGGGTGTTGTTGCATCTGGATAAGGTGGGACCCAAAACCGCCCAGAAGATTGCCGCCCAGATTGGCCAGTCGACGGAGCCCTTTCAGCTCTTGGTCGACTATCCGGCGGGCAAGACCTGGGAAGAGGGGATGCGGCGTCTGGCCAAGCTTTTTGGTGATCTGCTCCAGGAAAAGTCGCCTGCTATCATGTACGAATTGATCATGATCTACTATCAGCCAATCTTTGAGCGATTGTATCATGATGATTATCCCAAACGGCAGAAGGATCTGGAACAGTTGCAGGGCATTATCAGTGAATATGCGGACCTGCAGGCCTTTGTCGATGATACCACCCTTGACCCGCCCGACTCTGCCACCTCGCATCGGGAGGAGGACGCGAATCGGATGATTCTTTCGACGATCCATTCCGCCAAGGGGCTGGAGTGGGAGGCGGTCTTTGTCATTGGTCTGGCGGAGGGGAGATTTCCCCATGCCAAGGCTGAGATGGGTGAGCAATGGGAAGAGGAAAGGCGGCTGCTCTATGTGGCTGCCACCCGGGCCAAAAAATATCTCTATCTGAGTTATCCCAAAGAGTTGATGACCCCGGACCGGCAGTTTCGGCGGGTTTCGCTGTCGCCTTTTCTCTCTGAGCTCAAAGGCGGGCTTTTTGAGCGGATTGAGGAAGAGAAGCGGCCGTCTTCTCCGGCAGGGGTGTTTGCCAGAGGCGCAGGTGTTCCCCCATTGCGAAAAAGCAGAACCAAGGTCTCGATGACCGATCTGGCGAAAGGTACCCAAGTCAGTCATCCTTTTTTTGGCACCGGAACGGTGGTGACGCTCGGCAGCGTGCGCACGGTTGACGTCCTCTTTGAGCGTCATGGCCTGAAAACCCTGCATCTTGATTATGCGAAATTGACTATTGTGACTGATTGAAGTGACTGATTGAAGTGATGATTGAATTGTCATCTCGTTCCCATGCGCCGCATGGGAATGCAGCCTGGATGCGTCGCATCCAGTATAACTCTTTGCACGACATTGGAAAACAACGGCCTGCAACGCAGGCCGAAATGGGTTCCCATGCGGCGCATGGGAACCAGAGATCTTGATTACGCGAAATTGACGATTGTAACTGATTGAATCAGTGGATTGAACCTTGATGAACTACCAGGAAGCACATACCTACCTTGAATCTCTGCAGTTTCATAAAATAAAGCTGGGCCTTGACTCCATGCGCATGTTTCTGGCCCGGGTCGGTCATCCCGAGCAGCAGTTGCGATATGTGCATGTGGCCGGCACCAACGGCAAGGGCTCGGTGAGTGTCACTCTTTTGACTCTTCTGGCGCAAGCCGGGTACCGGGTTGGCCTCTATACCTCGCCCCATCTCAGCTCGGTGCGGGAACGGTTTCGGATCAACGACGAATTTATCAGCAGGGAAAAATTTGCGGAATTGGCCACCCGGATCAAAGGGGTGCTGGGTGCGGAAAAAATAACCTATTTTGAGTTTACCACGGCGCTGGCCCTGCTCTGGTTTGCCGAATCAGGACTTGATCTGGTGATACTCGAAACAGGGCTTGGCGGTCGGCTGGATGCCACGAACGTGGTTGTGCCGCTGGTCTCGGTGATCACCAATGTGACCATGGATCATGAGGCCTATCTGGGTACAACCGTGGCGGCAGTGGCGGCTGAAAAGGCCGGGATTGTCAAGGACGCTGTGCCGGTGGTGGCCGGGGTGGCGGCGGATGAAGGGCTGGATGTCGTGCGGCGGACCTGTCAGGAGCGCAGCGCCCCCCTGTATCTGTATGGTCAGGATTTTCATGCCGAGCCGGGCAGTGATCGCCTCTGGTCGTGGCTGCCGGGGAGTGGTGTCATGCCCGGTGAGCGTCTTGATTCTTTGCGCTGTTCCATGCGGGGCAGCTATCAGATTGTAAACGCCTCCCTGGCCTTGGCAGTGCTGCCCTTGCTGCGGTCGCACGGGTTTCTGCTTTCGCAAGAGGCGATTCGCGCAGGTCTTGCGGCGGTGCGGTGGCCCGGCCGTCTGGAGCATATCTGCCTGGACCGGCAAAGCAGGGACGTGGTTGCACAGGTGCAGGCAACGGATAAAGACACCATCTGTTATCTCCTTGATGGGGCGCACAATCCGGCGGGGGTGGAGAGCCTGGTGCTCACTCTGCGCCAGGAATATGAGTATAAACGGCTGATCGTGGTCTGGGGTGCCATGCTGGATAAGGATCTGGGTAATACCCTGCCGCTGATTGCCGAGTTGGCCGCGATTCTGCTGCTGACCCAGCCGGAGGGAGAACGGGCCGCAACGCCTGAGCACTTGCTGGAAAATCTTGATGCCGAGACGCGGAAACGTTGCGAGTGTATTGCCCGGGTTGATCAGGCCCTGGCCAGGGCTGAGGCCCTGGCCGAGGTCGGAGACCTGATTGTGGTGGCCGGTTCTTTATATCTGGTCGGGGCGGTGCGCAAGATCCTGGTGGGCGAGCTGGTGAGCGGATGATGGATTTTTTTGGTTTTGATGGGATGGACGAGGCTGAAATCCGCACCGAGCGGGCCAAGGCCAGGGAGATGCGCAAGACCCGATGGTGGCAGCAGAAGACCGCTTCCGGCAAGTGTTATTATTGCCTGCAGATAGTTTCTTTCCAGGAACTGACCATGGATCATCTGGTCCCTCTGACCCGTGGCGGGCGCAGCACCAGAGACAACCTGGTGCCTTCCTGCAAGGAGTGCAATACCAGAAAAAAAAACATGCTTCCTCTGGAATGGGAGGAATACCTGGAGACGCTGAAAAGGGGGCTGTGACAGGACGCGTGTCATCCTGTCACAGGGTTCCGGGGGACGGTGTTATTCGCTGTCAATAATTTTGAAGTATGTTGACCATAGCAGGACTCCGATCAAGGGGTCTGAAATATTGCCATCTTTCTGTATATCACTCATTTAGAGTGGTATACAGAAACTGGATAATAACTTGATGTCCCGCTTCGCGGGACATCGCCCCGGATGAGTAGCGCTTTTGCTACGATCCAATATCAAGGTAAATCAAACTCCGGGACATCAAATGGATCGAGGTAGACGCAAACAACGCGCTACTCATCCGGGGGAACGTTTTCGTTTTTATCGTGAGAAAATGAGCTAGGGCCAACAAAAGTGGCTACAGTTTATATGTTTTCTCTCTGCTGTCGAAGAAAATTTTTGGAACCCCCCTTTTGCTTATTCCATTCTTTTTTCAGGTACCAGATCGATGATGGTCACCTCAGGCGGCGCCAGAAGGCGGATGGGCGGGCCCCAGGTACCGGTGCCGCGGCTCAGGTAGAGAGAACCACTTTGCAGCCTGGTGAGATGACCGGCCTGTTGGGGGTAAAAGAACCAGGTCAGCAGGTTGAATGGAAATATCTGACCCTTGTGGGTATGGCCGGAAAGCTGGAGATCAAAAAGGCCTATATTGTTTTGATTAATATCGGGCCGGTGTTTGAGGAGGAGTGTAAAATTCCCCTTGGGTTGGGCCAGAAGAAGATTGTGCTCTGACTCTGCGCTCCCTGTGCCCAATGACTTGACTACCGGGTCATCCACCCCGACAATATTGATGCCGCCGATCACCATCCCTTGATCGCGCAGCATGGTGAACCCTGATTTTTTCGTGAAATCCAAGGCGTCCGGCAGGCCGGCGTAGAATTCATGGTTGCCGGTAATGGCGATCTTACCCAGAGGGGGCTTGACCGTAGCCAGCAGGCCAGATTCTTTGATGAGGTGGTTGAGCTGGCCGTCAACCAGATCGCCGGTGGATACCAGAATGTCGGGATTTGCCTCATTTATTGCGGCAATAATTTTTTTAAGTCTTCCCTCCCTGATAATGAGACCCAGATGAACGTCCGAGATCTGGGCAATACGTATTCTGCCGGTTTTTTCCGTAATTTTGGGACTGACGATTTTGATATGCTCGAGGTGGATATCCGCTGCTTCGAATAGTCCGTAGCCGTAAACGGCAATCGCCAGCATTGCCTGTATAGCAAATAGTTGCCGTGGCAACACCCTTACCCTGGCAAACTTTTGCTTGTGAAATTTTTCCGCAGCCGGGATTAGAAAACGGACCACATCAACTGTGCCGGCAAGGGTGATGAAAAGGAAAAGCAGCCCCATCCAGCTGTAGCTTGTATAGGCCAAGAATCTGGCCACTGCTTCCATGCCGTTTTTTTCGGCCAGCCGGACCATTATTGGTGCCATGATCATGACCGCCATAAACAAAACTATCCCTGTGTTGGCTGTTCTGCCCGGAGGGAAGGCCGCACTGATCTTCCGCAAGATGTAGTAGTGGGCAAGGGAATAGACCGATAGATAAATAATGAGAAAAGAGGTCAAGTCTTCAAGCTCCGTTTGATTTGATCAAGGTGTTGCTTCTTTGTTCAATGTTGCTGCTACCACAACGTTGCCAGGCCGACCACCAGTGGCGAGTAGTCATATAAGACGAATTTGAGAACAGTCATGGGGATTGGACAGAGCGTCACAGATGAAGGCATTGCCGAGGAGGGCTGCTTATGTAAAAATGCCAATCCCGCGAGATCTCGCCTAACACAGAGGCCCCAGTCGATAATGATCAGCAGGCCCAGCACGGACAGGGGGGGCTGGCTGCCGGCTGGCGGCGTTGAATGATCCGGCTGTATGAGGAAGGAGATCTGTGAACACCGTACGTGCGGCAGGTTGATATCCGCCAGTCTGTCTCCGGTTGCTGTTTTTGTTATCTGCTGGGCAGTAGCTTGTAAGGAAGTCCAGACAATTAGATTAGGCGACGTGTTGACACCATGGTGGGAAACCTAACTGCCTCAAAAATTCATTCTTTGTTGTGGAAGTGCTGGCTGACATCGTCAAGATGTTGTGTATTGATCATGAAAATCTCCGTGGATGGACGAGCCGAGAGAACGGCTACGAGTAGCTCGTCGGAGTTGTGAAAGAGGGCCTGTGAGTCGATTAGCTGGCCGCCGCATCCACTTGTCTTCGATTTCGTCCCCAACATTGTGGGTAGTGATGAATTTCACCCGGTTGCGACCAGAGGATTTGGCCCGGTAGAGTTGCTTGTCCACCTGGGTAAGAATGTCCACAATCGATCCGCCGACAGTGCACTGCACTGTTATCACTCCCAGACTGGCAGTGACGCAGGTAGCTATTTTCGACTTTTTGTGGGGGATGGCAAGGGCCATGATCTCCCGCCGGATATTCTCGGCGATGGCAACCGCACCATTGCTATCTGTCTCCGGCAGGATGCAGGAGAATTCTTCGCCGCCATAACGGGCGGCCAGATCAGCAGGGCGGGCAGCACAATCTGCCATCACCTGGGCAACCTGTTGCAGGCACTTGTCGCCGGCGACATGTCCGTAACAATCATTGAACGACTTGAAGATGTCGATGTCCAACAGGATCACTGACAGTTCTGCCCTTGAACGGGCAAGCCTGGAATACTCCTGGGCCAGCACCTCGTCAAAACGCCTGCGATTGGCTATCCCCGTCAACCCATCAGTGTTGCTCAGGGCTTCAAGCTTGTGGTTGGATTCCTCAAGCGCCTCCTCCGCCCGCTTGCGCTCGTTTATCTCCTGAAAACTTTCGATAACTCCGATCACTTTTCCTTTGGTGTTAAACAACGGTTTGGTGCTGACAATGAAGTGGTGGGTTATCCCGTTCTTTTCCATGCTGGTTTCGCAGACGTATTTTTCCGCTCCACCCCTGATCCGGGTGAGTGGGCAATTTTCGGTGTGACAAGATTTACCCGGACGGTGTTCATAGCACTTGATTGTTTTTTGATCGTCAGGGAGGGCGCCGAACTCGGCCCAGTATGATTTGTTCGCCATCAGAATCGTATGATTTTTGTCGGTAACGCAAATCGGAACCGGGCTGTCGAAGGTTGCTTCAAGCAGGCGCTGTTTCCGTTCATAAAAGGTGCCGCCGATAAAGATGAAGATGAGGCCGATGACTGCCACCGAAGCATAGCCAGTAAAATAGTGGATGTGAGTGCGGGTGGGATAGGGCAGGGAGACGCTGAGACCGCCCAGGATATCACCTTCCTTGTATCCCTGCTGGGCGTGACACTTGAGGCATTCGGGTCCGGTAGGAAGAGGAGCCATGTAGCGGAACCAGGTGGTTGTGCCATCTGCGAAGAATTCACCCTGCTCCCTGCTCCCCTTGTCGAAGGATTTGAGCCACGTCTCTTCCCACTCTGTTGCTTTGTTCTCGGGCCTGATTGGCTTGAGGCTGGTGACGTGGAACTGAATGCCGCGCTCATTTTTTTTAGCTATTTCCGCTAGCTGCCGGGTCATGTAGGAAGGATTGACTTTGGTTAGTTTGAGACCGTTGTCGGCGATAAGGTCTCGGTCTTGAACAGGCTGATATTCGTTGGGTTGAGTTGTGTTGGTGGTAGGGACATAAACTCCACCGTGTGAGGCATTCCACTGACGGCTGATTACGACTTGCTGGAAAAAGGCGTTGGCGGTAATCAGCGCCCGTTGTTTTTCTTCGTTTCTGGTGTCTACTGCAAACCAGTAGGCAAAACTGCCCAGGATGCAAAGCCAGAAAGTCATTGCAATGAGTATCAGTTTTCTTTTACTGCCGTTCATCAAAAAGACGCCTTGTGGTGGATGGATAACTGGTTGGCGACTATGGCCGGGGGTTCAATTTGGATAATGGCAATTGTTCACGGCCTACACGAAAAATACTTATATCATATATCAATAATATCCGAAATTGTTTTTCACGCCTGGTTGACGGCAATCTTGACAACAACTTTATGGATCTGCCCTGACGAGATCAGTGGCATATGCGCATCTTCCGGAAAGAAGATCGCAAAGGCTCCGCCGGGAGTGGGCAGCCAGACATCCGGCTCGTCCATGAAAAATTGCAGGTCAGTTTCAGGGTCATATTTTGTGGATGGCTGCTTACATAATGACTTAGTCTTCCATCCCATAGTATCGGTTCCTGCCAAGACCAACTGGATATCAATGTATTTTTCGTGGGTTTCGAGGAGGGAATCCTCTTTCTTGCAGCCAGGGTCCTTGGACACAATCGCATAGACCCGCTTTCCGTTTATCTTATAGGTGGCCACCGGCAGTTCCTTCAGGTCCGGGCGTCCAAGAAACTCAAATGCCTGGGCAAATCCTTTGTGCAGGGTCAGATAGCGGTGTGCATTTTCAAGTACATCCAGAATCATGGTTGTTTACTCCTTTCTGAAATTATAGTGTGGAAAAATGATTGAGCCAGATACGGGCCGATCAATTGCTGGCAGAAGCCTCGCATGTTTTTCCGTAACCTGAATTTGCGGGTTATGCGAGAATTTTATTGGGAGATAAGGCAGCGGGGAGTGATGTGCCAAGCGCAGCAGTCCCCGTGTTGAGCTGCTAAATCTATTAAGCTGCAAAAAAACATTGCAGAACTGGGCAATGCCAATAATATTACAGGATTGAAATCGGCATCCAACAATTCACGATGCCGGACAAATTCGTCCGTATCTAAACCCCCAACCGGTTAAACATCTTTCCTCCGAATATGATCGACCCTCTCCGTCCTTCCGAAATATCCCTGCAACTATGCAGCTCTCAGATTGAAATCGAAAACCAGAGTAAGGCGATCAGTAGCAATCATCAGCTGTTGGGCGTCCTGGACGCTTTTCCCGGCTTTGTCCTGATTCTCAATCATGCCCGGCAGATCGTTTTCGCCAATCATTCCTTTCTGCATTTCCTCGGCGCAACATGCCTTGCCGAGGTGCTTGGGAAAAAACCGGGGGACGCCCTGACCTGTGAGAATGCCGTGCAAAGTGCCTTAGGCTGCGGCTCCAGTGTCTTTTGCACCACATGCGGCGCGAGCAAAATCACTTCCCTCCTGTACCAGTCGGCAAACGAAGCAGCTCAGGAATGCCGGATCAGGCATGAGGGCAGCGGCAAGTCTTTTGACTTCCGGGTACAGACTGCGCCCTTCCCCGGCCCTGACACCAGCCTCTCTCTCTTCTTTCTCACCGATATCTCCCATGAAAAAAGGCGGCAGGCTCTGGAGCGCATCTTCTTTCACGATGTGGCCAATATTGCCAACGGCATGGTGGGCTTAAGTCGAACTCTCTGCGAAAAAGAACTGAGTGCGGAAAAAGAGAAGCAGTTTCAGAATGTTCTGCACCGCTATGCGCATCGACTGGCCGACGAGGTCGAGGCGCAGCGCGCCCTGGATGCAGCGGAAAACAACGATCTGCGCCTGCAGGTAGAACCCTGCGAAAGTCTTTCCCTGCTTGATGAGGTTGCTGCTTTTTACAATAATGGAGGCAACGATCAAACCATTAGGGTGGAAATTGCCGCCGATGCCGTGGTAACGGATTTTTTCACCGACCCACGTCTTTTGCACCGCATCCTGATCAATATGACCAAGAATGCCATTGAGGCCTCCCCCGGGGGGGCTGTGGTCCGTCTCGGCTGCGAGCAGGTCGAAGACGAACTGGAGTTCTGGATCCACAACCAGAGTTGCATGCCTGAGAAAGTGCAGTTGCAGATTTTCCAGCGCTCCTTCTCCACCAAGGGCTCGGGCCGGGGCCTGGGCACCTACAGCATCAAACTGCTGGGCGAGCGCTATCTGAAAGGCCGGGTCAGCTTCACCTCCTCGCCGGAAAAAGGCACCACCTTCTGCTTCCGCTGCCCCTGCAATTTAGAGACAGTCACCCCCTGACCCATTCCTTGCCGGCATTGGCAGGCATTTTGCTGCCGTCGATGGCAAATAATCTCCCTGCCGACCAGACCCAGGTCGTCACAGACCAGGGATCAGCAAAATATCCATGGACAGAAGGATGATCTCCTTTTGTCCATGGAGGAAATGAATCTAGCAATGGTAGTGAAATAGGTCCGAGTATCAGCGGACTAGTACAGTGTATATTTTAAAGTTTCGGATATAGTCGTTTCAGTTTGATTCGTGCATCATTCGTGCTGAACTGCCAATCAATTTTGGTTTGACGGTTGTTTCGATCGGTATTCCATGCCGCCACTTCGGCTCGCATCTTCTCAATACAGTCAATTCGACCCGCAAGGCATTGTCGCTTCAAAGCGCTGAGTTCAATTTCTGCTATGTTCAGTCAACTCCCGTGTTTAGTACCTAAGGGACTTGGAAAATACCAAATTACCGCATATAGTGTTTTTATACAGCAAAGGAGGAACTGCGTATGAAAACATCGATTTTGGCTCAACAGGGTGTAACAACAGAAATAGTAGATTTGGTTTCTCGTTTGGTTGACTTGATTCCCTGGCCTGCTCGACGGCGTCGTGCAATGGGAGATGTAGCGCTGGTATTGCTGGACGGCAAGTATCGAGTAGCTGAGGATGTATTTGGCTGGGGGCGATCCGTAGTGCAAGTTGGAATCAATGAATTCAAAACCGGCATTTCATGTGTAAATGAGATATCCACGCGGGTTAAGCCGAGAACAGAAGAGAAAAATACTGAACTGCTTGCCGAGATACATACCATTATGGGACCTCACAGTGAGGCTGAATCTCATTTGCGTACCACCTTGCTGTATACAAACATGACGGCGAAAGCAGTTTTTCGGCACCAGCTACAAAACCAGCGATTTTATTGTTGACGGCCTTCTTCTTTGGTGGGAAGAGAGAAAGCA